>NZ_JBITMD010000008.1:0-462438 GCF_044465905.1 Nonomuraea sp. NPDC049480
GATCCGCCGCCTGCTGGCTGTCCTCATCCTGACCCGCTGCTGCACCACCCGGCAGGTTCTGCACTGGTCACAATGGCGCCGCCGTCATCAAGCCGCCGCTCGACGCTGCCACTACCAGCGCAGATCCCAACCATGATCGCGAAATGTCACTGGAGTACTAGGCCGACGATCGTGCCCGTGTTGTATGTCGTCACTAGCGCTCGCCGTTTCGGGTTTCACGCGATTCATTCTCTGCCTGTTCGCAGTGGCCCTGATGGCGATCACCAGTTAGCCGCGGAGCCCGTCCAACCGGGCGGCAGTCGCCGTCGGCATGGGCGGCCACGACTGGGTGTTCCAGACGCTCAAGGCGGCCATCTGATGCCGAGGCGGGTCAGTTCGCCATGGATGCGCCGGTGGCCCCACCTCGGGTTCTTGAGCTGGATTCTCGAGGCGTTCGAGTACGCCTCTCATCGTTGCCAGTCAGCCCGATCGCGGACGGGCACCCGCGCGGCCGTTCATCTCGACCCACGCGATGCCGGCGCCCGGCCAGAAGCGCGGCGCGTACGCCGTGACGAACCGCGCCACTCCCGGTTGATGCCGATCAGCGTCAGCGGCGCCGCCCCGCTGATGCCGTTGCTGTCGGAGGAGCTGATGACGTCAGCGGCGAAAAGGTCTTCCAGAGCCGTCAGGTTCCCCTCCTGGGCGGCGTCGAGGAAGGCCGACAGGAGGCGTCGGTGCTCGTCGGTGTTGATCGACTTGCGCCGGGTGGTGTTCAAGTGCTTGCGGGCGCGGCTCACCAACTGGCGGACGTTGGCGGGGCTGAGCTGAATGATCTCGGCGATCTGCTCGTAGGGGTAGACAAAGGCCTCACGGAGGATATAGGCGGCACGCTGGGCCGGGGTGAGCTTCTCGACCAGCACCAGCAAAGCGAGTTCGAGCGCCTCGCCCCGCTCGGCTCCGACGGCGGGGTCGGTGCTGGTATCGATGGGCTCGGGAAGCCAGGGGCCGATGTAGGTCTCATGGCGGGCCCGGGCGGACAGCACGGCGTTGATGGACAGCCGCCTCGTGATCAGGGCCAGGAACGCCGCCGGATTGGCGATGGCCGAGCGTTCGGTGTTCTGCCAGCGCAGCCAGGTCTCCTGGACGATGTCCTCGGCTTCCGCCGAGCTGGCGAGCATCCGGTAGGCGATACCGAAGAGGCGCGGTCGCACTTCGACGAAGGTGACGGCGGCCTGGTCGAGGGAGCTCGTGTGATCTCGTCCTTCACGATGTATGCTCACTCGCGCCTCCGTGGGCGAGGACGACCACAGGGTGGCGGTGGTGCTCATGAGTTGTCCTTTCCGAGGTTCACGGCGTTGTCGAGAACCGCGATCGCCTGGGCGACGGCGGCGCGCACGGCATGGGTGGCGCCGGCGGGGTCGAGCATCATGAAGTCGTGGAGCGTGCCGTTGCAGCGGACGCTGGTGGTGGGGACGCATGCCTTGGTGAGGCGGCGGGTGCAGGCCTCGCCCTCGTCGCGGGGCACGTTGGTTTTGCCCACGACGATCGCGGGAGGCAGCCCGGCCAGGTCGTCCAGGGTGGCGCGCCACGGGGAGGCGATGATCTCGGCGCGCTGGGCGGGGTGGGTGGTGTAGGCGTCCCAGAACCAGGCCATCGCCGTGGCGGCCAGGTGGGGCCGCCGGCGAAGCTCGCGGCAGGCGGCGGCCGTCAGGAACCGGGCGGCGGCGTACGCCTGCTCGATCGCGACCGGATAGCGAGCCTTGGGCGAGCGGTCGTACTCACGAAGGCGACGGCGGTGTGCGCGCCGATGGCCAGGTCTTGGACGAGCCGGTCATGGGTGCCGGCGTCGCGATCTCGGCCGGCATCCTGATTCACTTCTCGTCGATGTCGGGCACGGTGACCCGGGGTGGCCTGGAGGTGATCCAAGACCTTTGCGGGCGTCCGCGGGCCCAGTTCGTATAGGAACGGGGGCTTGGACGTGGCGTCGGCGATCGCCTGCGCCGCCGGTTCGAGGACATGGCTCGACATGGCTGCTCATGGCGTCTTTCCTTCCTTCGGCGGTGGCCGGGGCGTCGGCCCGGCCGGACTCGTGGACCGGCGGCTGGCGGGACCGCTCTTTCTCCGCTCGACCCGCGGGTGAACTCCCGTCGCCGACACCACAAACTGTGGCCGGGAAGGTGCCGCAGTCGCATCAGTGAGATGCCTGGCTAGGGTCCCCAGGGAGGAACCGGTCCGCCCGGGAGTCACCGGCCGGCCGTGCCACTCGGGACGCGGACAGACTCCGCTTGCACCTGTCGAGCGACGAACCTCCGCGTGCGGAGGATGGCCGTGTCTCCAGCCCGCAGAGGCCCGGGCGGCGGCACTAGTTCCTGGAGCTCCAAAGGGGCCGCCGGTACCGCGTCGCCGCAATCCGTACCGGCGGCGCCTCAAGGAGGGCATGGAGAAGGGCATGCGCGGGCAGCGGCGCCGCGGCGAGCGGGTCAGACAGTGTCTTCGAGCTGGTGGCGTGAGGTGACGCCGAGTTTGGTGAAGACCTTCCGCAGGTGGTATTCGACGGTGCGGGGGCTGACGTACAGGCGTGCGGCGATCTCCTTGTTGGTCAGGCTGGCGCGGGCCAGCCTGGCGATCTGCGCCTCCTGCGGGGTCAGCTGTTCCGTGGTCTCGACGTTCCGCTTCCGGGCGGTCTCCCCGGTGGCCTGGAGCTCGCGTGCGGCACGGTCGGCGAAGGCCTTCATGCCGATCTCGGTGAACAGGTCGAAGGCGGTGCGGAGATTCTCGCGGGCCTCGATGCGGCGGCGTTCGCGGCGGAGCCATTCGCCGTAGAGCAGGTGGGCGCGGGCGAGGTCGACGCGCATTGGGGTGCGGCGGAGCCGGTCGATCGCCTCGCGGTAGAGGCGGTCGGCTTCCTCGCCTTCGGAGAGCAGCGCCCGGCAGCGGGCCTCGAGGCCGAGACCCCAGTCCGCGCCGCCCGCCCGGGTGGACCGGGAGAGCCGTTCCAGCGTACGGGAGGCCAGTTCGTGCCGGCCGGTACGCGCGGCGGCCTCGATGAGCTCGAGGGGCGCCCATTGGACTCCGCAGCCGCCCGGCGCCTGATGGTCCACGCCAGCCTGCAGAGCGGCTTCCAGAGCCTTTTCGTACTGGCCGAGCCCGTTGTAGAGGACGGACCGGACCCAATGGCTGATCTCCAGCGTCCTCCCCTCCCCGCGGACCGCTCCTTCTTTCGCGATGACCTCCGCGAGATGCTCGGTCTCCTCCTCATCTCCCCGCCACGCCGCGAGGCCGAGGTCGCCCCCCGTCTGCACCATCGCTCCGGAGGTGGTCCAGACGTCGGCCGCGACCGCGTTCGCCTTCGCCTCCTCGTTCAGGGTCTCGGCCTCCGCCAGGTCGCCCTCGAAAAGGAGCAGCATCGTGGAGATGCTGAGCACCAGGGGCAGCAGCGCGAGCGCGCCGGAGTCGCGGATCAGGCGGAGATAGCGCCCGGTCAGTTCGCGACTGGCCTCGTCCTCCCACACGCCCATGACGCAGAAGTTGACGAACCAGACCCACCGGAGCTGTTCGGCGGGGGCGGTCTCCTCGCTCATGATGGCGTCCACGGCACGCCGCAGGGCTGGTTCGGCCGTCAGGGTGTCCTGCGTGTAGGACAGGGAAAGGGCTTCGAGGACGAGATCCGTGACGCGGGGCGCGCCGGGCGCGGGGGGCGCCTCACGGGTGGCCGCCGCGACCTCGATGATGCCGTCCCAGCCAGGCAGGACGCCGATCGCCACGAGCAGTGCCTGCAGATAGGTGTCGCGGGACAGGTCGATGTCGAGTGGTTCGAGCTGTTTGGCGGCCTTGAGCAGGATCGCCGGAGCGGATGTGCCGCGGTTCGAGGTCAGGGCGATCTCGGCGCGCAGGGATTCGGCCTTGGCGCGGCGCAGTTCGTCCGGCGGCCCGGCCCCGGCCGTCGCCAGCAGCGCCAGTGCGGACTCGGGCGCGCCGGCCAGGTGCTTGGCCCGGGCGGCGTCGAGAGCGCGCTCGGCCCGGCGCCGCGGATCGGGAGTGAGCCGGACCGCCCGCTCCAGGAAGGCCGCGGCGGCCGCCAGACCACCACGGGCCATGGCGCGCCCGGCCGAGTGTTCGAGCTCGGCGGCGATGTCCTCGTCGGGGTGGGCGGCGCTGTGGGCGAGGTGCCAGGCCCGCCGGTCCGGGTCGCCGGCGGCGTCGGTCGCCTCCGCCAGCGCCCGGTGGGCCTGCCGGCGCTCTCTCGGAACGGCCGCGTTGTACACCGCGGAGCGGACGAGCGGATGCCGGAAACGCACCCGGTCGCTGAAGTCGATCAGTTCGTCGGCCTCGTCGACCGCCGTGGTGTCGAGGCCGAGCACGCCGGCGGCGCGCCACAGGAGAGCCGGATCGCCGAGGGGCTCGGCGGCCGCCAGCAGCAGCATCATCCGGCTGTCGGCCGGCAGGCCGTTCAGCCGACGCTGGAAGCCGTCCTCGAGGCGGCCCGACAGCGACTGCCCGGTCGTCGCCGCCACGAATCCGCCCACGGACGCGGCGCGGGGCAGTTCGAGCAGGGCGAGCGGGTTCCCGCGCGACTCGAACAGGATCCGCTCGCGCACCTCCTCGTCCAGCGGCCCCGGGGCGACCCGGCTGACGAGTGTCCGCGCATCGGCGTCGCGCAGTCCGCGGATCTCCATCGCGGGCAGGCCCGGCAGCACGTCGGTCTCGCCGGAATCACGGACGGCGAAGACACAGGCCACGCTTTCGGCCATGAGGCGGCGGGCCACGAAGGTGAGGACCTGCGCCGAGGCGTGGTCGAGCCACTGCGCGTCATCGATCACGCACACGAGTGGACGCTCGTCGGCGGCCTGGGCCAGGAGATTGAGCACGGCGAGGCTGATGAGGAACTGGTCGGGAGCAGGACCGGCGCGCATCCCGAACGCTGTCCCGAGCGCGTCATGCTGGGGTTCGGGCAGGGTGTCGAGGAGGTCCAGCATCGGCATGCATAGCTGGTGGACAGCCGCGAACGGCAGTTCCATCTCCGACTGGACTCCTGTCGCGGTTACGACCCGGCACCCGGAGGACTTCGCGACAAGGCGGTCCAGCAGCGCCGACTTGCCGACTCCGGCCTCGCCGCGCAACACCAGCACCCGGCTCTCGCCGCCGCGGACGTCCGTAAGCAGCCGGTCGAGCGTCTCGCACTCCGCCTCTCTGCCTACCAGCCACCTAGGCCGCAGGGCTCCGCTCGCCTCTGTCGCGGACCACCCACCCCCAATATCGGACTTTTCGGACATTTCCGCCATATCTTCCGAACCGCGCATCACCGGTGGTACCGGGACTGAACTGTCATCTAATGCAATATCTCATTAAGACGGCCTGATCAACGAACCGGCCAGAAGACCCTGAGTTGCTGCCGCAGTAAGTCCGCCATTCACTGCGACAGGCGCTCAAGGTGTCAGGGGCGATCCCATTGGGGCTGGTAGCCACAGCACGCATGGGAAGAGGCCGGCGCGTTCGTCGGTGATGCTGCCGAGGAGGGTGTGGAGTTCGTCAGGCGCTGGTCACCAACCAGGCTGAGCCATGCGAGAGCGGCGCCTACCCGGATCTCAAGGTGCGGCCAGAGCCGGCCATAGGTCCCGGGGCCAGGGGCTTTCCCATGTCCGGCGCCGCCTGGTTGAGCTCGGCGAGCGAGCCCGAGGAGGAACCGCGACGATGCGCTCGACCCGGACGTCGGTCGTGGCGCGCCGCCATGTGGTTCAACGCGCGGTCTTGCCGACGCCGTCAACCCCGCCGGCCTTCATCCACCTTGTCGCCGGGCCGGTACGCCCAGCGCACGCCGAGCGAGCGCAGCCGCCTGCGTACATGGGCCGCATTATGTGCGGTGCTCGGTACCCGTACAGGTCGAGTGCGGCGTCCAGAAGATCCCGCGGCGAGAGCATGGCCCGCATCCAGCAGGAGGTCGGGATCGTCGTCGACGATTCCGCGTCACGTCCCTGTACGACGGACGGTCCGGGAGGGCAGCGGTTCGATCAGGTCGTCCATCGCGCAGTCGAGGATGTCCAGCAACGCCATCAGCGTGCGGAGGCTCAGCCGCTCCGGCTTGCCGACCACGAGCCGGTACACCTGGCTCGGTGACAGGGCGACACCGCGAGCGGCCAGCAGGGGACGCAGTTCCGTGGTGGAGGACATGCCGCGCTCCGCCATGACCTCGCGAAGACGCCAGCCATAGTCCAGATCGGCCATTGCCCGTCAGTCCCTTCCTCTTCCGCCCACACGGACAGGTGCTTCAAGACCGGGTGCGAGCGCATGCGGGACAGGGTCCACCAGCCCGCCCCCCGTTCGCATCCGTGACGTCCCTAGCGTGACCGCCCGCCGCTGGTGGTGGGAACGCCGGCCGCGGCCCCGGCGGCTGTCCCACGGCGATCTGGAAGTGTCGCTGCTCCCGTTCGGCCGGGAGGCCCTGGAGATGTTCCTTCGCCTGGAAAACGGCAGCCATTTCCGGCACACCGCGGGGTCGCTGTTCGCGGTGGAGGATCTGGAGTCGGCGCTGGGGGCGCTGGAGGAGATCGTCGAACAGGGCGAGGGCACGGCCCGGGGCGAGGTCTGGGACGAGGACCGCGGCTGTCCGATCATGCCCGGGCAGCGCCATCCGTACCGCGCAGGAGGAATTCAACCGCACCTACTGCACCCTGTTGAACCAGCTGGAGCAGGCCTTCAACGGCGACCCGAAACTGCTCGGGGCCGCCGTCGGCACCATGTACAGGCTCAACGGTCAGGCCGACGCCCTGATGCTGATGACCGACGAGGACGGCACCACGGCCGGCCCCACCTTCGACTACGTGCCACCGGAGCAAGCGCGCAACTCTCTTCGTGAGTCCGGTGGTGTACGGCTGATGCCGGGCTGCTATGGGTGATCGTGCCGAATACGTGCGCACCTCCAGCACGGGCCGCATGTGCGTGCGTCTGAAGTCTCGCCAGTTCCTAGAAGCAGGGCAAAGTGGATCGGCGATCTTTCACATGGTCGTAAATCGCGCGCAACCACGGCTCGCGAGCCGCATGCAACCGCTCCAGCGTGCGGAGGCCCCGCATGATCGCCGCCCTCACCATGGCCGCGGTCAGGATCTCCCGAACGGAAACCATCGTCCGGACGGCGCGTCATTGTACGTCGGGGACAGTGCGGAAACCAGTCTAGAGATCGACTGAATCGCCCACCGGGATGCGGGCGTAGTCGGTCTCCTCCTCAAGCCACGCGTCGAAGTATTCCAGACCGACCTTGCTGAGCTGGATGTCGTGGATCGGGAACGCGCGGGCCGGCCGGATGCCTCGGACGAAGGTGATGGCCTCGCCGATCTTCACCCAGGGGCCGGCCGCCGGGACCAGCAGGGTGTCGACCTCGTCGGTGGGGACGAATAGGGAGTCTCCCGGATGGTAGAGGCCGTCCACGATGAACCCGAGGTTCGGGCAGCCGGGCAGTCCGTCGATGACCTCGGCGTGCACGCCGCCCACGGCCTTCACGGTGAAGCCGGCGGCGGTGAAGGTCTCGCCCGCGGCGACCGCGACCGCTCCCTCGCCGAGCTCGGCGGCCAGCGCCGCATGAGTGTGGACGGTCAGCGCGGGGTTGCTTGCCCGGGCGGCCTTGAGTGCCTCGACGTCGACGTGGTCGGGGTGCTCGTGGGAGACGAGCACGGCCGTGGCTCCGGGCAGCGCCGCCGCCGCGTCGGAGAAGGTGCCCGGATCGATCACCAGCACCCGATCGCCGTCCTGGACGCGCACACAGGCGTGCCCGAAATGCGTCAGTCTCACCGGATCACCCTATCGGCCAACCTCGGCGTCGACGCCAACACGATCATCGCCCGGCTGCCCCGGGTCGTCTCGTGCCTGCCCCGCAGCGGACAGATCCGGCAGGTCGACGATGTGCACGCTGCCGCTGGCCGTGTCGTCGTCGAGGGTCGGGCCGCGGCGATCATCTCCGCCGCGTACCGGTCCATGGAGGACCAGTGCTCTTTCAGCAACGTGCAGCGCAGCGCCGCGGTGCCGGGCCGATCCCGGTGGAAACAGAAGAATTGCATGTGGAGAGTCCTTATCATGGGTCGCGGCATAGGCCCCATCATCCGAGTCACAACGGGCGGGGGGCCGGTGCGCCGGCGTCGGTGTTGTCGGTGCGGCTGGTCCGTAGTGGGGTTTCGCGGATCAGCCAGGCGATGGCGAAGGCGATGATGGACAGTGCCGCGGCGCCGACGAGGATGACATGCAGGCCGCCGGTGACGGCCAGCCGGACCGCGTCCGCCACCTGGGCGGGCAGGGTCGGCAGCAGGGCGGGGGTGAGTTCGCCTTGTGTGGCCAGCCGGTCGGCCGTGGCCGGGCCCAGCTGGGCGGCCAGGTCGTCGCGTACCCGGGCCGCGTACAGGGTGCCCAGCAGGGCGATGCCGAGCGATCCGCCGATGGTGCGCAGCAGCGTGAGCGTGCCGCTGGCGGCGCCCATGTCACGCGGGTCGGCGCTGTTCATGGTGATCAGGGTGGTGCTCTGCATCACCAGGCCGATGCCCGCCCCGATGAGGAGGGTCAGGGCCGAGGCGAGGGTGGCGGGGGTGTGGCCGTCGAGCGGGAACAGCGCCAGCGCTCCCGCGATCATGAGGGCTCCGCCGAGGATGGGATGGACCCGGTAGCGGCCGTTGGCGCTGATGAGGCGGCCGCTGATCAGCTGGGCGCCGAGCATGCCGAACATCAGCGGGAGCAGCAGCATGCCGCTGGCCGTGGGGGAGGAGCCCTGGACGAGCTGCATGTACTGCGGCAGGTAGTTGGTCACGGTGAGCATCACCGCGCCGACCAGGAAGCTGAGGATCTGGGCGAGGGCGAAGTTGCGGTCGGCGAACAGCCGGGGCGGGATGATCGGCTCCGCCGTGCGACGTTCGACGGCCACGAACGCGGCCAGGGCGAGTACGCCGATCACCCCGAGCGCCCAGGCCCAGGAGGCGCCGCCCGCCAGCAGGGTCATGGCCACGATGGCGACGGTCAGCAGGGCCGCTCCGGTGCAGTCGATGCGAGGCCGGCCGCGTGCGGCGGGCGGCAGGTGGATGCGTCCGGCGATGAGCAGCAGGGCGATGGCGCCGACGGGCAGGTTGACGTAGAAGGTCCAGCGCCAGCTGAGGCGGTCGGTGAGCAGCCCGCCCAGCAGAGGCCCGCCGACGTAGGCGATGGGCATGATGGCGCCGATCATCGACTGCAGCCGGCCGCTGTCGCGGGGCGGGACCAGGACTCCGATGATGGCCAGCGCGCCGACCATGAGCCCGCCCGCGCCGAGCCCCTGTACGGCGCGGAAGGCGATGAGCTGAGTCATGGTCTGGGCCAGGCCGCACAGCGCCGACCCGGCCAGGAAGAGCGAGATGGAGGTGATGAAGGTGGCCTTGCGGCCGAGCAGGTCGCCGAGCTTGCCCCAGATCGGGGTGGTGGCTGCGGCGGCGAGCATGTACGCGGTCACTACTCCCGGCAGCTCGTCCAGGCCACCGAGGTCGCCGGCGATGGTGGGCAGCGCGGTGCCCACGATCAGGCCGTCGAGCATGGCCAGGAACATGCCGGTCACTAGCCCGAAGACACCCAGACGTGTCATGGCGCCTCAGATGGCGTAGGGGCGGGCGGTCCTGGCTTCGCGCAGCGCGTGCGCCCACCAGGCGAGCCGGTCCAGCATGACCTTGGCGGCGGCGTCGGCGGCTGGGTCGAGTGCCTTGCCGTCGCCGTCGAACTGCGCCCAGGGATGCTGCAGGCCGACGCTGTCGCGGAGGGTGACGGCGTGCAGCTCGGCCAGGACGAGCCGCAGTTGCTCGACCGCGCGCAACCCGGCGGAGAAGGCGCCGTAGGAGACGAAGGCGACGGGCTTGGCGTGCCATTCGGTGCCGTGCCAGTCGATGGCGTTCTTCAGCGCGGCCGGGAAGCTGTGGTTGTACTCGGGGGTCACGATGACGAAGGCGTCGGCCGCCGCCATCCGGGGTGACACGGCCGCCAGCAGGTCTCTGGCCTCCAGGGAGGCGGGCGGCTGCCCGAGCACCGGGAAGACGGTCGGCAGCGGGGTCTCGATCAGGTCGATCAGGTCGGCGGTCATGTCATCGCGCTGGTGCAGGTGGTCCATGATCCAGTTGGCCACGGCGGGGCCGAAGCGTCCGTCCCGGGTGCTGCCGAGAATGACAGCGATCTTGAGCATTGAAACTCCTTGAGTGTGTACAACGTACATTTCGCGAGACAACGTACACACGTCTGTGTACGTTGTCTACTGCTGATACGTTGTATCGAAGTGCGAGGAGAGAGGACCGGCGGCATGGCCACCGACAAGAGCGCATCGCTATGGGAGCGGCTGGAGCGGCCCGCGCCGGCTCCCCGGCAGGTCCTGTCGCCGCAGCGCATCGCCGCGGCCGCGGTCGCGATCGCCGACGCCGAAGGTCTGGAGGCCATCACCATGCGCCGCCTGGCCGCCGAGCTGAGCGTCGCCCCCATGGCGCCCTACCGCTACGTGTCCAGCAAGGACGACCTGCTGGAGCTCATGGTCGACCATGTCTACGCCGACCTGCGCCTGCCCGGCGGCCTCGGCTGGCGGGAGAGCCTGCGCGCACTCGCCGTACGCACGCGCGAGCTGATGCTGGACCATCGATGGCTGGCCCAGCTCCCGCCACAAGCCAAGCTCGCCCTCACGCCCAGCCGGATGGCCGTGGCCGAGAAGGCCCTGGCGGCGCTCGACGGCCTCGGCCTGGAGGCCGACACGATGATGAGCGTCTTCCGCGGCGTGGACGCCTACGTGCACGGCGCCATGAGCTACGAGAGCGCCGTCAGCGCCTTCATGAGCGAGCAGAGCCTGACCAGCGGCGACGAACTACGCAGCGAGCTCGCCCCGCTCATGACCTGGCACATGCAGACCGGCCGCTATCCCACCTACCAGCACTACCTGCGCACCGCGACGCGCAAAGACGACACCCGATGGCAGTTCGACCTCGGCCTCGACTGCCTCCTCGACGGCATCGCCACCCGCCTGAACATCTGAGGAAGCCCGCATCTGCATGGACGGGCAGGCGATCGCGATCACTGCCGGACGACCTTTCGGTTCTGCTCGGAATCCGGTCGCCGCCGCCTACATCCCGCTCGGCCTGACGATGTACGGCGCGGGCGGGTGGATCGTCAAGCCACGGTCACCTCGATCAGGGCTAACTCATGGGTGAGAGATCGTGGATTGATCACATCCCACCAATCTCAAGATCCGCCCGCGCAGCGACACCCCCGACCAGGACAACACGCCGTTCATGCGGTCGCCGGCCCGCGGGCTGCGCAGCCGCACCCTGTTCTCCGTACAGCTCTGGAGGACCCGGCCCAGGAATCCTATGCCCGAAACTGGCACGCCCTGGGCGACCTGCACCGGGTGACCAGCGACGTGGGCACGGAGCCTGCCGCTGGGTGCAGCTCGGCGGCGCATGGCATTCCATCAGGTGCCGACTTCGAAGACGACGTCGTAGAAGTCGCCGCGGTAGATGGAGCGTCCCCATTCGACCACGGTGCCGAGCCGGTCCCAGGCCCGCCTGTCCACCAGGAAGGAGGGCAGGGCCGGCGCGGCGCCGAGCAGGCTCGCCTCCTCCTCGCCCAGGGCGATGGCGGAGACCTTGTGCACGGCGCGCTCGACTTGAACGTTCCAGCGCTCGCTCAGCGTGGCGTACAACGACATGTCATCGCCGAGCACGCGCGTCAGGCCGGGGAAGCGCCGCGCGGACAGGTAGGTGTGCTCGATGGCGATCGGCGTGCCGTCCGCCGAACGAAGCCTGCGCAGCTCGATGACGCGTCCTCCCGCGTCGATGGCGAGCCGCTCGGCGATCGCGGCGCCGGCCCTGTGGGTGCGCGCCGACAGGATGTGGGCCGCCGGCCTCTTCCCCTGGGCCCGCATCTCCTCGCTGAAGGAGGCCATGGTGGTCCCCTGTTGTAGCTTCGGCTCGGCGACGAACGTGCCCGACCCGCTGGAGCGCCGGATCAGCCCCAGCATGACGAGTTCCTGGACCTTCTGCCTGACCGTTCCCCGGGCCACGTGATAGCGCTCGGCGATCGACCGTTCGGACGGCAGCAGTGTGCCCGGCGGCAGGGCGCGCACCATGAGCTCCAGGATCTCCCTGATCTGGTCACCCTTGCTTCGGTCCGCATCGAGCGACTCCGGCAACGCGAGATCGTGGAAGCTGTCGTGAGCCGTGCGCGCCATGGCCTGACTCTAGCCCCAGCGGGTCAGGTCCCGGCCGGTCAGCGGAAGTCGGTGATGCGGAGCACCGCCATCATGTCCGCCCCCCGCGAACCGGTCGAGAAGGAGGCCTCGGCGCCGACCCACCCCCGGAAGGCACCCTTGTCATCGATGATCTGCATGAGCGGTTTGACGTGGGAGTTGCCGGTGTAGCAGAACTCGCCGCGCTCCATCGCGAGGCAGGTGCACCAGTGCCACAACGTGTCGCGGCGGTCGGAGTTGGAGATCTTCGTAAGGTAGTACTGGATGGAGCTCACATTGGAGCGCGTTCCGCCGCCGTACTTGGGGCAGCCGCCGGACTTCTGGCATGCGCCCCGGGAGGACGGCTGCAGGTAGGTCAGGCACGAGGTGGTGGTGGCGCAGGTCCGGAAGGCCGCATGGCCGAACGGCTGGTTGCTGGAGGCGACGAGTTTGCCGTTCGCCCAGCTCGTCAGATCCTGCCTGAGTGAGCCGGGGAACGCCTTCACCGAACTCATCGCGCGCCGGGTGCCGAGCGTGGCGTTGCTGCCGTAGCCGTACCCGTGGGTGGCCAGCGTGCTGCGCTTGAGGTCCAGACGGGCCAGCCTCCCGTCGGGGGAGGGCCGTACGTACCACTGCTCCGTCCACGTCTGGGCGATCTTCCACCGGATGCTCACCACGTTCCCGGACACGGTGTAGGTCCCGGTGCGGCTCTCGTCGGGAGCGCCGGTGAAGCCTCCGGCGGTGAGCACCTCGCAGGTACGGGGGCGCGATTGGGAACCGCCTGCCTTGGTGGTGCAGCCCGAGTCGGGGGTCATGCCGGTGCGCTGCCTGGCCTCGGGATGACGTTGCCACCACAGGTACAGGGCCGCGGTGACCGTGCCGTTGGGGGAGAAGCGGTAGCTGCCCAGGCGTACCCAGTTCTGTTTGGAGGCGGCCTTGAGATGACCTTGCGAGACGACGTAGGTGGCCTTGCCGCCCGGTAGGGCGGCGGCCGAGGCGTCAGCCGGCCGGGAAGGTGCGACGGCGAGGGCGAGAAGGAGGAAGAGGACTGCTGCTGCCCCGATGGAGGGGACGGTACGCATAGAGACTCCGATGGCTTACGGGCTTCGCCGGTTGTCCACGGGTCACCGTATCCGGTCTATACCAGATATGTCTCAGAAACCGACGTCCGCGCTGAACGCCGAGGTAGGAGCCTCCTGTGAAGAGTGCGGGACGCGAGAGCCGCCCCCTCGGGCAGCTGCCTGACGGCGAGCCAAGCCGCTGCCGCGGCGCCCTCTCCGGCTGTGCGGATCTTCGCGTGCGGCCATGTCTTCCCGAGCGAGGCCCGCATGGCGCGGGACAGCGGGTTGGATGTCGTCAGCATGCTGCCGCCGACCACGATGGGACTGGTGGCGCCGGGCTGCCGGATGATGTTCACCGATGCGGAAAGGTGTTCGGCCGCCAGGTTGCACATGAGCGTGGCTTCCGGGTCACCGCTTTCCGCGGCTGACAGGACGAGGGGTGCGAGCCTGGCCAGTTCGGCGGGTGGTATCCGGTGTGCGGCTTCGATGGTGGCGTTGGTCAAGCTCTGGTCGTCGGCTCGGCGGTCCGCGTACGGCACGCCGAGGTCGCGCAGCACCTGCCGGTTGAGCTCGGACAGCGCGCCGTGACGGTCGATCGTGGTGAGGACGGCTCGTACGGCTTCCCGGCCGATCCAGAATCCGGAGCCGTGGTCGCCGAGCAGCCAGCCGTGCCCGTCGGCGCGTCGCACGAGGGTCCGGTCCCGGATGGCTGCCGCGGCCGCGCCCGTGCCGGAGACGACGACGGTGCCGTCGGCGGCGTCGGTGCCCGACACGTAGGCAAGAGTGACGTCGCTGACCATGGTGGGTGTGCACAGCAGCCCGGCCTGCCGCCATCCGGCCCGCAGCCTTCGGGCGATCTCGGGATCACGTGTCGCGACGTCGCCGCCGGCGAACCCGAAGACGGCCGCTCGGACGTCGGCCGGGTCGACGGTGGCGAGTGCGGCACGCAGGGCGTCGCGGATGGCGGTGATGCCGGCCGAGCCGCGTGAGACCGGGTTGCCGCCGCCTGCCCGGCCGGTGCCGTGCACGCGTCCGTTCAGATCGGCTACGATCACGCGGCTCGAGGTGCCGCCGATGTCCATGCCGAGCAGCAGAGTCATTTGACGGCCCCTGTGGTGAGTCCGGTCTGGATCTGCCGCTGGAACACCGCGATCATCGGCAGGATGGTCACGCTCAGCGCGTGGCGTACTCGTCGCCGAACCCGCCGTCGAAGATGACGATCTCGACCGGCTTGTCCAGCGCGGCACCCAGCGGGTTCGCCTCGGTGATCTCGCCCTGCGCTGCCGGCTCAGACGGAGCGGGATCGGGCGAGGCGCATGAAGCGAGAACGGGTAATGCGGCACTGCCGGTGAGCGCGGCGGCACGTAGCAGGTCACGGCGCTTCAGATCTGCTCTGGTCAGGGACATCATGTGCTCCTGGTCGCTGTCATACACACCGTCGAAGCCGTCCGGCGTAGCGCGCTTCGAGTCTCTGGTTGTGGTCGTCGCCGCCGGTGACGTTGGCCGACAGGTAAACGGGAGCCTGTTCACCCGCCTCCTCCAGGCGCCGTACGACCTCCGCCACGACCATTTGCGCGAGCAGGGCGGCACTGATGGACGAGATCGCGCAGACCTTGCCGCCACCCGAAGGCAGCGGCAACAACGCGTCGCCGTGCGGTGCGCCGTTGTCCAGCACGACATCAGCGAAGTCGATCAGCCGCAGACCGGACGGATGGCGGGAGGCGGACTGTGCGGTGTGCTTGCTCGAGGTGACCGCGACCAGTTTGTGCCCGTGCCGCGTCACCAGTTGGGCCATCTCCACGACACATCCGTTCACACCGGAATTGGACGCGATGACGAAGACGTCCTCCGGACGCGGAGCGGCCAGATCGTAGAGTCGATGCGCGATAGCCGGATCCCGCTCCAGGAAGGGATCGAACAGCACATCGCGCGAAGCGTCACCAAGGGTCACGACATCCCGTATCGCGATCTTGTTGGTCGGCACCAGTCCACCGGCCCGGCCGGCGATCTCCATGGCGAGGCACTCTGAATGACCGGTCCCGAAGGCCTGGACCACACCACCTGCGCGGATCGACTTCGCGATGAGATCGGCCGCGGTCTGAACCGTGTGTTCCTGTGAGGCAGCCACCTGGTCCAAGACGGCTCTGGCGGCCGAGAGGAACGCAGCAGCACTAGGACGATTCTGATCGGACACAGGCTGCCCCTTGTTGACGATAATTTTTCGCTGTGCAACGCGGCCACTTTGGAGGCGGATGACCCCGTTGTCAAGGGTATTTGCTGCAACGGGGCCCGACGGGAAGCCGTATGTATGGCATTGACAAGGATCTATGACGAAGAATAATTTGTCTCACGAATTGAGGAGTTGAGCATGTCGACCCACCAGCCGCCAGGCGGCATCATCGAGCGCATCCGCGGGCTGCTGCCCACGATGCCGGACGCTCAACGGTCGCTGGCAGAGCTCGTGCTCGGCGATCCCGCGGCTGTGGCCCGGATGACCATCGTGGAACTTGCCGAGCGGTGCGGGGTGTCCACGGGCACCATCACCAGGTTTTGCCGGACATTGGAGATGAACGGGTACGCCGCGCTGCGGATCGCGCTCGCCTCCGACAGCGGGTGGGCCGGCCGCGGCACGTGGGCAGCGCACATCGGCACGGACGTGACCGAAGGCGACGACATCGGTCAGGTCGCCAGCGTCATCTCCGCCAACATCGGGCGCGTCGTCGCCGAGGCGATCGCCAGCCTGGATCTGGCCGCAGTGGATCGCGCGGCGAGTTGGCTGGCCACGGCCCGCCGGGTGATGGTGTACGGGCTCGTCGGCAGCGAAACGACGGCTTCAGAGTTCCAGAAACTGCTGTACCAGATGGGTGTGCCCGCATGGGCCCACACCGACCTGCACGGGGCGCTGGCCGGCGCCGCCTTGATGGGGCGCGGGGACGTGCTGGTCGCCATCTCCCACAGCGGACGAACACGCGAGGTCTGCGATCTCATCACCGAAGCTCGCTCGCATGGCGCCAGAACCATTGCCATCACGAACGACTCGGCCTCCCCCGCGGCCGATCGAGCCGAACTCGTGCTGGCGACGATGGCACACGACATGGGTTTCAGTCCCGGGAACATCCTCGCCCGCCACGCTCAACTGGCGGTGGTGGACGTGCTGTACATCGCCATCGCCCAGCGGACATTCGAACAGACCAAGGAAGCGATAGCCGTCACGACGGAAGCCGTCCGGCCATACAAGATCGACGACGTCGCGGGCACGGTCGACAGTGTTGACGTCGGACACGCGCAGCCGGACTGACAGTCGCAAAGGCGCGTGCGACGACATGCCGAGGAAGATTCGACTTTCCACAGGGGAGCATCGGAGTGCCGCAAAGGAGAACGCCTCGAAGCCGGCCCACGGGATCGTTACGGCTCTTGGCGGCCCTGCTCGTGCTGCTGGAGTTGACTGTGGCCACCCCCGCCCACGCCGCGCCCGCGGTGCGGATATGGACAGCCAGTGCGGCAGATCGGGTGTTCTCCACCTCGCAACCGGCAAAGTCGGCACCGACTTCGATCGACTTGTACTCGGCGCGAGGCGAGCAGGAGGCCGCCCAGATCGCGGTCCGGTCGTCCTCAGCCGAGGCTCTCACCAATGTGCGGGTGGCCGCGAGTGCGCTGACCGGGCCCGGCGGAGCCGGCATCCCGACGTCGAACATCCTGCTGCGGCGGGCATATGACCATGTGAAAGTCCAGGTGATGGCCGGCGACGTCGAACGGCCGCCCGATGGGGGCACGAGTTACTACGACGCCCTGGTGGAGAACACCCCGCGTGAGCTGCCCGGCGGCGTCACCCAGCCGTACCACTACAGCGTCACCGTGCCGGTGGGGCAGGCGCCCGGCGTCTACACGGGGACCGTGGTCGTGAGCACCGGCAACGGCGGCACGGCCACGGTGAACGTGCGGCTCGTGGTCTACAACGTGACCCTGCCGGAGCCGGACAAGTCCACGTTCAAGATGAACAACTGGTTCACCTCCGCCGGTTGGGACTACGACGGCACCGTCAAGTCGATCCCGGCCCAGTACGGCACGCCCGAGCGGCCTATGCAGATGTACGACGACAACTGGTGGAAGGTGATCGAGAACATCGCCGCCAACCACAGGCGGCACCGCAACAACGTCATCTACGCGGACTTCCAGGCCCTGCTGATCCCGGACACCAAGGCCGGCCCCGGAGGCGAGCTGCGGTTCGGCTGGACGACCTTCGACCGGTTCATCGAGACCTTCGTGCGTGCGGGCGCTCTGCAGTACATCTACACGCCGACCCTGCTCGAGGGCCCTGCGCCGGCTTCGCCCGAGCCGGTCAACGCAGAGATTCTGGACAGCGTCAACGGTGTGGTCCAGCGCGTGCTGGTGACTCCGGACAGCCCGGAGGCCAACGCTTACTACGACCGCGTGTTCCCCGCCCTCAAGGCTCACCTGGACGCCAAGGGCTGGACCGACCAGTTCTACTTCAGCGCACTGGACGAGCCCAAAACGCAGCAGCATGTCGACGCGGCGAACTGGTTGTACGGCAAGTACCGCACGTACTTCCCGAACCCCCGGACCAACGAGGCACATGTAACCCACATGCCTGCTCTGGCCGGCAACCTCACCACGATCACCCCCGTCCTGAGCCACTACGAGCAGCACATGGGCTACTACCAGAACCTGCGGGCCAACGGCACCGACCTGTGGCTGTACAACTGCATCGTCCCCGAGGGCTCGCAGATGAACAGGTTCATCAGTTACCACCTGGCCAAGACCCGGCTCACCCCGTGGCTGACCTGGAAGATCGGCGGCACCGGATATCTGCACTGGGGCTGGAACTACTGGTTCAGCAAAATCCGGAACTCGACCACTGTGGCCGACACCTTCGACGACCTGCAGAGCGGTGACAACTGGCTGGTCCGGCCCAACAAAGCGGCCTACGACATCTACGACAGCCTGCGCAGTGAGGCGCAGTTGGACGGTATCGAGGACTACGAGCTGCTGAACATGCTCGCCAGGACCAAGCCGCTCCTGGCCCGGCTGGTCGCGTCGAGCCTGATCACGAACACGGTCGCCTACAGCCGCTCCGGGGCCGAGGTGGACGCGCGCCACAAGATGCTGCTCGAACTCCTCGTCGACAGCGGTCCGGACAGGCGATTCCCTTACACGGACAACTTCAGTGCGGGCGACGTCAACTGGCAGCGCGGCAACGGCTCGTGGTCGGTGGCGTCAACCGGTGAGTACCTCCAGACCGACACGTCGAACTGGGGCTTCACCTCGACGCCGAGATCCAGCGCGTACGGCGACGTGGTCGCCTCCGTCGACCTGAAGATCGTCGCAGTGAACTCCCACGGCGGCAACACCAACTGGGCTGGATTCATGATCCGCAGCTCCAACGCCACGGACATGGATACCGGATATCTCGTGGCCTTGCGCAACAACGGCGAGGTCTTCGTTTACCGCTCCGGAAAGGAACTGGGCCACGCAACGGCTGGAAACTACCAGGCCGGGACCTACACCCGGCTACGGGTCATGGCGTTCGGAAACAAACTCAGCGTCTACGCCGGCAACAATCGGCAGCCTCTCCTCACCGTCACCGACGACGCCTTCCCGGCGGGCCATGTCGCCCTCGTGACCGGCGGGGCCAGTGTGCGATTCGACAATTTCACCGTCAACCCCGACAACAACATGGCTGACGGCAGGCCCGTCACCACCTCCAGCACCTATTCCGCCGACGGCTGGCATCCGACGGCGGCAGCGGACGGGATACAGTCCTCGACTCCGGGTTCGATGGGCTGGACCAGCGCGGCCGGCGCATCCGCCGACCGCACAGAGTGGATCACCGTGGATCTCCAGTCCAAGCGTTCACTCAGCCGGATCGACCTCTTCCCACGCTCCGACGGCGCGAACGCCGGAATGGGATTCCCCGTCGATTTCACCGTGCAGGTGTCGGCCGACGGCAAGTCTTGGAGCGCCGTAGCCACCCATGCCGAGTACCCTCGCCCAGGCACCGGCGCACAATCGTTCTCGTTCCCGGCCGAGGACGCCCGCTACGTCAGGGTGACCGGAACAAAACTCAGTACCGACCCGCTTGGCGCCCACCACATGCAACTGGCCGAGATCGAGGTCTACGGCGGGGGCCTGGCCGCCGAACACCCGGCGTCGGCGCCCAGCGGTCGATCGATCACGGCCCTGTCCAGACGGTGAAGCGTTCGTTCGTTGTCGTCGAGTCGGCGCGGTCGCAGTCAGCCGAAGCAATTCAGCGATGGGCAGGAGACGCATGAGCACGGTTCGAGTACGGGCTGTCAGGCCGCGGCCAATGGGGCCGTACGGAACGGTGCCCATCCTAGATCCAGGTAGATGACCGAGGAGATACGTTCATGACGCCAGGAGCAGGCGACGGTGCCATGGGCCGCCTCTCGGCAGAGGAGCCGGCCTTGGGTGAGCTGCTGCGATCGTGGCGTGCGAGGGCGCTGCTCACCCAGGACGAGCTGGCGGCGCGGGCGGGACTGAATGCTCGGACCGTCCGCCGGTTGGAGTCCGGTCAGCTGCGGCGCGCGCGCGGCACGTCGATGCGGGCGCTGGCCAAGGCGCTGGACCTGGACGATACGGAGCTGTCGACCCTGGCCCGCATCGCGAGCTCTGTCCCGAAGAACTCTCCCCCGATCCGCACGACACCGCGGCAGTTGCCCGCCGATGCGGCGGCGTTCGTCGGCCGGGCACGCGAGCTGGCCGTTCTCGCCGAGATAGGCGAGGTCAGAGGCACGGCCGCGGTGATGATCATATCCATTGACGGCATGGCGGGGGTGGGGAAGACCGCGCTGGCCGTGCATGCCGCATACCAGCTGGCTTCTCGCTTCCCCGATGGTCATCTCTTCGTCGACCTGCACGGTTACACCCCGTGCAGGGCCGCGGCGAACTCGGCCGACACGCTCACCCGGGTGCTGGGCGCGCTGGGCGTCCCGGGAGGGTCGATTCCGCAGCATCTCGATGATCGGGCAGCACTGTATCGCAGCCTGCTGGCGGGCCGCAGGATGCTGATCGTGCTGGACAATGCCGCTGATGAGGAGCAAGTGCGACCGCTGCTGCCCGGTGCGGGAGACTGCCTGGTGCTCATCACGAGCCGGCGGCGGCTGGTCGGCCTGGACGGCGTCCGTACGGTGTCGGTGGATGTGTTGCCGCTCGCGGACGCGATCGCGCTGTTCTCCGGCACCGCTGGGGAGGGGCGGGTCGCGGGTGTCCCGCGGGAGGCGCTGGCCGAGGTCGTGCGGCGGTGCGGGTTGTTGCCACTGGCGATCCGTCTGGCCGCGGCCCGGCTGAAGGCCCATCCGGCGTGGAGCGTGGAGCATCTGCTGGAGCGGCTGGAGGAGCACCAGAGCCTGTTGAGCGAGTTGTACGCCGGGGAGCGCAGCGTCACCGCCGCGCTGGACATGTCCTACCGGGAGCTCGGAGTCGATGAGCAGCGGGCGTACCGGGCGCTGGGGCTGCACACCGGGGCGAACATCACCCCTGATGCGGCCGCCGCCCTCTTGGCCACCACCACAGAACGGGCCTCGGTGCTGCTCGACAGTCTGCAGGAGGTTCACCTCCTGAAGGAGTCGGCTCCGGGCCGGTACCGGGTCCACGACCTGATCCGCACCCATGCCACCGCGACGGCCATCGATGAAGACTCTGAATCCGACCGGCGGACCGCGTTGGCCCGGTTGCTGGACCACTACAGCCAAGCCGCCTCGGCGGCGATGGACCGCCTCTACCCCTACGAGGCGGATATGCGGCCGCGCCTGTCGCCGGGCGAGGCGCCCGTGCCCGCGATGCCGGATGCCGCCGCGTGGCTGGAGACAGAGTTGTACAACCTGCTCGCTGTTGCCCAGCTTGCCGTCGAGCACGGCTTTCCCGAACACATCCGGCACCTGTCGGGCACGTTGGACCGCTGCCTGCTCAACAGCGGCCGGCACGCCGAGGCCGAGACCCTCCACAGGCGGGCACTGTCCGCCGCTCGCGCCGTCGGGGATCGCACCGGCGAGGTGGAGGCGCTCATCGCGCTCGGCGAGATTCACCGCGTCAAAGGTCGGTACGATGCGGCTCTCAAAGACAACTCGTGCGCCTTGGACATCGCCCGAGCCACCGGTCACCGGTGTGGTGAATTTCGAGCGCTGAACGGGCTCGGCTACCTGCACCGCATCCAGGGCCGCTACGATCACGCGCTCGACAGCCACCGCCAGGCACTCCGGCTCGCCTCGGATCTCGGTCATCCCAGCGACAAGGTGCGTGCCCACGATGCCCTCGCCCACGCCCACGCCGCACTCGGGCAGCGGAAGCAGGCTGGCTACCACTGGACCCAGGCCCTGACCATCCTGACCACCCTGGGCATCGACCGGATGGACGAGGAAGGAGTCGACGTCGATAGCGTCCGAACCCACCTCGCCCGCCTCACGCCTGCGAACTCCGTGCCGGCAGCCGCAGACGAATCCGGGAGATGATGACAGTGCTCGATCAATGAACGGAGCAGCTCATGACACCCGACGACGAACGCTTCTTGCGCAGAGCAATTGATCTCGCCGCTTCGGCCCGCGCGGCCGGGAACCCGCCGTTCGGATCTCTGCTGGTGGGTCCGGATGGAAACGTGCTCGCCGAAGAGCGCAACACCTCGATCACCGACAACGACATCACGGCCCATCCGGAGTTGAAGCTGGCCAGGTGGGCCGCCCGCGGACTCGCGCCAGACGTGGCCGCCGGCACCACGATGTACACGAGCTGCCAGCCCTGTGGCATGTGCACCGGCGCCATTGAACGCTCTGGCCTGGGCCGGGTCGTGTTCGCGCTGTCCAATGAACAGCTTGCCGGCGTCAAACCGCCCGGCTCTGGCTTCCCCTCCGTGCCCCAAGACGGACCGGCACTGTTCGATGAGGCCCGCGTCCCCCTCGACGGCTACTACGGCTGATTCCGAGAATTCGAGGGCCGTCACCCCTCCGGCAGGGCTGATGTCCGGCAAACGTCCTCATGAGACCCTGGAAAAGCTAGTTCGGTTGACTAGCATCACAGCTATGCGGAATTTCCCGGAAGATGAAGGCCTGGTCGGGATCCTGCACCTGTAGCCGGAGTAGCCGACCGGCAAGGTTCCCGTGATGTCCCGGCCGGCCTCGGTGGCACACACGATCGCCTGCCGGATCTCCTTGATGGTCTGGCTGACGCGTCCCGGGGACAGTCCGAGGCCTTCAGTGGCCCCCACCTGCGCGTGCCGCGGTTTGCCGCGGGCACCGTACGAAATCAGACGAAGGACACGAGACTTGAGCCTGCTCGAAGACCGACTGGACATCATCGAGACCTGCACGCGGATGGGCTGGCACACCGACCGGCGCGAATGGGAACGTCTGGCGGAGGTGTTCGCCGAACAGGTGACGCTGGACTTCACCAGCCTCAACGGCGGTGAGCCTGCCGTGCTGAGCCCCGCGCAGATCGTGGAGGCGTGGACGGGAGTGCTGGGAAGCCTCGATGCCACCCAGCATCTGATCGCCGATCATCTGGTGACGGTGGACGGCGACACGGCCACCTGCACCGCGAACTTCCAGGCCACCCACCGGCTGGCGAACCCGTTCGGCTCGCCGCTGTGGACGCTGGGCGGCACCTACCGCTTCGACCTGGTACGACAGAGCGGCACCTGGCGGATCAGCGGTGTGGTGATGACGGCGACCTGGGCCGACGGCAACAAGGACCTCATGACCCTGGCGGCCAAAGGATGATCTTGGTGACGCCACCTGACCTGGAGAAACCCCTATGACCACCCGCCAGAAAGTGACCTTCGCCGCCGCGAACGGCGCCGCCTTGACGGGTAACCTGTTCCTGCCCGACACCGGCGCGCCGGCGCCCGGGGTCGTCGTCGCGGGAACCTGGACCAGCGTCAAGGAGCTGATGGCCGACCGGTACGCCGAACGCCTCGCGGGCGAGGGCTACGCCGCCCTCTCCTTCGACTTCACCGGCTACGGCGAATCAGGCGGAGAGCCCCGCGACTACGAGTCACCGGAGCTGAAGATCGCCGACATCGGCGACGCCGTGACCTTCCTGGCCGGCCACCCCGGCGTGGACGCCACCAGGATCGGCGCGCTCGGCGTGTGCGCCGCCGCGATGTACATGAGCGCGAGCGCCGTCGCCGATCAGCGCATCCGGTCCCTGGCCCTGATCGCGCCCTGGCTGCACGACGCGAAGATCTGCCGCGAGGTGTACGGCGGCGCGGAGGGCGTCGGCTCCAAGATCGAGGAGGCCGCGAACGCCCGTGCCCGTTATGAGGCGACCGGCGAGGTCGAGTACGTGCCGGTGGTCAGCGGAAGCGACCCGCGCGCCGCGATGCCGTACGAGATCGACTTCTACCTCAATCCGGCCCGCGGCGGCATCCCCGCCTGGCCCAACCGGTTCGCGGTGATGGCCTGGCGGGGCTGGCTGGAGTTCGACTCCATCGCCCTGGCGCCCCGCGTCACCGTCCCCACCCTGATCGTGCACAGCCAGGACGCCGCCATCCCCGACGGCGCGCGCCGCTTCTACGACGGCCTGACCGGCCCCAAGGACATCCACTGGACAACCGGCATCCAGTTCGACTTCTACGACCAGGAACCGAACGTCACCACCTCGGTCCAAGCGGCCGCCCAGCACTTCGCCACAACGTTATGACGCCTCGGAGACCCGCGCCGCGCACGGGAATGGTCACCCCGCGACCACGGCCATCTTGTCGCTGGTCTCGCGTGCTGCGGCGGATCCGGCCCAGGCGTTCCATCGGCGCGTCTGACAGTCGTTCTGCTCCTTTGAGCAAGCATCCACTCGGAAGTCGTCCGCAAGTGCCACACTGAGCAGTGACCTTCCCCGGGAAGAGACGAGATCATCAGTGAAGGCATGGATCCTGCTCGTTGTCGGCGTGCTGTTCGCCCTGCTGGGGGCGGTGTGGACGCTGCAGGGGCTGGGCGTTCTCGGCGGCAGTGTGATGAGCGGCGTAACCGCCTGGGCGGTCATCGGCCCTGTGGTGGTCATCGTCGCCGTGGTCGTCGCCGTGATCGGCGTACGGGGCGTGGCCAAGAGGAAGCCCCGCGACTGACCTGCCGAGTGTGCGTGGCACGACAGGACGCGGCGGAGGACCTCCGTGTGGTGCGGAACCTGGGTCCGGCGCCACGGCGGAGGTCCTCCGGGTACGGGCTAGCGCGCCCGCGTGTAGATGATGCGCGGGGCCTCAGGGGCGGTCATGCCGTTCCCGATGAAGAAGCCCGCCTGCGGTGGCTGGTTGTAGCCGACGTTCTGCCACGCTACTGAGAGCCGGTAGACCGGGTCGTGCATCAGCGTGGGGATTCTGAGGTCGGTCACGTCGACGGTCGTGTAGAGGCGCAGCTTGGTGCTGTCCTGGGACCGCCAGATGATCTCCTCCCGCCAGTCTCCGACCAGGTCGGCCTGGAGCGTCGGCGTCCCCTTGGTAGAGTTGTTCGAGTAGGTGCCCTCCGCGCGGAGGATCTCCTTGCTCGTCGTGCCGTCCCACTTGGAGATCGTGCCGATGCCGGCGCCCTTGGCCTGGTCGTAGGTGTGGTCGACGATCTCGCGGAGCGGGTCGCCGTCCCACCAGGCGAGGAAGTTGGCCGCCGGGATCGACTGCCCGAGCAGCTCGCCGGAGGCGGAGCGCAGCTCACCCTGCGTGGAGTTCCACTCGCCCGTCGCGGTCACCGCCCACGCCTCGGCGCCCGGGTGCTTGGGGTCGATGTCGGCGGAGGCGGCTCGGCCCGTGTCCTTCGTGGCGGGCATCGACCACAGCACCTCGCCCGTGCCGGCGTCCCTGAAAGTGGCACCGCGGTTGCCGCTGGAGCCCATGTCCTCGTGGGCCGCGAACACCTCGTAGCCGGGCCGGCTCGGGTCCAGGTCGGTGACGTGCAACGCGTCGCCGTGACCCAGGTGGGTGTTGTACAGGCCCTCGCCGTCGTCGTCGACGGCCATCGAGCCGAACACGATCTCGTCCTTCTGGTCGCCGTCGAGGTCCAGGACGGACAGGTTGTGGTTGCCCTGCCCCGCGAAGGCGCCGTTGCCCGGGGTGTTGGAGTCGAAGACCCACCGCTGCTTCAGGTCCTTGCCGTCGAAGTCGTAGGCGGCCAGGACGGTACGCGTGTAGTAACCGCGGCTGAAGACGACCGACGGGCGCTCGCCGTCGAGGTAGGCGACGGCCGCGAGGAACCGGTCGACGCGGTTGCCGTACGCGTCGCCCCACGCCGCCACGTCGCCGCGCGGCGGGGTGTAGTCGACGGTGTCGATCGCCTTGCCTGTGGTCCCTTCGAAGACCGTCAGGTACTCGGGACCCGACAGCACGTACCCGCTGGAGTTGCGGTAGTCCCTGCTGGGGTTGCCCAGGACGGTGCCCGCGCCGTCGACGGTGCCGTCGGCGGTCTTCATGACCACCTCCGACCTGCCGTCGCCGTCGAGGTCGTAGACCATCAGCTGGGTGTAGTGGGCTCCCGCGCGGATGTTCTTGCCGAGCGAGATCCGCCACTTCCGCTTGCCCGCCATCGTGTACGCGTCCACGTAGACCAGCCCTGTGTAGCCGGCCTGGGAGTTGTCCTTGGCGTTGCTCGGGTTCCAGACGAGGACCAGGTCGAGCTCGCCGTCGCCGTCCAGGTCGCCGACCGAGGCGTCGCCGGCGCTGTAGGTGTACGGCTGGCCGTCCTTGGTGTAGTCGTCGGCCGGCTTGTCCAGCGGGATCTCCGTGTACGGCCCGCTCCACACGCCGAACTCGGCCGTGGGGTCGCCGCCCACGGGGACCACCCGATAGACGGATTGTGCGGTTCCATCAGGGTCGAGGTGGTTCGTGGCGCCCGTGATCTCCTTGATCTTCTTTCCGTCGCGCCAGATCTCGAACGCCTGGCCGGGGTCGTCCAGCCCGAGCAGGCGCCAGCCCAGGTAGACGCCCGAGCCGGTGGCGACGGCGACCGGCGCCCGGTTCAGGCGCTCCATCTGCCGCTTCAGCTTGGCGGCCGCCCGTGAGGCGGTCGACGGCGAGGGCTCGGAGGCGCCGCCCCTGTTGACGGCCACGATCCGGTAGTGGAAGGGGACCGTCGTGAGGACCTTGTCGTCGGTGAACGCCGGGCCCTGCGTGCTCCCGATCAGCTTGTACGGCCCCTCCTCCTTCTCGGCTCGCTGGACCCGGTACAGCAGCGCGCCTTCGACCCCGCTCCAGCGCAGTTCCACGCTGTTCTCCTCGACCCGGCCGAGGCGGGGCGCCTGCGACGCGGCCGGCGGCGTCACCGAGTCGTCCACGGTGGCGACCTTGACCGCGGCCGAGGGCACCGATTCGTCTCCGGCGGGGTCGAGAGCGGTCACCGTGTAGTCGTAGCGGGAGCCGATCTGGGCGGTCGTGTCGGTGTAGGCGGTTTCCGTCACCTTGCCGAGCAGGGTGGGCTTCGCGTCGCCCTCCCCGGCCCGGAAGATCCGGTAGCCGGCCGCCCCATCCGTCGCGGTCCAGCTCAGCGGGACACTGGCGGAGATCCCCTCGAACGAGACCGTTCCGGCGCGCAGGCCCTCGGGAGCCGTCAGGATCGGGGTGATCTCCAGGCCGTTGAGGTGGGCGGTGGTGCCCGACACCACGACGTTCAGCTGCCCGTCGGTGACCTTGATCCCGGAGATGGCGGTCGTGGCGACGCTTCTGCTGCCGGAGACGGCGACGGCGGTGCCGCCCTCCGCGGAGATGTTCGTCCGTGCGGTGCCCAGCAGGTCGCCCACGTACGCCTTCAGGCCGTACAGGCCGTTCGGCACGTCCACCTTGAACTCGTAGGAGCCGCCGAAGTAGGCCACGAAGTCCCGGCCGAGGTCGTCCAGCGCGCTGCCGCGGTCCCGGTCGATCATGTTCGCGGAGCCGGTGAGGCCGAAGCCCTTCTCAGGCGTGTAGATCGTCGCCCGCGTGACCTGGGTGTACCCGGCGGCGACCGGCCCGGTGGCGGGACCGAAGTCGTACTTGTACTGGGCCCGCTTGGTGGTGATCGTCACGGGGTCGGACGGCTCGGAGTCGCCGCGCCCGTTCACCGCCACCACGCGGAACTCGTACGTCTTGCCCTCCGCCAGGCCCGAGACCGAGGCCTGCGGGATCGCCGAGGTGGTGGCCAGGGCACCGTCGCGGAGCACCTTGTAGACGTCGGCGGACTCGGCGGCGTCCCATTTCAGCACGGCGCCCGCGTTCGAGATGCCGCCCGCGACGAGTCCGGTGGGCTTGGCGGGGACCGCGGCGGGCGGCTCGATCTCCCGCACCAGTCCCGACAGCGGCAGTCCCAGCGCCTTCACACCGCCCGCGACCAGGCGCGCCGTCTGGATGGCGCCGTACTCCTGGAAGTGGGTGTTGTCCGTGGCGCCGTTCGGCCAGGCGCCGTAGACGCCCGCGGGGACGTGCAGGAACACCGACTTGGCCGCCTCGGGCCCGATGCCGTCCAGGTATTCCCTGCTCAGGGTGGACAGATCTGCCAGGGCGACGTTCTCCTCCTGGGCCAGCTCCTTCATCTTCGCCACGTACTCCGGGAAGGAGACGTTGAACTTGCCGGTCGTGGCGTTGTAGTCGAGCCGGGAGACGGGCGTGACGAGGATCGGGGTCGCGCCCCGCTGCCGGGCGCCGTTGACGTAGACCTTCAGGTACTCCTTGTAGTCCGCGGGGGAGGCGTACCTGTCGGGGATGCCGACCGTCGCGTCGTTGTGCCCGAACTGGACGAAGAAGTAGTCGCCGGGCCTGATGGCGCGCAGGACCGTGTCGAGGCGGCCCTGGGTGATGAAGTTCTTGGAGCTGCGGCCGCCGATGGCGTGGTTGTCGAAGGCGATGCCGGTGGTGAAGAACTGCTCGATCATCTGGCCCCACCCGGCCTCGGGCGCCCAGAACGGATCATAGGTCTGGACGGTCGAGTCGCCCGCGATGTAGGCGGTCGGGATCATGCCGGGGGTGCGGTCGGCCTGTCGCGTGATCACCAGAGAGTTGATCTTGGGGGTGGTCCCGGAGAAGACGAAGTCCAGCTTGCCGTCCACGAGGGCGATGCCGAAGGACATCTCCAGGTACTGGCCGGCCGCCTTGGCGGTCTGCTGCACCTTGGTCATCGACTCGACCGTGATGGCGACGTCCGTCGCCTCGGTGGCGTCACCCGCGATGAGCGAGACGGTGTAGTCGCCGTTGGGCAGGCCGACGCTGAAGGTGGCGCCGCCGGTGGCGACGAAGTCGGATCGGAGCGCGTCGCCCGTGGCTCTGTCGGCCGAGGTCACACCGGAGGTGTCGGCGAAGCCGTATCCCTGGGCGGAGTTGTAGCCGGTGGTCTCGGTGACGCGTGTGTAACCCTCCTGAAGAGCGCTGTCGGAGGTGCCGAAGTCGAAGGCACGGTCAGCCTCCCCGGCCTGGGCCTGGGTCGGCGTTAGCGTTAACAAGCCCAGAACGAGGGCGATGGCCGCGGTCTTGCGCATGGGGCGTCCATTCGAGGTGATGCTTGGGGGGTAAGGAGTTTCGGCGCTATTGAATCGATTTAATGGTTGGTCCGAAACCAAGTGTGATCGGAAACTCACATCGATGTCAACGGGGAGGTGATGACGTCCCTGATGTCCGCGTAGCCCACCAGCGCCCGCCGGTCATCGCCGTGTTGACCGGAGCCCTCAGAGCGGGGCCACCCGGCCGATCGGCGATGGGGCGGATCCCGGACCGTGAAGTGCGAGTTCTGCGGCAATCAGCGTGCCGCCGGAGGAATGCCGATGTCGCCCATGTCCATGTACGGGTGGAGCATGAGCTCCTTGCGAGAGTTCACCGTCCCCTGCGCTTGTAGGTACGAAGCGACAACGGGACGAACACCACCAGCAGCGCGGCCGACCAGAGCAGGACGGCGGTCACCGGATGTGCGAGTGGCCAGGCCACGTCACCGGACGGGGCGCCCGGGTTGCCGAACAGCTCCCGTGAGGCGGCGGTGAGCGCGCTCACCGGGTTCCAGTCGGCCAGGAAGCGCAGCCAGCCCGGCATGCCGCCCGTCGGGACGAACGCGTTCGACAGCATCGTGAACGGCAGGCCCAGCGGCACCATCGCGTTGGCGACCTGGTCGTTCTTCACCGCCAGGCCCACGTAGACGCCCACCCAGCTCAGTGCGTACCGCAGCACGATCATCAGCAGGAACGCCTGGGCCGTGGGGATCAGGCCGCGGTGCGGCTGCCAGCCCACCAGCAGGCCCGCGCCCACCATGATGGCCAGCATCAGCAGGCCGGTCAGCAGGTCGGCGCCGGTCTGCCCGAACGGCACCGCCAGGCGAGCCATGGGCATGGAGCGGAACCGGTCCATCACACCACGGGAGGCGTCGGTGGCCATCCGCGTCATGACCCCCAACCACGCGGAGAAGGTCACCATCGCGAACAGGCCGGGCATGAGGTACTCGCGGTAGTCGCCGCCGTCCGGCACCTGGATCGCGCTGCCGAAGACGTACCCGAACAGCACCACCATGACGGCCGGGAAGATCAGCGCGGCGACGATCTGCCCGGGCTCTTGCCGCAGCCGGCCCAGCTCGCGGCCGACCAGGGTCAGCCCGTCGGCGAACGTCCAGCGCAGGCGGCCCAGTGGTGAGGTGAGGGCGGTCATCGCACGGTCTCCTTGCGGTCGGTGAGGCGCAGGAACACCTCGTCGAGGGTGGGCCGGCGCAGCCGCACGTCGGCCGCGGCGACCCCGGCGCGGTCGAGGTCGCGCACGATGCCGGCGAGCCGGAAGCTGCCGCCCGGCAGGGCGACGCTGAGCCGGTCGGCGCCCGTCGTCGTGGGATCGGTGCCGGTGAGGGTGTTCAGGACGGTCATCGCCGCAGGCAGTGCGGCGGGGTTTTCGAGGGTGACGTCGAGGCGGTCGCCGATCGTGGCCTTCAGCTCATCGGGCGTGCCGGTGGCGATCACCTGTCCGTGGTCGACGACGGCGATGTCGTCGGCCAGCTGGTCGGCCTCGTCCAGGTACTGCGTGGTGAGCAGCACCGTGGTGCCGTCCGCCACCAGCTCACGGATGCTGTCCCAGATCTCGCCGCGGCTGCGCGGGTCCAGGCCGGTGGTCGGCTCGTCCAGGAAGAGCACCTCGGGGCGCAGGATGAGGCTGGTGATCAGGTCGAGTCGGCGGCGCATGCCGCCGGAGTAGCCGAGAACCGGCCGGTCGGCGGCGTCCATCAGATCGAAGCGTTCGAGCAGCTCGTCGGCCCGCCGGCGCGCCTCGCGCCGGGACAGGTGGTAGAGCCGGCCGAACATGCGCAGGTTGCCGCGGCCGGTGAGCTTCTCGTCCACGGCGGCGTACTGGCCCGCGAGCCCGATCCTTTCCCGCACCTTGCCGGCCTCGCGGACGACGTCGTATCCGGCGATGCGGGCGTGCCCGGCATCGGGATCGGACAAGGTCGCCAGGATGCGCACCGCGGTCGTCTTGCCCGCGCCGTTCGGTCCGAGCACGCCGCAGACCGTTCCTCTCGGGACGCTGAGGTCCAGGCCCCGCAGCGCATGGGTGCCGCCGAAGGACTTGTGCAACCCTTCGGCGACCACTATCGGCTCCGCCATGTTCCCTCCACTGGGTACGTTGTACGCGGTTATGGCGGCCAGACTAGATTACTGGGTACGATGTACGCAAGTAGGGGGTGGGAACGGTGACCGACGCCGAGTACATGAACATCTGGATGCGGCCCGAGCGCCCGGCCCGCGGGCCGAAACCGGCCTACAGCCGCGCGCAGATCACCGAGGCGGCGATCCGGATCGCCGACGCCGAGGGGCTGGAGGCCGCCACCATGCGGCGGATCGCCGCCGAGATCGGCGCCGGCGCGATGTCCCTCTACCGGTACGTCCCCAGCCGCGACAACCTCATCGAGCTCATCGCCGACCGGCTGCAGGGCGAGATCGACGTGGAGGGCGTGCCCACCGGCGACTGGCGCGCCGACCTGACCCGCTACGCCGACGGGCTGCGGGCCATGTGGCTGAGGCATCCGTGGATCGCCACCGTGCAGCGGTCGCTCCCCAGCTTCGGCCCCAACCAGCTGCTCTTGATCGAACGGCTGATGGGAGTGCTCGACGCCTACGTCTCCATCGACGAGAACCTCGGCCTCATTGCCATGCTGCACGGCTACATCGAGGGCACCGTCCGCGAGGAGATCAGCTCGGCCGAGGAATTCCGCCGCAGCGGGCTCAGCGAGTCGGAGTGGATGGCGCGGAGCTACCCGTATGTCGACCGGCTGGTGAAGAGCGGGGAGTACCCGATCTTCACCAAGATCGTGATGGAGGCGCGCCGGCCACACCTGAGCCGCGACGACCAGTTCCGGTACGGGCTGGAGCGCGTCCTCGACTGCATCGCCGCGGCCCTTCCGCCAACGGCCGACCCCCCGTGATGGTCGCGCAGCCGGGATGTCGCCTGGTCATCGGGCCACGGCCAGACGATAGTCCTCGTCGGTGGTGAGGAGGTTCCGGTGCGTGTCCTCCGCGGTGATGACGCCGTCGTCCAGGACGAGGACCCGATCGGCGGCGTCCAGGAGGGCCGGGCTACTGGTGATCACGATGGTGGTGCGGCCCCGGCGCAGCTCGGCGACGTTGCGCGCGATGAGCTGTTCGGTGACCGCGTCCACGGCTGTCGTCGGGTCGTGCAGAACCAGGATGTCGGTGTCGGCGGCGAGGGCGCGGGCCAGAGACAGCCGTTGGCGCTGTCCCCCGGAGAGGTTCGCGCCGCGGTCGCGGACGCCGTAGTCGAGTCCTTCGCGGTGGAGGGCGACGACGTCGGTCAGCATGGACGCCTCGACGGCCTCGGGGACCATCCGGCTGGTGCCCGACGGGTCGATGTTCGTGCGGAGGGTGCCCGCGAAGATCTCCGCGTCGTACGGGTTCACCAGCATGTGCTCGCGGACCGCTTCGATCGACAGGTCCGCGATCTCCTGCCCGCTGACCCGCACCACTCCCTCATACGCGCCGGGCGGGACGTTCGCGGCCAGGACCGATGCCAGGTCGGCCGCCGCGCGTGGCTGGTAGGCGGTGATCGCCACGAACTGGCCGGCGGACACGTGGAACTTCAGCTCACGCAGGGACCCGTGCCGGACGCTGTCGACCTCGAGGTCTCCGCCTGCGGACGGACGCTCCTGCCCCGGGGTCATCACCGGCGGCGCGGCCAGCACCAGGGCCATCCGCTCGGCCGACGCGCGCGCGATCATCACGTACTTCGGCATCTCCGCGAACAGCTTGAGCGGTTCCATGATGAACTGCGCCAGCCCCACGGCCATGACGAGCTCCCCGATGGTGATCCGGCCCTGGAACGCCAGCCACCCCGCCGTCAGGGTCACGGCGGCGGCGAGGATCGCGTTGAGGGCCAGCGCGGTGCCCGCGTACGCGCCGTTCACCCTGGCGACGGTGATCGCCTGGTGCTTCGCCTCCGTGCTGACCTTCCGGTAGGACAGGAACGCCGCGTCGTTGCCGCCGAAGCCGTGCAGCGGGCGCAGGCCGGTGATCAGGTCGGCGACCTTCGCGCCCGCCCGCGCCACCCGGGCCTGCTGCTCGCGGGTGCTGACGCCGATCCGCCTGGACATCACGCTCAGGATCGACAGGATCGCGACGGTTCCCACGATCACCAGCAGGCCGAGCTGAACGTTGGCCATACCCAGCGCGACCGCCGCGACCAGCACCGCGACCAGAGAGCTGACCAGCAGCGGCACCACCTCGATGATGTCGGCGGTCTGGTCGGCGTCCTCGGTGGCGATGGTCAGCACCTCGCCGGACTTGAGGTCGACGTCCCTGGCCACCGGCTGGAGTCCACAGGCCGCGACCCGCACCCGCCAGCGGTGCGCCTCGGTCGTGTTGGCCTTCTGCAGGATGCGCATACCGAACCGCCACGACAGCGACACGGTCGTGATGATCACGGCCAACGCGGCGATCGACAGGGCGAGCGAACCGAGGTTCCGGTCCCGCATCGTGTGCTCGACGATCAGGCCGAGCGCGATGGGGAAGGCGGTCTCGCCCGCCTGGTACATGCCCATGAGGACGGTGCCCCAGGTCATGGCCCCGATGTTGCGACGTAGTGCGGTCCAGAGGATGTCGGACCCCTTGCGGGGCCGGCGCGTGTCAGGAGTTGTCATCGAGGTTGCCTAACTACCCTCTCGCCAGGCCCGCCACAGTCGCGCGTACCGGCCGCCCAGAGCCACCAGCTCCTCGTGAGTCCCCTGCTCCACCACACGTCCCGCATCCAGTACGGCGATCCGGTCCGCCGCCATCGCCTGGGTCAGCCGGTGCGCCACGAGCAACGTGGTCCGGCCCGAGCACGCGGCCGACACGGCCCGCTCCAGTTCGGCGGCGCCTTCGCTGCCCGCCTCGGCGGTCGACTCGTCGAGCACCACCACCGGCGACCGGCTCAGCGCCAGCCGGGCCAAGGCGATCTGGGCGACCTTGGTGACGTCCAGGCGCTCGCCGCCCTCGCCGACCATGGTGTTCAGCCCGTCGGGCAGCGCGTCGACCCACCGGTCGGCGCCGACCGTGCGCAACGCGTCCATCAGTTCGGCGTCGGTCGCTTCCGGTGCGGCCAGCCGCAGGTCGTCGGCGAGCGGACCGGAGAACACGTGCGTCTCCTGCGTCAGGATGCTCACCAAGGCCCGCGCCCCGGCCTCGTCCAGGTCCGCGAGGTCGGCCGACCCGATGCGCACCGATCCGGCCTGCGGGGTGCCGATGCCCGCGATGAGCGCGGCGAGGGTGGTCTTGCCCGCGCCCGTCGCGCCCACCAGCGCGAGCGAGCGGCCGGCCGGGATCGTCAGGTCGACGTCCCGGAGGACCGGCTCCTCGGAATCGGGGTAGCTGAATGTCAGTCCCTCGACCGTCACCGGGTACGGCGTGACGTCCGCGGACACGGTGGCGGCACTGCCCACCAGCCGGTCCTCCGCGGCCTCGCCCAGCACCCCGACCAGCCGGGTCAGGCTCGCGCCCGACTTCTGCGCCTCGTCGAAGGTGAACATGATGGAGCCCAGTGGGTTGAACAGCCGGTGGAACAGCAGCGGGGCCGCCGACACCTCGCCCAGGCTGGCGGCGTCGGCCTCCAGCAGGGCGTACCCCACCACGATGATCAGGACCAGCCCGATGAACTCGGCGCGGTTCTCCCTGCCGACGAACCGGCCGAAGAACCGGAACACCTCGACGCCGAGATCGCGCACCCGCCACGACTCACTGGTGACCTTCTCGCGGAAGGCGTCCTCAAGGCGGTACGCCCGCACCGTGTCGATCCCGTTCAGACCACTGATCAACGCTTGCGCACGGTCGGCCTGGGCCACCCGCTGCTTCTGGTAGAGCGGGGCGGACCGGGGGAGATACCAGCGCAGGGCCAGCGCGTACGCGGGCAGCGCGCCGGCACCCGCCAGGCCGAGTCGCCAGTCCAGTCCGAACATGCCGGCCGTGGCGATGACGACCAGCACTCCCGCCGAGAACACCGTGGGGACGGCCGTGCGGATGCCCTTGGACAGCACGGCCACATCGTCCCCGACCCTGGACAGCACGTCCCCCCGGCCGACCTGCTCGATCCGCGCGCTCGGCATTCCCAGCACCGCCCGGACGGCGCCCTCCCGCAGCCGCGCGAGCAGATCCGCGCCCAGGCGTCCGATCAGGTACGTCGACGCCCCGGTGGCCGCCACGCCGAGAAGCGCGGCGCCCACCATCAGCGCGCCGATCGTGACCAGGATCGATTGCGGTTCGCCTTCGATCACTCCGTCGACCACCCGGCCGAGCAGCAGCACCGGCAGCACCTCAAGCGCCGCCCCGGCCACGGTGGAGAGCACGGTGGCGACCGTCAGCCATGGCACTTCGCGGCAGTGCGCCGCGACCCAACGGGTGGCCTCGCGTCCGGTCGACGTGCGCAGGGTGGCTCGGGCGACGCGGGTGCCGTCGGTGCTCATACCCGGGCCACCCACAGGACCGCGAGCGCCGGGCGGTGCGCGCATCTCCGCTTCGGTGGACCCATGAACATCTAGAAGAGCGCCATCAGGTGGGCACCACCATGGGTGTGCCGGCAATGGGGTCGGGTACCACGACGCAGGCCAGGCCGAAGACCTTCTCGACGAGTTCGGCGGTGATCACCTCGGTTGGGGTGCCTTCGGCGACGATGGCGCCTTCTGACATGGCGATGACGTGGTCGGAGAAGCGGCAGGCGAGGTTGAGTTCGTGCAGGACGGCGACGATGGTCTTGCCGGATTCGGCGTTCAGTTTGCGTAGGAGTCGCAGGAGTTCGACTTGGTGGTTGATGTCGAGGTAGGTGGTGGGTTCGTCGAGGAGGAGCAGGTCGGTGTCCTGGGCGAGGGCCATGGCCACCCAGACGCGCTGGCGTTGGCCGCCGGACAGTTGGCGTAGTGGGCGGTTGACCAGGTCGGCGGTGCCGGTGGCGTCGAGGGCGCGGGCGACGGCGTCGTCGTCGTGTTCGGTCCAGCGGCGGAACCAGCCTTGGTGGGGGTAGCGGCCGCGGGCGACGAGGTCGGCGACGGTGATGCCGTCGGGTGCGAGTGGGGTTTGCGGGAGGAGGCCGAGTGTTTTGGCCACGTGGTGGGTGCTGAGCTCGGTCAGGGTTTTGCCGTCGAGGTAGACGGCGCCGTGGCGGGGTTTGAGGAGGCGGGCCAGGCCGCGTAGGAGGGTGGATTTGCCGCAGGCGTTGGCGCCCACGATGGCGGTGATTTTGCCGTCCGGGATCTGGACGTCGAGGTTGGTCACGATCGCCTGGTCGTCGTAGCCGAGGGTCAGTTCCTCGGCGTGCAGCCGGGTCATCCGCCCGCTCCTTGCCGGTTGGTGGTGGCCAGAAGCCACAGCAGGTAGGGCGCGCCGACCGCGCCGGTCACCACGCCGGTCGGCAGCGGTGTCGGTAGCAGGTGGACGGCGACGAGGTCGGCGGTGAGCAGCAGCGTGGCGCCGACCAGGGAAGCCGGGATGATCCCGCCGGTGGCGGGGCCGAGCAGCCGGTTGGCGATCGGTCCGGCGATGAGCGCGACGAAGATGATGGGGCCGGCCACGGCGACGGCCAGGGCCGTCAGCACCACTGCCGTGGCCAGGAGGCCGGCGCGGCTGAGTTCGGTGCGGGTGCCCAGCGCGCGAGCGGTGTCGTCGCCGAGTTCGAGTGCCCGCAACTGCCGCTGCAACAGGACCGCGGTGGGCAGGAGGAGGAGCAGGGCACCGAGGAGGAGCCGTAGCTCACCGGGGCTGGCCTGCCCGACGGAGCCGGTCAGCCAATGCATCGCCTGCCGGGCGTCGGACAGCTGCGCTCGAGTGAGCATGTAGCCGATGAGTCCGTCGAAGAAGAGCGAGACGCCGATGCCGATGAGGATGAACCGGTAGCCGGCCACGCCGTCGCGCCAGGCGAGCACGTACATCAGCAGGGCGGCGGTGACGGCTCCGCCGAGGGCGAGCGCGCTGACGACCAGTCCGCCGACCTGCAACAGCACGATCCCGGTGATGGCGGCCAGCCCGGCGCCGGAGGTGATGCCGACGAAATCGGGGGAGGCGAGGGGGTTGCGCAGCAGCTGCTGGAAGATCGTCCCGGCGGCGCCGAGGGCGAGACCGACGGCCAGCGCGGACGCGGCGGTGGGCAGCCGCAGATCCCGGACGACGAAGTCGACGCTGGCATCGTCGCGCAGGTGCAGCACCGAGGCGACGACCTCTTCCGCGGTGAGCTGGAAGCTGCCCACCATCATGGTGAGCACGAACAGCGCGATGACGGCCGCGGCCAGCGAGCACGTCACCACGAACGACCGGGTGGCCCGATGCCGCCGGGTGGTCCGGAACGCGCTCGCGGTCGCCGTGGGTGCGGCAGGTGTGGTCGCTGTCATGGTCACACCTCCGACAACCGGCCGTAGCGGACGATGCCGACGAACGCCGGTGCCCCGAGTACCCCGAGGACCACACCGACCTGCAGTTCGTCGGGGGCGGCCACCACCCGGCCGAGCACGTCGGCCAGCAGCAGGACGATGGGGGCCAGCAGCATGGAGTACGGCAGGATCCAGCGGTAGTCCGGGCCGCAGATGAGCCGTGCGGCGTGCGGTACGACAAGTCCGACGAAGACGATCGGCCCGCAGGCGGCCGTGGCCGCGCCGGCCAGCACCGCGACGACGGTGAACGCCAGCGCCCGGGTAAGGGTGACGCGCTGGCCGAGGCCGCGGGCCATGTCCTCGCCGAGGGCGAGCCCGTTGAGCGCGCGCCCGAAGCCCAGCGAGGCGATCAGGGCGAGGATGAGGAACGGCGCGACTCCGGTCAGGATCGGGACGTAGCGCCCGGCGAGTGATCCCACCTGCCAGAACCGCAGTTCGTTGAGCGCGTCCACGTTGGTCATCACGATCCCGGTGGTCACCGAGGTCAGGCCCGCGGTGACGGCCACGCCGGACAGGGCCAGCTTGATCGGGGTGGCGCCCTCCCGGCCGAGGGAGGCGATCGCGTAGACCAGCACCAGGGCCGCGATCGCCCCGGCGAAGGCGAACCAGACGTAGACACCCGCGCCGCGCACGCCGAGCACCGTGATGGCGAAGACCACGAAGACGGCCGCGCCTTGGTTGACGCCCATGATCCCCGCGTCGGCAAGCGGGTTGCGGGTGACGCCCTGCAGGATGGCGCCGGCCACGCCGAGGGCGGCGCCGGCCAGGATGCCGAGCAGCGTGCGGGGCACGCGCAGCTCCAGCGTGATCGTGCTGGTGATGGACCCGTCGCTGTCCAGGCTGCCCAGGGCGCGCAGCACCTCTGGCAGGCCGATCGAGCGCGAGCCCAGGGTGACGCTGAGAAAGGCGATCAGGGCCAGTAACGCGCACAGCACGGCGAGCCCCGGTCCGAGGACCGAGACTCTGCGCGCCAGGTGTGTCGAGTCGCTCATCGGTGGGGATCAGTCGCCGATGTTCGGGTCCGCGGTCTTGACCGCGGCCGTCAGCTTGTCCAGCTCGGTGGCGAAGTCGCCGTAGGTGTGCAGCCAGTACGCCGGCCAGGCCACGACCGCGCCGGCCTTGGCCGCTTTGATCTTGAACCAGGTGGGCTGCTTCTTGCCCCAATCGGCGTTGGAGGTGGGCTTGAAGCTGCGGCCGTCGAACAGGATCAGGTCGGGCTGGTATTTGTCGGCGTTCTCCCAGCTCAGATTCTCCCAGTAGGGGAAGCCGGGGTCGGGGCTCTGCGGGTTGATCACCTTCATGCCCCAGCTTTGGAAGTCCAGCAGTTCGGGCGCGTACTCGGGGTTGGCGACGTAGAGCTTGTCGTCGGCGGGCCCCATCGCGGCCACGGTGAGGTCCGGCTTGGCAGCGACCGCCTCCTTGAATGTGGCGACCGCCTGTTCGAAGCGCTTTTTGTTGGCGGCGATGTCGGGGGAGTCGACGTCGGCGCCCAGGCTCTTGGCGAGGTTTTCGTAGCCTTTGGCGAGTTCGACGATCGACTTGCCTTGGGAGACGCCTACGACGGGGGCCAGTTCGGCGAGTTTCTTGCTCTTCTCGTCGACGCCTTCTTCCAGGCCGCTGTGTGCTTTCTCGGCCGGCCACCAGTCGCCGACGATGAGGTCTGGCCGCAGCGCCGCGGCTTTCTCCACGTCGATTTTGCCCCATTCCTGGCCGAGGATTTCGATGCCGGTCAGGTCGAGATCTTTGAGGTTGGCGTCGGTCTTGACCGATTCGTCGGCGTAGATGCCGACGGGTTTGATGCCGAAGGACATCAACGCGGCCGCCTCGCCGGCGTGTGCGATGATCCGGGTGGGGGTTTTGTCCGCTGTGACGGTCTTGCCGGATCCGTCGGTGAAGGACCAGGGGCCGGCGGGTGCGGCGGAGGCCGCGGTGCCGGCGGTGCCGGGGGTGTCTGCGGAGCCGCAACCGGCGAGCACAACGCTCACGGCCGCGAGCGCCAGGAGCGGACGCCATGCGCGCATGGTGGAGCTTCCGTTCTCGTAGGGGGGTGGAACCCTTAAAAAAATCAACAGTTAGGAAAGGCTAACCATAGTTTCGGCTCTTGACCAGCACAATGTGATCAAGTTCACCGGACCCGGGGACTGATCGCGACGGGTGAGGCGGTGGGGGCGCGTGCGTCTCCGGCTGTGCTCGGACGCGTGCGACGTTCCAGAGCGGGATGCCGTCAGTGGCGGGACGGCCGGGCGCCGGCTAGCCGTCGTCGCGGATGACGAGGATCTCGTGTGGGGGGCGCACGGTAATGAACCCGTCGGAGGGCGTCGTGGTCTCCGTGGAATCGGGGTCACCGTGGAATCGTGACGTCGCCGCGGTTGCCGGCGGGGCTCGGCCTGGTCATGGCTCGGTCCTTTTCTATGACGCCGAGCTTTCTATGACGCCGAGCTTCGCCCGGGTCGGCAGCCCGCCGCTCGTGACCTGGACCGGCGGCAGGGATGGCCTGAAGGACACGGCGGTCGGCGTGGAGCCAGGTGCCATGGGCTGCCGAAGGTCTTGGACTGCGCGGTTGGGGACTCTGTGCGGGGACCGCTGATGGTCGCATGAAGGGGGCGCCTCACGGCCGAGGGCGCTGGAGAGCCGCTCTCGCGGCTGGTGGGGCCGGGTTTTCGGGAGCCGGGCGGAGCCAGAGGGGGCAGCAGCACTTCTTCCAGCAACTGCATGAACATCAGACCGATCAAAGCCGCCACGGGGATGGCCAATGCCGCCGCGAGGATAGGTCTTCACCTCCTGGGTCGCGCCGCACCCGGCGCCTTACATATCTGCTGTCAGCTCTTGGTGTTGCGCCCCTACCTCACACAATCTGGGCTAAACGGGACGTCTCATGTATGCCGCAGTGAGTTTTCCGCTCGCCATCGAGGGCAACGGCCTTGCATGATGCGCAATCTCGTCAAGGGCGCCGTGAGCGGCACTGTCGCGACGGCAGCGATGAGTGTGGTGATGGTCGCTGGAAGCCGGGTGGGCTTGATGAGAGACCAGCCGCCCAAACGTATCGCCCGCGCGGCGCTGCCCGGTCACAAGCACCGGCCGAAGGCCGGCGAGGGCGTTGTGGGAGCGCTGGCCCACGTCGGATTCGGCGCCACCGCGGGGGGCTTGTTCGGGCTGCTGGCCAGAGGTCATCGCATCCCGGCGGCCGCGGGCGTCGGCTACGCGTTGACGATCTGGATCTCCAGCTACGAGGGGTGGATCCCGAGCCTGGACATTCTGCCGCCGATCTCCGGTGACCGTCCCGGCCGTCCGATGGTGATGGCCATGGGACACGTGGTGTACGGCGCGACGCTGGCCTTGACCTTGAGCGGGCTCAACGCCCGGCGTCCGAAGAGCCACGACCTGGCGGTCGCGCAGCGTGCCGGCGTTCATGGGCGCGCCGACGAGGCCGGCGGCCGGGGCGGCGAAGACGCTGTCAGCGCTCGGTCGACCACACCCCTCGACACCTGAATGGCACCGCAGGTGCTATGGCTCGATGGGTCAGGTCGCTTGGCGAAGTATGCGGAAGGTGGGCTTGTCTTCCTCCGTGATCTCTACGTCGAGGGTCTTGTCTGCCAGGAATGAGGCGGCGCCGGGCTCGACGTACACGCGAATGCCTTCCGCTTCGAGTACTTCATCGTCGGGGTGCGGTCCACCCGAGATCGACAGTTCAAGAGATCCGGCTAGACCGTCGGCAGACGACGATGCGATGCGCAGCCCCGTCTCCGGCGGCGTTTCCGGCTGTGACGTCAGATCGCGGATTACCGCGACCGCGTCGGCGGTCAGCGTCAGCACGGCGACTCCTCAGTTGGCTGGAACTCCATGGTCGCGGGAGAAGTGGCGGCACCTTCCCTTCCTCGAAGCGCGAGCTGTCGTGCGCCTTGAAATCCTTGCCCGGCACCAAGCAGCAAATAACTCAAATGATGACAAACGCCTATAATCACGGCATTGAGCCGTTCGTGGCCACCGGTCCGCGGCAGCTCAAGCATCCCCACCACCCGACGGCGACATCGGCCGCCAGGGGCGGCACTGGGCGCGGGCTTCCACCTGCACGCCCACGCCACCCCGCCACGGTGGGAACACATCCCCAGTCCGGAACCACAACCGGACCAAGGACCGCTTAGCTGATCAGAGACGCTCTCGCCCAAGGTGACCTGGCTGTTGGCGAACGGCTTCACGACCCAGGCGCCGGGCACCGGCGGGTCGTGCTGCGGCGGCGGGGCCAGTGCCGCACGAGCCGCCTGGGCGGTACCGGGCGGGACCAAGGCGAGTGCGGAGGGGATGGTGGTAGCGCTAACATTCCTGCGCCGAGCACACCGGCGATGCGTACTCGGTCATATTTCGCGAGTGTCAACGACCTCGTTGCACCCATCAAGGTGCGTCCTGGAGCCGCTGGCCGGCGCTCCCCTGTCCACCTTCGATTCCGGGCGGCTATGGTGCGCCGTACCCGAATTGATCTAGATCGCAGGAGTGCGCGGTGATGCACGTGAGGGAGCCGGACTGGGCGTACGGGGCCAGGTCTCTTGTCAAGGTCCTGGCCGTCACCGCGGCGCTGTACCTGGCCTTCAGCGCGGTCGACCGGGTTCTGTGGCTGTTCATCGACTCCGACGACGAGCGCATGGCCCGGTTGTACGGCACGGTCGCCCGCATCGCGAACCCGGACAAGCGCCTGCCGCACGTCGCGGTCGTGGAGTTCGCGCACTCGATGCCCGCCGAGCGGCTCGTCGCCCTCAACCGGAGGCACAGGATCTGCGGAGGGGCGGACGTCTCCTACATCTACTCCCCGTCTTACTACGACGACTCCAGTGAACCGGCCTCGTTGAACGCGGTGGTCTGGAACCGCGGCATGACCGAGGACGACATCCAGGCGGATCTCGCCTATCAGTGCGAGACCGAGCCCGTGGCGGCGCTGGCGGAGTTCCGCAGGTGGGTCGGGCTGCTTGACGAGGGGGACGACCTCGGCGCATTCGAGTTGGATGACACGTGGCTCGCGGGAGCGGCCGACGAGGGCGTCGCGCACGGGCTCGTCGTCGACCGCTGGAAGCTCGCCGACCTCCGCGAACTCCTCGACGATCCGGAGGTGCGGACTGTTCACCTCGCCGATGTCGCCTTCGGCCTCGGCGAGATCGGGTAGCGCGAAGGTTTCGGAAGTAGCCCGGCTGCGTGCTCAAAGGTTGCGAAGGACCGAGACCACGATGCCCAACACCACGGCGCCGTCGCCGTCGATGACGTCGTAGACAGGATTGCGTGGTTCGAGATAGACGTGCCCGTTGCGTCGGCGGTACACCTTGACGGTGGCCTCGCCGTCGATCATCGCGGCGACGATCTGACCCGAGTGCGCCTCGGGCTGCTGCCGTACCACGACGATGTCGCCGTCGCAGATCGCGGCGTCGATCATCGAGTCGCCCCGCACGCGGAGGCCGAACACGGTGCCGCGTCCGGTGAGGTCGCGGGGCAGGGTCAGCGTGCCGTCCACGTGCTCGTCGGCGGGGATGGGAATGCCCGCGGCGATGTCTCCGACCACGGGCACGGTGACCATGTCGTCGGCCCGTTCCGGCTCCGAGGCTCTCAAGAACAGGCGCACGTCGATCGGCCGGGTCATCGTCGTGCCCCGGCGGAGGAACCCCTTCTCTTCCAGGCTCTTGAGGTGTTTCGACACCGACGAGGACGACCGCAGCCCGACCGCGTGACCGATCTCGCGAGTGCTCGGAGGGTACCCGTACCTGACGATCCAGTCCCGGATCGTGGCCAGGATCCGCTGCTGGCGTTGCGGCAGAGCAGCGAAGTCCAGATACTCGAACGCGTCATGATCGCCGTAGGTGGTCACGTGCGAGATGTTATGGCACTGCGTGCCCGCCGGCGTGGTTCAGGCCGCGGATGTGAGCAGCAGGAACAGGGTGTACGCGGCCAGTGTGGAGTCGTCGGTGACGACCCCGTCGCGGATCATGTCCTCGAGCTCGGCCCGCGAGAACCACCGCTGGCGCAGGTCCTGCTCCTCGACCTCCCGCGCCGCCTCCCCGTGCGACAGCTCTGAGGCCACGAACACGTCGAATCCCTGCGACGACATGCCCGTCGCGCAGTTGAGCCGTCCCAGGTGGCGCATCACTCCAGCCGTGATGCCGGTCTCCTCCAGCAACTCCTGCCGGGCCAGCGGCTCAGGATCGCCCGCGACCAGGCCGGGCAGCGATCCCTGCACGAACTCCCATGACCGCGAGCGCACGGGATACCGGTACTGCTCCACCAGATGGAAACCGCCGTTCTCGACCGCGATGACCAGCGCGAAGTCGGGCTTGTCCACGTAGGTGTAGACACCCTCGGAGTCGTCCAGGCGGACGATCCTGTCCTCGCGCAGCCGCATGTACGGCGACTCGTAGGCGATTCTCGTGGAGATTCGGCGGATCGGGTGTTCGAAATCCGGCTGCATGCTCACCTTCCTCTTCCAACTATTTGATCAGTATAGCTGTATATACGACTAGTGTTACGGTTGGGACGTGAACGCGACAGGAAAGCAGCCCGAGGACTTCGCGCCCCGCTACTTCGTCATCGAGCAGGCGCTGCGCGAGCGAGTGGCCGCCTCCAGGCCGGGCGACGCGCTGCCCTCGGAGAGCGAGTTGAGCGAGGAGTTCGCGGTCAGCAGGATGACCGCCCGCGCGGCCGTGCAACGCCTGGCCGCCGACGGCCTGGTCGTACGCCACCCCGGCCGGGGCACCTTCGTGGCCCCGCCGCCGGGCAGCCGCCGCGCCGAGAGCCTCGTCCGCTTCAGTGAGGAGATCCGCCGCCGCGGGCAGCGGCCCTCCTCACGGCTGTTGTCGGTCACCACCCGCGCCGCCGGCTCCCAGGAGGCCGACCGGCTGCGGCTGGGCAGGCGCGGACGGGTGATCGCGGTGGAGCGCGTCCGGCTGGCCGACGACGTGCCCATCGCCCTCGAACGGGCGTTGTTCCCCGGCACCCTGCGCGGCCTGCTGGAGTCCGATCTCGAGCACGGCTCTCTGCATGCCGCCTTGATCGCACTCGGCCGCACACCTGCGCGCGGCCACGCCCGCATCGGCGCCGCCACGGCGGGCGAGCACGAGGCCGGCGTGCTCGCCGTGGACCCGGGCGCGCCGCTGCTGGTCGAGCACCGCCTGATCCTCGACCAGAACGACGAGCCGCTGGAGCTCACCGACTCCCTGTACGTCGCCGCCCGATACGGCCTCGACGTCGCCTTCACCGTCGAACCTCCGGCCGCGGACGTCCTCCACCCGTGAACCACCACCCGCTCAACCCCGCATCGCGAAGGAGCCGCGCCCATGACCTCTACCGTCGCCGATGTCGCCAAGATGATCGACCACTCCCTGTTGCGCCCGGAGCTGACCGACGAGGACGTGCGCGCGCAACCGGATCGCGGTCGACCTCGAGATCAACCTGCCGGTCGCGGTCTTCCTGCAACGCCGCGCGATCGGCGACCTCGCAGCCCTGGCACTTCAGCACCCTGATATCCGCTGAACGCCGACACGGCCGGCGTCTGAGGCGCCGGCCGTGTGGCGGGTGCCACCGGAATACGCCCGGCGGGCCGCGGGATTGCCCAGCCTGCCGCATCGACGGCTCCCACGCGCGTGTGTCTGGCAGGATGATCACATGCCAGTGAAGAACGGCAGGCGATGGAACCACAACATCCATTACCACCCCCGCATCCTCAGCGCGGTCCCCGATGGCGCCCGGCGCGCCCTCGACGTCGGCTGCGGCGAGGGCATGCTCACCCGTGAACTGCGGCGGGCCGTGCCGCACGTCACCGGCATCGATCTCGACGCGCGCAGCATCGACCAAGCCCGCGAGCACCCGGACGACATCGACTACATCCTCGGGGACTTCCTCACCCACCCCTTCGAGCCCGCCTCGTTCGACGTCGTCGCGTCGGTGGCCACCCTGCATCACATGGACGCCGCCACCGGGCTGGCCCGTGTGCGTGATCTGCTGCGCCCCGGTGGCGTCCTGGCCATCGTCGGCCTCGCCCGCAGCACCATGCCCAACGACCTGCCACGCGAACTCGCCGGCGTCGCCGTCGGCACCTTTCACCGCGCCACGAAGGGCCACTGGGAGCATCCGTCCCCCATGGTGTGGCCGCCGCCGGTGACATATCCGCAGATGCGAGCGTTGGCCACCGAGATCCTGCCGGGCTCCGAGTATCGCCGCCACCTCCTGTTCCGTTACAGCATCATCTGGCGCAAGCCGCAGGACTGAGACCGAGCGAAACGCCGGACGGCGAGGCGCGCTGCGAGCGGAGTTCTCGGACGCGGACGCCGACGTTCGCTGCAAAGCCCCCTCATATTTCACACGCGGATCTCCAGACTTTCGCGGAGAATCACCGCCGCTCCTATGGCGCGCTCGGCCATATCACAACCGGAAAATATGGTTGTGAATCCACTGGTAACCATGGCGCTTTTTTCTCACCGTGGCAGGAACCCCCCGATAGGAGGCTCGGATGCGTCTGAAACAAGCACTCCTGGCCATGACGGCGGCGGCCGGGCTGCTCACGGCCGTCACCACCGTCGCTCACGCGGACGTCCCGCCGCCCACCCAAGGCAATCTGCGAAAGTACGACATCACCGCCACATACGTGTCCGGCGTGTCGTCCGGCGGCTACATGGCCAACCAACTCCACGTCGCCCATTCCAGCGTCTTCCGGGGCGCCGGCATCATGACCGCGGGTCCCTACGGCTGCGCCGACGGCGACGATTCCGCGGCTACCATCGCGCAGAACGCCTGCATGAAGACCAGCATGCGCCGCAAGACCCCCGCCGAACTGGAGCAGATGACCCGGGATCGGGCCGCGGCGGGCACTGTCGACCCGGTCGCGAACCTGAGCGGAGACCCGGTATGGCTGCTGCACGGCTCCAACGACCAGACCGTGCTTCGGGCCGTCAACGATGACCTGGCCACCTACTACCGCGACTTCGGCGCGAACGTCGTCTACAACACCTCCACCGGCGCCGGACACGGTTGGGTCAGCCCGCTCGGCACCGTCTCCTGCGCGTCGACCGCCTCACCGTACGTCAACGACTGCGGCACCGACCCGCAGCGGGAGATGCTCGGGCATCTGTTCGGCAGCGTGAACGCACCCGCCGCCACCCTGGGCGGCAAGCTGATCCAGTTCGACCAGAACGGTCACGCTCCCGGCGGCAGCGCCGAGGCCATCAGCATGGGCAAGGAGGGATTCGCCTATGTGCCCCAGGCCTGCGAGTCAGGCCCGTGCAAGCTCATGGTCGCCCTGCACGGCTGCTACCAGTACTACGGCCTGATCGGCGACACGTTCATGGACCAGGCGAACCTCAACGAGTACGCCGGCACCAACAACATGATCGTGCTCTATCCGCAGGCCAAGGAGAGTTACCACCCCATACTCAACCCCCGTGGCTGCTGGAACTGGTGGGGCTTCGGCGGTGACACGCAGTACGCCCAGAAGAACGGCAAGCAGATCACGGCCATCATGAACATGGTCACCGCCCTCGGCGGCGCCGCCGGCGGACCAGGACCGACTCCGACCCCGACTCCGACCCCGACCGGTTCCCCGAGCCCGGAATGCGTGACTGCGCACAACGTCGCCCACACCATGGCGCTGCGTGCCTACGCCGTCTGGGGCCAGACCTACGCCATGGGCTCGGGCCAGCACCTAGGCCCGTGGAACTCCCTCACCACCAGCTCCATCAAACAGACCTCGCCCGGCAACTGGGTGAAATGCTGAACCGCCGGAACGAAGGCGGTCACCACGGTGGTGGTGGCCGCCGCGGCGTCCCGATCCGGCAGCCCGGTGCCGACGTGTCCTTCGACGACGGGACGGATCAGGGCCGCGCACCCGTTACCCGATGAGAGTCAGGGCCGCTAGATTAACCGGCCTGTTCTAGTCCGACGCGCGTTCTCCCTTCATCATCTCTGATCATGAGGAATTTACCCGATGTCGTGGGCCGCGAAGGAGCACGGATGACGAGGGTGGACTCTCAGGTCGGGGCGGACTGGCCTCTGCTGGGCCGGGAGCGGGAGATGGCGAAGCTGACGGCTGCGCTGGCCACGGGGGCGTCGGGAGGTGGTGTGCTGATCGGTGCCGCCGGTATGGGCCGGACCCGCCTCGCCCGGGAGGTCGCCGCGACGGCGACCCGGTCGGGCCGGGCCACGGAATGGCTGGTGGCGACAAGGGCCGCCGCATCGTTGCCGTTCGGGGCCACGTTGAGCCTGTTGCCGCTGGACGAACCGGTGGCCGAGCCGTACGCATTCATCCGGGGCGTCATCCGGCACATGGACGCGCTGGCGCAGCCGTACCCGCCGGTGGTGTGCATCGACGACGCGCACCTGCTGGACGATGCCTCGGCGGTCCTCATCCATCAGCTCGCCCTGCGTAAGCTGGCCTTCCTCCTGATCACCGTACGGCAAGAGGAACCGGTCCCCGATGCGGTCGTCGCGCTGTGGAAGGACGGCCACCTCGAACCGATCGAGCTGAAGCCGCTGCCGCCGGCGGCCGTCGACACGTTGATCGCCCGTACGCTGGGCCGCCAGGTCGACGCCCTGACCGGGGCCGAGCTGCAGGCAGCGGCGGCGGGGAACCCGCTCGCGCTTGCGGAAGCGCTGGTCAAGGGGCTCCGCGACGCCACGCTCGTGCAGCCCGGCCAGGTCTGGTCCAGCAGGGCTTCGTTACTCACTGCCCGGGAACGCCAGGTGTGCCTGCTCGCCGCCTCAGGACTGTCCAGCCGGCTGATCGCCGACCGGCTGGTCCTGTCCGTGCGCACGGTGAACAACCACCTGACCCGCGCTTACGGAAAGCTCGGCGTCTCCCGGAGGGCGGATTTGATGAGGGTGCTCAACGGCTCACGTCACGTCATGAACTCCCCGGGTCGGTAAGGCGTTGTTTCCGGCGCGATTCATAATGCTGATGATTTCCATAAGCAGAACATTATGCGGCCATTTTGCCGCCGTCTTGATGAGTATTTACTCAACCGGTTTCGCCCGGTTCTGGTAATTACTCAGAAAGCTCTGCGGCCACCATTTCGGGAAAGGCTTTTCTGAGGATTTCCATGGTCCTTGCCTGGCCCAGCCGGTGGCCGGACCGGCGATGGCCCTTCAGGGCTTCTCTGGCCCGGTTCATTCCCAAAGGGATGTTCTCCTGGGTGAGGTGCACGGCCGCCAGGATGCCGAGCGCCTGGTGTTCGAGCAGCGTGAATCCCTGGCGGCGGGCCGCGTCGAGCGCCTGGCAGCCGCAGGCGGACGCCTCGGCGAGGTTGCCCAGCTGCCAATGCGCCAGGGCGAGGCCGATCAGCGCGTCGAGTGTGGGCTGCAGATTGGCGATCTCCCTGGCGATGGCCAGCGCGCGGGTGTGCTGCTCGACGGCGAGCTCGGGTTGCCCGAGCCGCGTGTGCACGGCGCCGCGGGTGTTGAGGGTGTCCGACTCGGCCCGGCGGTCGCCGAGCGCGACGGCCAGTTCGACCGCCGAGTCGGCCCACTCCAGGGCGCGCTCGTGGTCGCCGGCGTCCCGTTGGACCGCGGCGAGCGTGTCGAGGGCGAGGACCTCCCCGTAACGGTTGCCCGCCTGGCGGAACATCGCCAGGGCGGACCCGAGGAAGTCCAGGGCACGATCGAACTCGCCGAGGTCGAGGCAGATTTCGCCCAGATTCTCCAACGCGATGGCCTCGCCGTTTCGATATCCCGCCTTCCTGGACAGGCCGAGGGCTTGGTGCTGGTAGGCCATCGCCCGGCGCAGCTCCCCCATGCTGCGATAGACCATGCTGAGGTTGGCGGTGCTGGTCGCCTGGACGATCTGCTGGCCGGTTTCCATGGAGATCGCGATCGCGCGGCTGTAGTAGCCGGCCGCCCGCTGGAGAGTGCCGAGTTTCCAATGCACGTTTCCCAGGTTGTTGAGCACCGCGGCCTCACCCTCGCGCCACCCGGCCTCCTGGGCGAGCAGCAGCGCCTGCGTGTAGTGGTCCCGCGAGCTCCGATGATCGCTGCGTGCCTGGTGGACCTGCGCGAGGCTGAGCTCGCACGCCGCCTGGGCGGCGAGGTCGCCGTCGCGGCGGGCCGCCTGGCGCGCGGCCCCGGCGATGGTGAGCCAGTCGATCGGGTCCCGTCGCAGCGACAGGTAGCCGCGTAACGCGTCGGCCAGCCGCCAGGCCGCGTGGTGCGGGCCGTGCTCGGCCGCGTACGTGATGGCCGCGACCAGGCTGGGGCGTTCGGCGTCCAGCCAGGCCAGCGCTTCCTCCGGGTCGCGGAACGCGACGGGCGCGGCGGTGGGTCGCGGGGACGGCAGCCGCGGGGTCCGCGGATAGAGCAGGCGGCCGGCCTCGCCGACGGCTCCCAGGTAGAACGCGTAGAGCCGCTCCAGCGCCTGATCGCAGTCCGCGGGATCGTCGGCGCAGTCCCGCGCGTACAGCCGCAGCAGGTCGTGGAAACCGTAGCGGCCGGCGACGTGCCGATGGACGAGATGTGCGCGTTCCAGCCGGTCCAGGTTCTGACGGACCTGGTCGAGGGGGGCGTCGGCCAACGCCGCGGCGGCCTCGGGGGTGATGTCAGGGCACGGGCTCACGCCGATGAGGTGGAAGAGCCGCTGCGCGGCCGGTTCCAGGGCGGCGTACGACAGATCGAAGGCGGCGCGGACGGCCGCCTGGTCATCCCCGTCGACCCGGAGGGCGTTCAGCCTGTTGCCGTCGGCCAGCTCCGAGACGGCGGCGCTGATCGTACGGTCGGGCCGCCGGGAGAGGTTGGTCGCCGCGATCCGCAGGGCGAGTGGCAGGTAGTCGCACAGCTGCGCCAGGCGGGCCGCGGCGTCCGGCTCCGGCACCAGCCGGCCCGCACCGAGGATTCTGGCCAGCAGCGCGCGGGCCTCGCCCGGGTCCAGCACGCCCAGCGGCAGGTCCCGGGCGCCTTCGAGCGCGACCAGGCCGCCTAGGCGGTCCCGGCTCGTCGTCACCACGAGACAGCGGTCGGCACCGGGGAGCAGGGGCCGGACCTGCTCGGGGGAAGTGGCGTTGTCCAGCACCACGAGAACACGCTTGTCGGCGAGCAGCGTCCGGTACAGGGCCGTGGCCTCGTCCAGGTCGGTGGGGACATGCTCGGGGGAGACGCCCAGCGAGCGCAGGAAACGGGCCAGCGCCTGGGCGGCGGGCAGCGCCGGGCCGGGGGCGTAGCCCCGGAGGTCGACGTAAAGCTGCCCGTCGGGGAAACGGTCGCGGATCCGGTGTGCCCAGTACACGGCCAGCGCGGTCTTGCCGGCCCCGGCCGGACCGGTGATCGCGATGGTGACCGGGCCGGGCGCGTGGTCGTGGATCAGTTCGTCCAGCCACCTCAGCTCCCCGGCCCGGCCGGTGAAGTCGGTGACGGTCGGCGGGAGCTGCGCGGGCACCATCGCCGGCGGCGCGGACACCGCCACGCGGTCCGGCGGGGGGAGCAGGGCCGGGTCGTTGCGCAGGATGGCCACTTCGAGCCGCTGCAGCTCCAGGCCGGGGTCGATGCCGAGCTCGTCCGCCAGGAGACCGCGCACCCTGCGGGCCGTCTCCAGGGCGATGTGGGGCTGTCCGCTGCGATAGAGGGCGATCATGAGCTGGCAGGTCAGCCGCTCACGGAACGGATGCGTCGCGGCCAGCTCGGTCAGCTCGTCCAGCAGGCGGCGGTGGCGGCCCAGGCGCAGCTCCGCGTCCACCTTGTCCTCCAGCGCCACGAGCCAGGTCTCCTCCAGGCCGCGGCCGAGGCGTTCCTGGGTCTCCTGGGGCGCCGTTCCGGCGAGCAGCGGGCCCCTCCGCAGGGTCAGCGCCTGGTTCAGCAGGTCGAGCCGCCGCTCGTCGTCGGAGGCGTCGCGGGCCTGCTGCACCAGGTCCCTGAACCGGTGGACGTCGATCCGCCGCGGGTCCGTACGCAGGACGTAGCCCGCGCCCTGCGCGATGAGCTCCGCCTCGGAGCGGGTGGGATCGACCGTCCCCAGGATCGACCGGAGCTGGGACACCGATACGCGAACCGCGTGCTCGGCGGTACGCGGCGGTGAGGACGGCCAGTTCAGCGCGACCAGCCGGTCGACCGCGACGGGCCTGTTGGCCTCGAGCGCCAGGACACCCAGCGTCAGCCGCTGCTTGCGCGGGCCCAGCCTCACCTGCCGCCCGTCGTGGTAGGCCTCAACCGCTCCCAGGAGCCGAAATTCCACCATGAGCCACGCTCCGCCTGACGCAAGGGCAAGAGTTGAGCTTTATAAGATCATCGATCCCCCACATGATGCGCCATCCTGCGCAGCAGTCAAGCCGGTGATCCGCGGACTCTGATCCGACTATGAAGAAATTATGAACAGCCCTCCGCAAAATTCCAGTATTCAGATCAAAGGCAGGTGAAGGTGGGCAATGGCCAGTTTTCAGGCTGTCGCGGAAAGGCCGTCGCCACGGACGTTCCGGCTGGCTCATGCCTCCCGCGGCGCGGTCGTCGAGTCCGCTCGGCTGCCGCTGCCCTGCGCGGTCACCCGCGAGTGGGCATGGGGGGAGGCCACCGGGGCCGGGGTGCGCGTCTGCCTGATCGACAGCGGCGTGGACGCGGCGCACCCGGGCTTCGGGCGGCCGGTCAGCGCGCTCGCCGTGGCGGCCGGACCGGACGGCGACGACGTCCAGCACCGGATCGTGCCGGACGAGGCAGGCGACCAGGCCGGACACGGGACAGCGTGCGCCGGGATCATCCGCGACCTCGCGCCGGGCTGCGAACTGACCAGCGTCAGGGTGCTCGGCGGCGCGCTGCAGGGGCGCGGTGAGGTGTTGCTGGCCGCGCTGGAATGGGCGATCGAGCAGCGGTTCGCGCTGATCAGCATGAGCCTGTCGACCCGCCGCACCGCGCACAAGGAGGCGCTGCACGATCTCGTGGACCGGGCGTACTTCGCCGGTGTCACGATCGTGGCGTCGGCGCACAACCGGCCGGTACGCAGCTACCCCTGGCACTTCCCGAGCGTGATCTCCGTCGGTTCGCACAGCCTGCCCGATCCTGAGCGCATCGAGTGCAACCCCGAACCCCCGGCCGAGTTCTTCGCCCGCGGCGTCACCGTGGAGGTCCTGCAACCCGGCGGCGGCACGGCCCTGCTGACCGGCAACAGCTTCGCGACGCCGCACATCACCGGATTCTGCGCACGCGTGCTGGAAAGGCACCCGGGCTTCGGCACTGGCCAGCTCAAGCACGTGCTGGCCGCGATCGCCAACAACCGAATTTGAGGAGGTCTCCCATGACCCTGGGCATCTCCGACACGCTGACGTCCTCGCTGGGGCGGCTGCTGCGGCCCAGTGAGCACGACGAGCTGCTGAGGTCCACGGTACGGCTCGCCCGGCTCACGTTCACGGCCGCGGCGGCGTCGGTGTTCCTCTACGACGAGGAACGCGACCGGCTGGTGTTCGAAGCCGCGTCAGGAGAGGGCGAGGACCGCCTGGTGGGCGTGGCCATCCCGACGGGACGCGGCGTGGCCGGATGGGTGTTCCAGACGGGCGAGACGTTGCTGCTCAGCGAGGTCGGCAAAGACCCCAGGTTCGACCGGGAGTTCGCGCAGAGCACCGGGTACGTCCCCGAGGTCCTGATGGCGGCGCCGTTGGAGCTGGACGACCGGGCCATCGGAGTGCTCGAGGTGCTCGATCCGACGATCAGCACATTCGGGGAGATGACGGCGATCGACCTGTTCACCGAGCTCGCGAACCAGTCGGCCATCACGCTCGCGCTCATGGCGGCCGCCCGGTCCCTGACCAGAAGCGCGCACGAGGGCCTCACCCCCTGGCGCCGCCTGGAGATCACACTCAGCCGTACGGGGGCCTCCGACGCCGTCGTCGACGAGCTGATCCAGGCGTTGAGCAAATTCGTCGCGGCCACGTCCGCCCGCGGGGTTCCCCATGCATTTGGCTGAGATGGCCGTGCTGCGCGCCGTTCCGGCGGCCGGCGTCTTCCTCGCGCTGACCCGCCGCTGCCCGTTGTCGTGCGCGCACTGCTCGACCGAGTCGACGATGGACGGCGCCGAGCACGCCGAACGGCCGTTCCGCCGGCTGGTCGCGTCCTTCACCGATGAGGATCATCCGGTGTTCATCGCCATGTCCGGCGGTGAGGCGCTGTTGCGGCCACGGCTCGTACGCGATCTCGCCGAGTCGGCCCGGCGCGCCGGCACCAGGTCGTACCTGCTGTCGGGGCTCTTCTTCGCCCGGGACGGCCACGCCATTCCCCGGGCCGTGCGGGCCGCCGTCTCGGCGGTCGATCATTTCGCGGTCAGCGTCGATCGCCATCACGAGCGTGAGGTGGGCCGGCGCGACGTCTTCCGCGTGCTGCACGAGGTCCGCTCCGGGGGGACGCAGGTGAGCCTGCAGCTGACCGGGGACGGGGACGACGACCCCTATCTCGCCGAGCTGGTGCGCGAGGTGCGGCGCGAGTTCGCCGACGACGTGCCCATGTTCGTGGTGCCCGTCCGGCCGGTGGGCCGTGCTCGGACCCTTCGCCGTTCCGCTCCGGTTGTCCCGGCGCCTGATGAGATGGGGCCGGTCCCGGCGCCTTGCGAGATGGCGGCGTGGCCGCTGGTGACCTACGACGGGACCGTTTTCGCCTGCTGCAACCAGGAACTGGTCGAGGCCACCCGGCCGCCGCACCTGGTGCTCGGCCATGCCGATGACGACTCCTGGCCGGTGCTCCGCGAGCGGCATCTGTCCCGTCCGCTGCTGCGTGCCGTACGGACCATCGGGCCGCGATACACGCAGAGCCGTTTCGGATCGGAGTCCCGGCCGGAGACCGGCTACTGCGGTTCGTGCGTCGCGCTGCAGCGGGACGGTCTGCTGTCCGAACGGGTCGCGGCGTATCTGGACTCCCCCCGCGGGCACGTGCTGGAGCAGGGCGTTCGCGCTCTCGTCGAGCGAGGGGACGCGTACGGCTTCGCCCGCCGCCACGGGATCGGGCGTTACGGCGAGCTGGTGACGCTCGGCTGGCGGGAGCGAGGGTTGTCATGCGCCGGCTGACGCTCGCCGACATCGAGCGGCTGCGCCGCGTGCCCGGCCGTACCGTGCTGTTCTACATCACCGACCGCTGCCCCGTCGGCTGCGCCCACTGCTCGGTCGCCGCCCGCCTCGGCGGTCCCCGCGTGACCGACTACCCGCTCTTCGCCGAGATGGTGGCGGGGATCAGCGCGGAACCGGATGTTCAGGCCGTCGCGATCTCGGGCGGCGAGCCGTTCACCGAACGGCGCGGGCTCGGCATGGCGATGGACGCCTTCACCGGTGCCGGCAAGGACGTCGTGATCTTCTCCAGCGGCCACTGGGCATCGGGGCATCGCTGCCCGCGGTGGATCGCGAACGTGCTGGCGCGGACGTCAACCGTGATCCTCAGCACGGACTCCTTCCACCAGGCCACGGTGGGCCTGGAGCGCTTCGGCCGCGCGCTCGGGCACGTGGCGGAGGCGGGCTGCCACATCGTCGCGCAGGTCCTCGACGAGCCTGGGGGGATCGCCCGCGTGCGTGCCGTCCTCCGTTCCGCGTTGGGGCAGAACTGGGCCGATCGTGCGGACGTCAAGCCGATCACCCCGCTGCGGGCCGGCCGGGGCCGGGAGGTCTTCCCCTCCCGGGGGACGCACGCCGTGGCCGAGCTGGGGCCATGCCCCCTGACGGCCTCGCCCACCGTCCGCTACGACGGGGCGGTCACCGGATGTTGCAACGAGACCGTCATCGCCGGCGGCGGCCCCGCGGAGTTGCGCATGAGGGCCGGGAACGCGGCCGAGGTCCGCGCCGCGCTGGCCAGGTTCAGCACGGACCCGCTGCTGCGCGCGATGGGCTCGGTCCCGCCGCGGGGCTGGACGGCGCTGCCGCCGTTCGCCGCCCTCGCCGGCGGCCGGTACGAAAGCCTGTGCGACCTGTGCCGGCGGGCCCACGACACGCTGCACGAAGACGACGACCGCGGACGCCGGCTGCTCACCGCCCTGACCGGCCACCTGGACAGCAGGGAGGCGGGAACGTGACCGCCGCGCCGTCGCCCAGTCTCCGGCTCCGGGCCAAGCTCGACCTCGTCATGCCGGGCCTGCTGGGCAAGACGCGGTCGATGTGGCGGCACCCCGCGCCACGAGAGATCTACCTCGAATGGATCAAGATCCTGCACGGCATGGTACGGGCGACCGTTCCGCTCATCCTGACGGCCCTCCAGGTCTCGCTGCGGCGCGACGACGAGACCGCCCGCGGACTGATCGAGTACCTGGCCCACCACCTGCGGGAGGAGTACGGCCACGACCGCATCCTCGCCGACGACTACACCTGGGCGCACGGGGACCGCGACGCGCTGCTGACCGACCCGCCGGCACCGACCGTCGCCGGCGTCGTCGGCGCCCAGTACTACTGGATCCAGCACGTCCATCCGGCGGCGCTGCTCGGGCACATCGCCGTCCTGGAGGGCTACCCGCCCTCGGCCGACCTGGCGCCCTTCCTCGCCCGGAGGACCGGTCTGGCGCCGGAGGCGTTCCGTACCCTGGCCGGCCACGCTCACCTGGACGTCGCACACCGCGAGGAGCTGTGGCGCCTGATGGACGATCTTCCTCTGACTCCGGCCGGCGAGGCGCTCATCGGGCTGAGCGCATTCAACACGGTGCACGGCTTGACGCGGCTCATCGACGAGGTCCTGGCGCGCGCCACCGGAAGAAAGGAGTGGCAATGGCGAGTCTTGAGCAGCTCGAAGCCGCCGGTTTCGACGTGACGAACGCGACCGACGAACAGCGGGCGGTCCTGGAGGCGCTCACCGACGAGGAGCTTCAGGTGCTCGTCTCCGTACGGGATCGCCTGGAGGAGGCGGCGGACGTCGAGGGGCACGCCTACCCCAGCGGCGGCTGGTGCTGGTGACAGCATGGAATGCTGCGTTCGCTGCGGCGGCGAGAACCCGTCCGCCGCCCGGTTCTGCATGACCTGTGGCTTCGCTCTGGCCGCGGACGGCCGGCCCGCGCCCCCGTCCCGGACGACCCTGCGGTTCGTGACCGTGTTGTTCGGCGACATCGCGGGCTCGACGGAGCTGGCGGGCCGGCTGAGTCCGGAGGTCTGGGGCAATGTGCTGGCCGCCTACTTCGCCGCGGTCAGCTCGGCTGCCGCCGAACACGGCGGCCGGGTGGAGAAGTTCATCGGTGACGCGGTGGTCGCCGTGTTCGGCGCGGAGGCCGCGCACGAGGACGACGCGTTGCGCGCGGTGGACTGCGCCCGTACCTCCCTGGAGCGGATCGCTCGGCAGGCCGCCGAGCTGGGGCGGACCCGCGGGGTGGACTTCTCCGTGCGCTTCGGCATCGCCTCGGGGCAGGCCGCGCTCTCCGGCAGGGACTCCTCCTTCGCCATCGGGGAGGTGATGAACCGCGCCGCCCGCCTGCAGGCGGCGGCGCCGTCCGGTGGCGTCCTCATCGACGTGCGGACCTGGCTGCTCGTCCGGGGAGGCGTCCGCACCGTACCGGTCGAGCCGGTCGTGGCCAAGGGGTTCAGCCGGCCCCTTCGCGCGTGGCGGGTCTGCGATGCCTCGGAAGGGGCGGCCGAGGCCGACCCGGCCTGGCTTCCCCTGGTGGATCGGCAGCCCCTGCTGGACGCGGCGGCGGATTTCCTGCGTTCCGGGCTGGAGGCGCCGGGCGTTCCCGTGCTCGTGCTGGCCGGGGAGGCGGGGGCCGGCAAGTCCCGGTTCGTGGCGGAGCTGACCCGGCGGGTGTCGGACCACGCCCAGAGTCTGATTCTGCGGTGCCGCCACGACGGGCAGCGGCTGGGCTATTGGCCGCTGTACCACATGGCGGAGGAGCTGGCCGCCCACTGCGGCCCGTCCCGCCGGATGCCCCCTGTGCCGGCCGGTCGAGGGCCGCAGAGCAAGGAAGAGATCTTCTGGACGTTGCGGACGCTGCTCAAGGACGTGACGGCACGGCGGCCGCTCGTCCTCGTCCTGGACGACTGCCAGTGGCTTCCACCGACCGTCCAGGAGTTCGTGGAGACTCTCGGCGACGTGGACGTACCGGCGGCGATCGTGCTCTGCGGCCGGGTGGAGACCCTGGCGCTGACCCGGCGCGCGGTCACCGTGCTGCGGGTCCCGCCCCTCGACCTCGCCGACACCCGGGATCTGGCCGCCGGCGTGATCGGCAGGCTCGGCCTCACCGCCGGCGACAAGCTGGAGGACCTCGCCCGGCGCAGCGCCGGAAATCCGCTGTACCTCGAGCAGCTCAGCCACCTGCTGCTGGACACGGAAAGCGGGACGGATCTGCTGCCTCCCACCGCGGAGGCCGCGGTGGGCGCCCGCCTCGATCGCCTCGGCGACGACGCGCAGCGGCTGCTCGCCGCCGCCAACGCGCTCGGCGGCCGGTGCGCCCCCCACGATCTGGAGATGATCGCCGAGGCCCTGGACCCGCCGCTGGACCAGCCCTTCGACGAGGTGCTCGGCCAGTTGCTGGAGCACCGGCTGCTGGTCTTGCGGATCGGGGCGGTGGAGGAGCTCGAGGTCGACTCTCCCGTGGTCGCCGACGTCGCGTACGGTCGGCTGCCGCTGGCTGACCAGGCAGCGGTCCACGCCCGGATCGCCGACCTGGTCGAGAGCCGGCTCGACCGCCGCCCTTCGCTGGTCGAGCTGGCCGCGCTGCACGCCGAGCGCGCCCATGCGGCCTGGTCGGAGCTGCGCCCGGAAGGACGGGAGGAACGCGACGCCGCGGTCCGCATGGCACGCGCGCTGTGCGCCGTCGCCGAGTTCGCCGTCTCCCGGGGAGATCTGCCGCTGGCGCTGAACCAGACGACCAGGGCCGGCGGGCTCAAGCTGAATCTGCCCGGGCTGGAGCTGGAGATCGCGGCGATCGAGACGTACGTCACCGCGGCATCCGGCCGATCCGGCGAGACCCTTGCGCGGATCGAGCAGGCCAGGCACCGCTGGGAAACGGCCGCGAACGTGGCCGCGGCGGCGCATCTCGCGCTGAACGAGGCGGTCGCCAGGTCCATGGTGACCGGCGAACGGCCCGAGCCGCTGCTCCAGCGGGCGCGCGAGCTGGCCGGCCAGGCCGGCGACCCGGCCGCGTACGCCAGGGTCCTGCTGCTGGAGGGCCTGCGGCACATGGAGTCCGGTGACTACGTGACGGCCGAAGCCGTGCTGCGTGACGCGCTCAAGCACGGACGCCGGGCCCGCTGGTGCTTCGGCGCCACCGAGATCTACGGCAACCTGGGGCTCTGCCTGGCCTATGGGGACACCCCGGCGCCGGAGGCGCTGGCGATCTGCGTCGAGCTGCGGGCGGACCTGAACGACGCCCACACGATTCGCGCCGCGCTCGGCTGCCCGGCCGCCCTGCTCATGGACATGACGAGCAACGCGGCCGGATCCGCGAGCCTCCTGGAAGAAGCCGCCTCGATCCTGTCCGGGGTGGGGCACCAGCCGGCCGTCGCCGGGCTGGACATGTTCCGGGCGACGCTCAGAGAACGGCACGGCGACACCGACGGCACCGCGCGGGCGCTGGAGGAGGCGATCAGGCGCTTCGACGTGATCGGGTTCACCCCTCTGGCGAAGGCGGCCCGGCTCTGGCGATCGACGCTCGGCGACGGCACCGCCGGCCACCCGGCGGCCTCCGGCGGGTGGGACGTCGAGGTGCTGGCCGAGCAGGCCGCCGCGGCCGCCGAGCTGCACGCCGGCCGTCCGCGGAAGGCGACCGGCCACCTGCTCCGCGCCGAGGCCCGGCTGGATCGGGTACGCGGAGCGGGCGCCAGGATCCCGCCGCTGCTGGTCTCGCTCAGGCTCGCGGCCCGCTGCGGGGACGCCGGGCTCGTCGAGCGGATCGCCCGGCAGGCGCGGGAGGCCGCCCAGGTCAAGTGCGATGCCCGGGTCGCGCAGACGCTCGATGAGCTCCTATGAGCGAACTATGAACCGGTTCTGAAGACCGTCCCCGACGATCGTGGAGAAGCACACGGTGGAGGTTGGGACCATGTGGGCGATCAAGATTACCGAATCAGAAGTGCTGCAGCCCGTCACCCTGGCGGGCCCGGCCGAGCGATGGCTGCAGTTCGGTCTCCAGGCGCCTCCCGAGCGGCGCGGCGACCTCTACCGGGAACTGGACACGGTCGCCCGGCATGCCCTCGGCGATGGGCTGGCACACGAGTTCTTCTTCATGCACAAGCCCCCTGGCCTGCGTATTCGGTTCCTGACGGACGAGGGTGGCGCGGCCAGGCTCAATCTGCTGCTGCGCGAGCACCTGCACGGCTGGCATCAGGAGGGGTTGATCGGCGAATGGCGTCCCGGCGTGTACGAGCCGGAGACGTACCTGTTCGGCGGCCCGGCGTCGATGCGCAGCGTGCACCGCGTCTTCACCGCCGATTCCCTGGCCTGGCTGGGCTTCCACCACCGCCACCTGGCGGCAGGGGGCGGCGAAGGACGCCGGCCCGGCCCCGCGTGGGCGTTGTCGCTGCTGATGCTGCGGTCGCTGTTCGAGGCGATGCAGATCGTGGGCTGGGAGGACCTCGACGTCTGGGATCGTGTACGCCGCTATCGCCGGCTCGCTCCTGCGGCGGCCGAGGATCCCCGCTTCGCCCGGCTCGCGTCGGCGCTGCGCGCGGCCTGGCCGTCGCGCTCCGCGCTGACCGCCAAGCTGTCGCCGGAGGCGGTCGAGCTGGCGGGGGAACACCGGGAAACCGTGCTCGAGGAAGGCAAGCGCTGGTTCGGCGACTACTTCGAAAGCGGCTCGGCCATGGTCGGCCCACGCGAGGTGGCTTCCTTCGTGGTCATCTTCCACTGGAACCGGGCGGCCCTGCCGGCGCCGCGACAGGCCCTGATCACCCATGCGCTCCTCGTACGTATGGAGGGTGAGGCCCGGTGACCGTCCTGCGCGTGGCGGGCCTGCCCATGGGCATGTGGCTGGCGGCCTCCGACCCTGACCTGTTCGCACTGGTACGCGCCCTTGAGGAGGCCGACGAGGAGTACCGCAAGCACGCCACGGCCTTGGCCGAACGGCTCGGGCTCGTGTTGGTGCCCAGGCCCGAGCTGCCGGTCCGGGAACGCCGCTTCGTGCTGTCCGTACGGCGCCGCCTGCACCAGGGGCTTCCCCTGGACTCCGACCGGCTCCGCGCGATCGTGACCGCCTTCGGCCCGCCGGACGAACTGTTGGGCGACCTGGACCGGGTGGCCCGGCTGTCGGCCGAGTTGCGGCGGCTGGAGCGGTTGGCCGAGACCCGCGTGCAGGCCGAGCACGAGCGGCTGCTGACGACGCCGTGGGACCTGCTCCGGTCCCGGCCTGGCGGCCGGTCCTGCGCGGCGCCCGAGGTGGTCGAGGACATCGAGCGGCGGCTGGCCAAGGGCGAGCCGTGGACCACGAAGCGCATGCGCAGGCGAAGCGACTACCTCTGGCGGATGATCGCACGAGGCGCGACCAAGACGACCCCGCGCGCATGGCTGGGGCACGTGGCGCTCGCCCCGATCGCTCACGCTCCGGACAGGCGCGTCTCGGTCAACGGGCAGGTCGCCGTCGACTGGGTGGAGAACGTCCACACCCGGCAGGTCGATCTCGTCCGTGAGAGCCCGGAGTTCCGTCCCGATCATTGGGTGTCGCTGACGCCGCTGCACCAAATCGACGGCGACCAACTGGTCGTCTGGTGCGTGGACCTGGGCGAACAGTCCAGTCACATGGTGACCCATCGGTTGAGGGTGACCACTGCGCTCCGGACCGTCCTCGACGCGCTCGGGTCCGGCGCGCGCCCGGTACCGGACCTGCAGGCGCGGCTGCCGGACACGGTGCCGGCAGGTTTCCTTCGCAAGCTCGCGCAGCTTGGCGTGCTGCAGGTGTCCGCGCCGCCCCGGCGGCGGCGCGGCGAATGGAGAAAGCCTGACGCCCAGGAAGCATCCCCTGCGGGAACGGGATTCGTCGACGTGTACCGGCGGGCCGAGGGCACGGTCAACGCCGACGTGGACGCCCTGCAGTCCGCGTTCGAGCAATATCGCCGCCTCAGCGTGCTGATCAAGGAGGACCGGCCGCAAAACCGTACCGGTCTCGGCGAACGGATCGGCCCCCGGCCCCGTCCCGTCCTGGAGGTCTTCGCCGAGGAGGCGCAGGCGCTGACGGAGGCCGGCAAGCTCGGCCGGCGCGGCAATCACCGAGGGAGCTGGCCGGAGGCCGTCGGCGAGGACTCCGGATACGCGCGGCTGCTCGAGCTGATCTCCGAATCCCTGGACCGGACCGGGGATCCCCCGCCCGTCGTCGACATCACGCCTGCGATGCTCGACGCTGTGGGCGCCGGAGCGGCGGCTCCGCTCACCTGGCCGACGGACTGCACCGTCCGGCCACTCGCAGGCGACAGCTGGGTGCTCGACAACAGCGCGCCGGCCGCGATGCTGGACGCCCGTTTCGCCGAGACGCTGCGGTGGTTGCACGGAGACAGGGCGGAGGAGGACGCCTATCGCGAGTTCCTCGCCGAGCTCGACCGGATCACCGGCGTACCGACCGTCGAGCTGCTGATCCCGCCGTTGATGGAACAGGCCGCCAACGCGGTCCGGCGGCCGCGGTACACCTCGATGTGGACCGGCGACCCCGACCCGCGCGCCTACGGCTCGGACTGGGAGACCGGGGGCGGCCGCTACCTCCCGCTGAGCGAGCTCACCGTGCACCGTGAGGACGAACGCACGGTCGTGACGCACGCCGGCCGGCCGCTGCGCATCTGCCATCACGCCACGCGCAACGCCTTGGTGCCGTGGAGCGTCCTGTCCTCGATCCTGTTGGCCGACTCCCAGCAGCACGACGCACACTGCCTGCGACTGCGTTGTTCCCTGCGCGCGTTCCCCAAGCGGTCCTTCATGCCCAGGATCACCGTCGGCGGGTCGCTGGTGCTCTCCGCCTCCCAATGGCGGATCGGCGGGGAGCACCTGGGCGACCTGAGCGGCGGTGACCTGACCCAGTTACGCACCCTCACCAGGCTTCGCGACCGCCTCGGCCTGCCCCGATGGGTCTTCGTCTCCGGCCCCCACGGCGACCGGCCGCTCCCGTGCGACCTGGAGAGCCTGCGCGCGGGCCGGGTGTTCCAACACGCCGTGGAACGGCTCGCGGAGCGCGACGGCGACGAGCCGCCGACCCTGACCGTCGCCGAGATGCTGCCGGCGCCCGACCAGCTCAACGTGACCGACAACAGCGTCTCGGGCATCGGCCAGGTGGCGTCCGAGGTCCTCATCCGCCTCCCGCACGCGGTCCCGCCCAAGCACCTGGCCGCCGTCGCGGCCCTGAACACACACCGGCCTGGCGAACGAAGGGGGTGAACCGGAAAGTCAGGCACCGGGCCATACCCAGAAAAAGAAAAATCCCGAAGGAGATGGTTGGAAATGTCGGAGAACATCGTTCCGCAGCCCGATGAGAACGCGCCGGACGAGGTAGAGGAACTCGTCGAGGAGCTGGAGGTCCACTCGGTGGACGCTCCCATCGACGACCCCGCCGATACCAACGGCTGCGCCACCAACACCTGCCACGCCTGCTCAGGAACCTGCTAGAAAAATGCCGTCGGCGAAGAGCTCTCCCGAGTCTGGGGAAAAGCCCCAGGAGGACATCGAGGAGCTGATCGACGAGCTGGAGATCCACTCGGCTGAGTTCCAACCGGGAACCGGGGAGACCGACACCTGCAACGTCTGCTCCACGTTGCCGTAACCACGTCGAGTGAGAACCGGTCCCAACTGCCAATGAGGCGCGCCTCGCGCGGACACGGCCCCGCCAACCCCCGAAGACGCTGTTCAGCGCGCTTGCGGCGAGGCGCGCCTCACTTGAAAGAGCGGTGATTCGAATGGCATTCGACAGGACGCTGCAGCAATGCAGAACAGCACAGGAATCCGGAAACCGACCCGATCCGGTGGCCGATCTGATCGAGGAACTGGAGCTGCACTCGGAGGGAATCGGCCTCGGTGAGAGCGATGCCCCCAGTCACGCCAGTTGCTCATGCAATATCTGCTCGAACCACGGCAACCCGTGCAATGCCTAGCTGCTGCGTAAAACAGGAAAGGAAGTGACCCGATGACTTCGGACAACACGGAGAACACGCCGTCCCAGCCGGAGGAAACCCCCGCGGACGAGGTCGAGTCGCTGGTCGAGGAGTTGGAGTTGCACTCGGCGGGACTGGACCTCATCGACAATCCGGCCGACAGTTCCACGTGCACGTGCCAAACCTGCTCCTGCACTGAGGTGTGACTGAGCACTTTCCCACGCGTAGGCGCAGGAACAGTTCCTGCGCCTACGCGGGTACCGCGTAGAACGTCAACGAAAAGAGCGATCGTGGCATCTACCTCTGCAACCACGCATGTCCCCGTGCGTACGGCAGCCGAGCGGCTGCTGGAGACGTACGCCGTGGCCGCCGATCCCGCACAAAGCTTTCCCGACGTGGACCAGATCGCTCGTGAGGCGCGAAGCGCAGCCGACGCCGGGCCGGCGATCCTCGCCGCGTTGCTCGCCGGACCGGAGCGCCCGCCGGGTGACAGCCCCGCCGGCCGTGCCCTCGCGGCATGGCTGCGCAACCTCCGGGGTCCCGCTCCCCACGCGGGTCTGCACGGGTGTGGTGCGGCGGCCCGGATGTTCGCCCTGCTCATCGCCTCGGCGACGTGGCCGCCGCTGGCCCGGCCCCTGGCCGAGCAGCGGGCCATGCTCACCGACCACGTGGCCGGCCGGCCGTGGCGGGTCGAGCAGGTCGGCTGGTCCGACTACGACCTGATCACCGGCCCGGCGGGGATCCTGGTGGCCTTCGCGAGCGATCCCGACGCCGACGCCGCGGCACGCCTCCCCTTGGTGGCGCACCTGGCGCAGTTGTGCGAGGGCGCGGAGCTGCCGCGACTGCGTGTGGGCCAGTACCGGGACGAGAACCTTCGCGGCTGGAACTACGGCAGGATCAACCTCGGCCTGGCCCATGGGCTGCCGGGGGTCCTGGCCGCGCTGACCGCCGTCGCCGACGTGGACGGGCTGGGCGAGGAGCTGCGGGATCTGGTGAGGCGGCTGGCGGACCGGCTGGTCGCGGAGTCGTACACCGACCGCCGGGGGCTGATCACCTGGCCGTTCGGCACGCGGCGGCTGGACGGTCATCGGGCCTCTCGCGGCAACGGCCGCCGCCAGGCCTGGTGCTACGGAGGGCCGGGCAACGCGTGGACGCTCTGGGAGGCCGCCCGGGTGCTGGAGGACGGCGAGCTGGGCGCCTTCGCGATGGAGTCGGCCCGCTCGTTCATGGCCGCGTACGACGACGACTTCTACCTGGACAGCCTGGGCATCTGCCACGGCGCCGCCGGACTGATGCTGGTGTACGACGCCTTCGCCCGGCACACGCCGCTCACGGAGGGCGCCAAGCTCGCCGACCACCTGGCGGCCCACCTGCGGGAGCGACTGGACGACGTCGCCGAGCTCGGCGACATGTGGCTCCAGGGCGGATCGACGGGCGTCCTGGCCGCGCTGCTGACCGTCGAAGGGGGTGACCGGCGATGGCTGGCGGCTCTGGCGCTGAGATGAGAACAACCACCGAGGGCCGGACCAAAAAGGCGGACGGCGTGCTCGCGGTGATCCGGCTCCTGCCGCGCGTCTCACCCGGCCTGACGTTCGCCCTCGCCGTCATAGTGGTCACGCAGACCCTGCTGGTCAGCGGCTTCATGCTGGCCACCGCCGCCGTCGTGGGCGACGTCACACGCCAGGACAGCGGCTCCGGCCTGCTTCACCTGGGCCTCCTCATCGCCATCTTCGTGCTGCGGCTGTGCCTTCAGCCCGTGGCGTCGTCGGTCGCCTGGTTGTTGTCGCGACGCGTGGACACCGTGCTCACCCAGACCACGCTTGAAGGGGCGCTGCGCCCGGTCGGCATCGAACACCTCACCGATTCCGCGATCGCCGACCGTATCCAGATGGCGCAGGGGATCGGGGTGGCCGGATACCCGCCGGGCCAGGCCGTGACGGCGCTGGCCCGGCTCGTGTCCAGCCGCCTGACGGGGATCGCGGCGGTGATCCTGCTCGCGACCGTCGAATGGTGGCTGCCGTTCCCGATCGCGGCGGTCTGGATCGCCATCTCCAGGTGGCGGCTGCGTGACGTCAAGAAGGCGGTGGACGCCGAGGAGAGCGCGGCGGGTGCGCTGCGCCACGCCACCTACGCCCGGGAACTGGCAACCGACGGTGTGGGGGCCAAGGAGATCCGGGTCTTCGGCATCCAGGACTGGCTGCTCGACCGGTTCACCCGCTCATGGCTGGAGGGGATGGCCGCGCTGAACGGATCGGGCCGGCCGCTCACGCGGACCGTCGCCCCCGTGATGCTCGGCGCCGTCCACGCCGTCGCGTTCGTCTACCTGGCTTACGGGACGGCGGCTGGGCGGTTCGACGCACAGGCACTCACCGTGGCGCTGCAGGCCATCACCGGCATCGGCTCCCTGGGCTGGATCGGGGACGTACAGTGGCTGCTGACCCACGCCAGCGCCGCGGTGCCGCACGCCCAGGCGATCGGGCGGCTCGCCGTGGGAACCGCGGACGAGCACGGCTCGCCCGTACAGGACACGAGGATGCCCGCGGAGGGGATCCGGTTCGAGGGCGTACGTTTCGGCTATCCGGATCGTCCGGTGATGAACGGCCTGGACCTGGAGATCCCCGCCGGCTCCTCGCTCGCGATCGTCGGGGCCAACGGCGCGGGGAAGAGCACCTTGATCAAGCTGCTGGCCAGACTGTACGACCCCAGCGCCGGCCGGATCACGGTGGACGGCGTGGACCTGCGCGGCATCGACCCCGACGCATGGCGCCGCCAGCTCGCCATCGTCTTCCAGGACTTCGTCCGCTACGAGCTGACGCTGCGCGAGAACGTCGGATTCGGGCGGGTCGACGCCGACCGGTCCAACGGCGCGTTCGACCGGGTCGCCAAGCTCTCGGGCCTGAGCGACGTCCTGCCCAGGCTCTCGGCCGGCTGGGACACGCCGCTCAGCCGGAGGTTCGAGGGCGGCACGGACCTGTCCGGTGGGCAGTGGCAGCGCGTCGCGCTCGCCCGCGCCCTGTTCGCGGTGGAGCACGGCGCCCGGGTGCTCGTTCTGGACGAGCCGACGGCCAACCTCGACGTACGGGCGGAGGCCGAGATCTACCAGCACTTCCTGCAGATCACCCGCGGGCTGACCACGATCCTGGTGTCGCACAGGTTCGCCACCGTCCGCTTGGCGGACCGGATCTGCGTGATCGACGACGGCCGGGTCATCGAGTACGGCTCGCACGAGGAGCTGATGGCCCGCGAGGGCCGCTACGCCCGCCTGTTCACCCTGCAGAGCGCTCCTTTCCGGGAGGCACGCTATGTCTGAGCGCACCCCCGCCCGTGTATGGATCCGCACGATCCCGCTGCTCATCGGCACCGCTTGGAAGGCGGACGCGTTCGGGACGGTCCTCGTCCTGGTGCTCGCGCCGGTGGCGGGGGCCGTCGCCGCGGTGACCGCGATCGGCCTGCAAATGATCGTGAACGCCGCCGCGGCCGCCGACCTCACCGCCATGCTGGGCGCCGCCGCTCTGCTGGCGGGAACCGTCGTCGTCGGCAACTTCACCGGCACGGTCACGGCTGACGTACGCATCCGGCTGCAGCAGCGGGTCGGAATGCTGCTGGACCAGCGGATCATGACCATGTGCGCCGGCCTGCCGCACCTGGACCACCACGAGCATCCGCCGTACCAGGATCAGCTCGAACTGCTGCGCAACCATCGCAACTGGCTGGGCTCCGCCTTCGGCGCCCTGGTCGAGAACGTGCGCGCGCTCGTCGCCTTCGGTTCCACACTCGGGCTGCTCATGAGCCTCCGTCGCGAGTTCCTCCTGCTCCTGCTCCTGGCCCTCCCTCTGGTGGTGGCGTCCCGGCGCAGCGAGAAGATCATCGCTCAGACCCAGGAGACGACGGTTACCCCGAACCGGCTCAGACGCGGAATCTTCGGTCTGGCCGTCGGGCTGGACGCGGCCAAGGAGCTGCGGGTCTACGGCCTGCGGCAGGAGATCGCGGCCCGCCACCACGACCTGCGTGAAGAGATCAACGGGCATGAGCGGCGGATGGAGATCAGCACCGCCACCTGGACCGCGGCAGGTTGGCTCATCTTCGGCGGCGGGGTCGCGGCCGCCTTGTACGTCATCGGGACCGCCGCGCTGCGGGGCCAGGCCACCCCCGGCGACGTCATCCTCACTCTCGCGCTGTGCGGGCAGCTCACCGGCAGCGTCTCCGGCATGATCTCGATGTTCTCCTGGATGCAGCAGGCGGTGCGCGCGGTCGGGTACTACCTGTGGCTGGCCGACCACGCCAAGACGCGGATGAGCAGGGAGCCCGCCCAGACCGCTCCGCCGACCGCCGGCGGCGACGTCGTCCTGGACCAGGTCGCCTTCAGCTACCCGGACGCCGCCCGCCCCGTACTCCAGAACGTCTCCCTCCGCCTTCCCGCCGGAAAGACGGTGGCGATCGTGGGCGAGAACGGCGCGGGGAAGACGACGCTGGTCAAGCTGCTGTGCCGCATGTACGACCCCACCGAGGGCCGGATCACGTACGGCGGAGCCGACCTCGGCTCTTTCGGCGTCGAGGCGTGGCGCAGCAAGGTGACCGCGTGCTTCCAGGACTATTGCCGCCTGGAGTTCCTGCTGCAGGAGGCGGTCGGAGTCGGCGACCTCTCCCGTCTCGACGACGAGCGGGCCGTCAACTCCGCGCTGGAGCAGGCAGGCGGGGCCGATCTGCCCGGCCTGCTTCCCCGCGGGCTTCGGACCCAGCTGGGCGCCACCTTCCCCGACGGCACCGACCTGTCGGGCGGACAGTGGCAGAAGCTGGCCCTGGGCCGGGCGAGCATGCGAGGCGCACCGGTCCTGCGGGTGCTCGACGAGCCGGCCGCCAACCTCGACCCGGCCGCGGAGTTCGAGATCTTCAGCCGCTTCCAGGCCGCCGCCCGTGAGACGGCGGACGGGGCCATCACGGTCTTCGTCTCACACCGGTTCGCGACCGTGAGAACGGCCGACCTGATCGTCGTCCTGGACGAGGGCACGGTGAAGGAGCTGGGCAGTCATGACGAGCTCATGGCGCGGAACGGTCTCTACGCCACGCTCTACAACCTGCACGCCAAGGGATACCAGGAGTCGAAGCCCACGTGGGGGGAGATGCTCGACGACGAGAGCGAGTACGAACCGGCCCGCTCGTGACCGTCGGCCGTCCTCAGGTGTCCAGCAGGGAACGCAGATCGCTCCGCCCGGCGATGCCGAGCTTGGTGTAGGCGCGGGCGAGGTTGTTGTTCACGGTCGGCACCGCGAGCCCGAGCCGGTCGGCGATCTCGGCGCTGGTGTGGTGAGCGGCCAGCAGGAGAACCTCGCGTTCGCGCGGGCTGAGCACGGTGATGAGGCTCTCCGGTTGCAGCAGGGGGGTCCGGACATCGGGGAAGAGCCACCGCAGCTGCGCCGCGCGGGCCAGGGCCAGCTCGGCCCGGGCGGCCAGGCCATGGCGCCGGTATCGATGCGCCGCGACCGTGTACGCCTCGGCGGCGTGCAGGTCGTAGCCGCGCGCCCGGAACTCCTGGGCGGCGGCCTCCAGGTCCCGAGCACGATCCTGTACGACGAAAGCACGGGCGGCCCGGCCGACGAGCCCGGCCAGATCGTGATCGATCTCGTCCAGCCGCCCCAGATCGGGTTTGCGGCCCAGGCGCGCAACGTCGTAGAGCGCCAGGGCTTCGACGGCCGGAAAACCCGCCTGACGCGCCAGCGCGGCGGCGCGCGTCGTGGCGGCGAGCGCCTGCGACAGGTCACCGCGGCTGAAATGCGTCCAGGCTCGCCAGGTCTCGGTCCAGGACGCGAAGATCCGGTTCGAGGCGTGCGCCCGGGAGTCGGCGTCGGCCATGAACAGGTCCCGGTCGGAGTCGTCGCGCAACGACGCGACGGCCGCCCGCGCGGCCTGGCAGCAACGGGTCAGCCGGAAGGTGTCGTTCACGACGCCTTCCGCATAGGCCTCGGCGAGCAGATGGTGCGCCCGATCGACGTGCCCGCGGGCGGCGGCGGCCAGCCCGCCGAAGAGCGCCCATGCGCCCGGCATCGAGGCGGCGCCGCCCTGGATCGCGTGCTGGTATTCGGCCGTGGCGATGTCCTCCGCCGCCTCCGGCCGGCCGCCTGCGAGCTGGGCCAGGCAGGCCCCGGTGTTCACCTGGAACCGGCCCCACGGCACGGTGTCCTCGTGCGCGGCGGCGACCGCGAGCCCTCGGTCCTGAATGGGAGGGGCGTCGTCCACGCGCCCGAGGAATCCGGCGGCGGCCGCGCCCGCGGCGGCGGCCCAGACGACGGCTTTGGGCTCGGCTCCCGGTTCGTCGAACACGCTGTGGGCGGCCCCGAGGGCGTCGGTGCAGCGGCCGTCGAAGAAGGTGAGCCAGGATTTGGAGGCCCGCGCGAGGGCGTGATCGCTCCACTCGTCCAATATCGACACGGCGGTCCCGATGTCGCCGGCGCCCCAGTACAGGGTCTCGGCCCTGGTGACCGCCCAGGCCAGCCGGTCGGCGGGCTGAGGCGGGGGCGCGGCAGGCAGGATGCGCGCGGCTTCCTCGGTGCGGCCCTGGTAGGCGAGGATCTCGGCCAGCAGCCGATCGGTCTCGTCGCTGGGCCGGGCCGCGCGGGCCGCGCGGGCCAACCGCTCGGCCAGCTGCAGGTCGGCGTGCCCGATGGCGAGCGACGCACCGGAGGGTAGCAGCTCAGGCCGGTGCACGACCCCGCCCTCGACCTGCCAGACGGCGGCGAGGAGCCGGTCGTGGCGGCGGCGCAGCGGGGTCGCCACAAGGGCTTCGGCGAGCTCACGGTGGACGAGCATGGCCCGTAAGATCGTCAGGCGGGCACGCAGCACTTCGCCGTACAACGGATGATCGAGGCGGGCGTGCCGGCGTTCCGCTGACCGCTCCACCACGATCAGGCCGCTGTCCTCCGCCCGGGTGACGGCCGAAAGCCCGGTCACCCGCTCCAGGATGTCCAGAGGCAGCGGCTCGCCGCAGGCGACCAGTTCGACGACGTGGCGGCTGGCCTGGTCCAGCTGGGCCAGCCGGGCGCTGATCAGGTCGGTCAGCCCGGCAGGCTGCCCGCCGTACAGGAGTTCGCGCAGGGCCAGCGGGTTGCCCTGGGCCAGCCGGTGCAGCCGCCGCCGCGTCCGGGGATCGGACCCCGCCGCGTTGACGTGGTTGATCAGCTGGTCGATGGCGTCTTCCGGCAGCCCGGGGACCTCAAGGCGCAGACAGCGGCCGTCGGCGCCCAGCTTGGCCACCGCGTCGGCGACCGGCTCGCCCGCCCGTACGGTCATCACCAGGAAGACGAGCCGGCGCGCGGCCAGCTGCGTGATCAGCGCGGCAGAGGCGTCGTCCAGCAGATGGGCGTCGTCCACGACCGCGACCACCTGGTGGCGGCCACCCCAGCGGCCGACGGCCCGTACGGTTGCCTGGATGAGCTCCACGGACGCCCCCGACGCCGCGCCGTCCGGCACCAGTGCCGCCACCGCCCCGAACGGGATCGCCGCGGCGGCGCGGGTGGCCCCGATCCAGTACGTATGCGCGCAGGCAAGCCCGGCCGCGACCTCCCTCGCCAGGCGGGTCTTGCCGATGCCGGCGGGCCCGCTCACCCACACGACATCCACGTCATCCCCGATGAACGCGGAGTGGATCGCCGAGATTTCCGCCTGTCGCCCCAGGAACGGCCACACGGACAACACCTCCCAAATCGCTGCCTCGTCGTATACGCATCGGCATCCAGGTGGATGTCTGTTTCGGAGCACGAGGCCGGGATTTGTTCTGCCCGGGTCCATGCGCCTCACAACGCGCCGCTCACCTCTGAACGGCTGCCGGCACCTGTGCGGGCACTTCGCCACGCCCACCCATGCACGGATCGCGGTCTCCACATGCGAGGAGCCTTCAGCGCTGAGGTGGGAGAAAACCACTCTTTCGAAACGACAGTGACGATCTACTATGGGGACGCGTGAGCGGAAGATTGCGCCAAGTCGCGGCCGACAACGAGCGGATCGTCGCCGAGGGCCGGTACTCGGCCGCCGACGGCACAGTCGTGGACGTGAGTGCCGCGCTGCGGGCCGCGGTTGCCGCAACCGTGAGTCACTCGCCGGACGGCCCCCTCGATCGGCCGAGGGCCGGTGCGTACCGGACGTTGTTCGAGGTCACCGGCGAGAGCAGCCTGCAGGCGGCGCGGCGGCTGCATCTGGACGGGACGGCCGGGATCGCCGTGCTGAACTTCGCCTCCGCCCGCAACCCGGGAGGCGGCTACATCAGAGGCGCCAAGGCTCAGGAGGAGGACCTGTGCCGCCACGCCCTGCTGTACCCGTGCCTCCTCCAGGCGGCCGACTACTACGCCGCCCACCGGGCCTCGTCCGATCTGCTCTACAGCCACCGTGTCATCTGGTCGCCCGGTGTGCCGGTGCACCGCGGCGAGGACGGCCGGCTGCTGGCCGAGCCGTACCTTGTCTCGTTCCTCACCTCGCCGGCGCCGAACGCCGGGCAGGCGCTGCGCCACGACCCGGGTGCGGGTGAGCGGATCCGGCAGGCGCTTCACGAGCGGGCGGGGCGCGTCCTGGCCGTGGCCGCGCATCACGGTGCCGGCGTGCTGGTGCTCGGTGCGTGGGGCTGCGGCGTGTTCCGCAACGATCCGCGCGAGGTCGCCGGGGCCTTCCACGCCCACCTGGCCGGCGACGGCGCCTTTGCGGCCGTGTTCGAGCGCGTGGTGTTCGCCGTATGGGACCGGATGCCGGAGTCGGCGAACCGCGCCGCGTTCGCCGAGCGGTTCACGACGTCACGGACTTGAAAGCCGCTGCTCTTCGGCGTCGTCGTCTCGGCAGACCCGAGCCCGCGGCACCTACCCCCCGGGTAATGGCCCGCAGGGGGAGCGGGTGGCAGGATGCGGGCATGTCGGACGTGATCATCGTGGTGGTGGCGGTCTTCTTCGCCGGGATGGGCGTGTACGGCCTGGTTGCGCCGGGGACGCTGGTGGCGCCGTTCGGCATCCGGGTGGCCTCGCCGGACGGCCGGAATGAGGTGCGGGCGGTGTACGGGGGCTTCGGGCTCGCCACGGCGGGGGCGCTGGCGCTGGCCGCGTTCGATGTGGGCACACTGCGTGACGGCGTGCTGGTCGCAGTGGCACTGGCGCTGGGCGGCATGGCCGCGGGCCGGGTCGTCTCCATGCTGCTGGAGCGGCCGTCGCGGTGCTATCCCACCGGGTTCTACCTGGTGGTCGAGGCAGGACTGATGGCGGCGCTGCTGGCCGCCCGTTAGCGGGACAGAACGCGGAGAGACGAAACCTTGGCCGCCGACGTCAATCGGGAACCAGTACGGCTCGTCCCTTCAGCTGTCCGGCGCGCAGCCGGGCCAACGCCTCGTGGGCGGCGGAGAGCGGGAACCGCTCGACCTCGACGTGGAGCGCGCCGGAGCGGCCGAGCGAGATCACCTCGGTGAGCTCGGGGCGGGTGCCCCAGAACGGCAGTGAGACCCGGCCGCCCTGGGGGAGCGGGCCCGGTTTGCGGACACTCACCCGCCCGCCTCCGCTGCCGACCACCACGAGCTCCCCGTCCGCGCGAAGGCTCCTGGCGGCCAGGTCGAGCGTCGCGTCGGTGCCCGCGAAGTCGAGCACGACGTCGACGCCGTACCCGCCGCTCGCAGCCCGCAGGACCCGGCCGGTGTCTCCCGACACGCGGGTGCTCAGGTGGGCTCCGCATCGGTCGGCGAGCGCGAGAGCCTCTTCGCGCACGTCGACGGCGAGCACCCGGCTCGGCGTCAGCGTGCGGAGGATCTGGATGGCCAGGTGCCCCAGGCCGCCGACTCCGATGACGGCGACCGTTGATCCCTCGCCCAAGGCCGGCCTGCACCTCTGGATGGCGTGGTAGGACGTCAGACCGGCATCCGTCAGCGGCGCGGCCTGTACGGCATCGAACTCGCCGATCGGCTCGAGGTGGCGAGCCGAAGGCACGAGGACGTAGTCGGCCATCCCGCCGTCGAGGCCGAGTCCGGCCCCGGCCCAGGGCAGTTCCGATCTGCGGTCGCAGTAGTTGTCGCGGCCCGCCGAGCAGCGCCGGCATTCGCCGCAGCCCCAGGGGCCGTAGACGGCGACCCGGTCGCCGGGTGCGATGCCGGCGACGGCCGGGCCCACGGCGGCGACCCGGCCGGCGATCTCGTGGCCGAGGGTGAACGGGGCACGGAAGGGCAGGCCGCCGGGGCTCGCGTCGATGACGTGCAGGTCGGAGTGGCACAGGCCCGCGGCCTCCACCCGCAGCAGGACCTCGCCGTCCCGGGGGGCCGGCCGCTCGACGTCGGTGAGGACCGGTAGGAGGCCCCAGTCCGGAAGCCTCAGCGCTCTCACCGCGGCACCCGGTTCGCCACGCTGCGGAGTGCGGCTGCCGCGCGGCCGCCGATGATCGGCATCAGCATGGCTCCCACCATAGCAAACTGAAGTCAGTTCATGACTCTGACTCCGGCGAAGGTCCTCTTGTGAACCGTGAAGCCGTCATCTAGAGTTCTCGAACTGAGTTCAATTAAGGCCCAAGGGTGAGCGGGCACCGCGAGAGGATGGCGGCCGAAATGGATCAGTTCCTGCTCGTCCTGGTGAGCGGCGTCGCCAGCGGCGCGGTCTACGGTCTGATGGGCCTCGGCCTCGTGATCATCTATCGCGCGACGGACGTGGTGAACTTCGCTCTGGCCAGCCTGGCCACACTGGGGCTGTACGTCGCGATCACCTTCACCGACGGCGGAGTCGCGACAGCGGTCGGCGTGCTCGCGGCCGTCGTCGTGACCGCGCTGGCCGGATTGGCCGTCCGGGAGGTGGTGATCCGGCCGCTCGGCCAGGGCCAGTTGTTCTCCGCCCTGGTGGTGACCATGGGCGTCTCGCTCATCGCCGAGAGCGTCGTCAACTCGGTGTGGGGCACCCAGCCCAAGACGTTCCCCAGCCTGGTGAACGGCACCGTGCGGTGGGGCGACGCGGCGCTGCCCGCGCAGAGCCTGCTGACCATCGCGATCGCGGCGGTGGCGATGGCGGCGGTCGCCTTCCTGTTCAGCAGGACCACTCTGGGGTCGGCGATGCGGGCGGTCGCGGAATCCGCCGAGACCGCCCAGATCATCGGCATCAGCGCGCAACGCGTCGCACGCATCGCGTGGGCTCTCGGCCTCGCCCTGGCGGCCCTCGCCGCCTGCCTCTACGCACCCCGATCCGGTCTGGCGCCCACGGTGCTGGCAGCACCCTTGTTCCGCGCCTTCGCGGGCATCTTCCTCGGCGGCCTCACGAGCATGTACGGCGCCGTCATCGGAGGGCTGACGGTCGGGGTGCTGGAGAACGTCGCGGCCAGCTACGTCTCGGCCGGTTTCCGCGACACGTTCGTGTTCTCGTTCACCGTCCTCGTGTTGCTGATCCGCCCGCAGGGCCTGTTCGGCACGCGCACCTTCCAGCGGGTCTGAGGAGCAGCACATGGTATTCACCCGCTCGAACCTGGTGAAGGCCGCGCTCGGCCCCGTCGTCGGGCTCGTGCTCATCGCGCTGATGCGGTTCGAGGTGATCCCGGCCTACCAGGCGTATTCGGTCGCGCTCGCCGCGGTCTACGCGATCGTGGTTCTGTCTGCCGGCCTCCTCGCGGGGTGGTCGGGGGTGTGGTCGGTGGCCCACCCCGCCTTCTTCGCCGTGGGCGCGTACTTCGCGGCGTACGGGAGCGGGCACCAATGGCCGCTGGAACTGGTGGTCCTCGGGGCGGTGGCGTCGAGCGCCCTCATGGGCGCGTTCCTCGGATACGCCGGCGCCAGATTCTCCGTGCTCTACATCGCCCTGCTGACCTTGGCGTTCAGCCTGGTCTCACTGGAGGTGATCAACCGCTGGACCGGCGTCACCGGCGGAGACCAAGGGGTGGTGGTGTCCCAGTTGGACAGCGCGCTCGGCCTGGGCTCGGTTCCGAGCGGCGGCGGCGAGGCGCAGTATCTCGCGGTTCTCGCGGCCGGGATCGTGCTCTCGATCGCGGTGTTCGGAAAGTCGACCGGACTGCGCATGCGCATGGTGGCGGCCAAGGCGCATCCGCCTGCCGCCCGTTCCGTCGGAATCGCACCCGAGGCGCAGAGCGCTCTGTCGTTCGCGGTCAGCGCGGGGTTCACCGGCTTCGCCGGCGTGCTGCTCGGCCTGATCACCGGTTTCGTCAGCCCTGAACCGTTCTCGCTCGCCTTCGGCATCACGCTCATCGCGGCCTGCGTGCTCGGCGGCGTCGGCACGGTCGCCGGCGCCGTGGTCGGCGGTGTCTACCTGGCGTGGGTCCCGACGGTGGCCGACGGCGTATCGGTGCCGCAGCCGGTGGTGCAGGGCGTTCTGCTGATCGCCGCGCTGATCTTCCTGCCCGGCGGGGTGGTCCCGTTCGCCGCCGCCATGACGCGAAGGGCGCTGGGCATGAGCGGGCGCCGCGAGGCGGGACTGGAGCACCACGCCGGCGAGGAAGGCGCGCCCGTCGCCCATGAGCACGACCGGCCCGTCGATGACGACCGGGAACCGTTGCTGGTCGTCGACGACCTGTCCGTGCGGTTCGGAGGATTGAAGGCGCTCGAGGGTGCGTCGCTGTCGGTACGCCCCGGCGAGGTGCTCGCGATCATCGGCCCCAACGGCGCCGGCAAGACCACGCTGGTCAACGTCGTGTCCGGGCTCATCGGCGGCGCGCGGATCAGCGGCACGGCCCGCTACGCCGGCAGGAATCTGGTGGGAACGAGGGCCACCGCCCGGCGCGGGCTGGGGATCGGCAGGACCTTCCAGCACGCGGAGACGTTTTCGGAACTCACGGTCGTCGAGAACGTGTTGTGCAGGAGGCGCCGGGTCGGCGCCGCGGACCGGGCCAGGGCCGCCGAGTTGCTCTCCCGGACCGGACTGGCGGACGTGGCCGGCCGTTACCCGGCCGAGCTGCCGTTCGGGCTGCAAAAGCGCCTTGATCTCGCCCGCGCGATGGCCGGAGACCCGGCGCTGCTGATCCTGGACGAGCCGTTCGGGGGCCTGGACGCCACCGAGCGCCGGCTGACCGCCCAGCAGATCGCCCGGCTGCGCGCCCAGGGCACCGCCGTCGTGATCATCGATCATGTGCTGGACGACCTGTTCGCCGTCGCCGATCGTGTGGTCGCCTTCGACTTCGGCAAGCCGATCGGCTCCGGCACGCCGGACGCCATCCTGCGGGATCCGCAGGTGCGGTCGTCGTACCTCGGCTCGATCGCCGCACCTGCCGAACTGCCGGCGGCGCGCGACTCCGAAACCGCCGCCATCGCCGTCCGCGGCGTCAGCCATCACTATGGCGGCGTCGCCGCCCTGCACGGCGTCGACCTGGACATCGGCACGGGCGCGGTCATCGGGGTCGTCGGAGCCAACGGGGCCGGCAAGAGCACGCTCGGCCGGATCGTCCATGGCTCTCTGCGCCCGTCGTCGGGGCAGGTGCTGATCGGCGAGGGCGACGGGCGCCGGATCCGCGCCGGCCTCGTCCCCGAGGGCCGTGCCCTGTTCAAGACCCTCTCGCTGCAGGAGAACCTCGAAGTCGCCGGGTACGCGGCCGGTCTCCGGGGATCTGACCTGCGGGCCCGCCTGGACGAGGTCGCGGAGTGGCTGCCGGAGCGGCTGCGCGGCCGCCTCTCGGCGGCGGCGGGCGGGCTGAGCGGAGGAGAGCAGCAGATCCTCGCCATCGCACGGGGCCTCATGGCCCGGCCCGACGTGCTGATCCTCGACGAGCCCGCACTAGGCCTGGCGCCTGCCCTGGTCGACGAGGTCTACGCGCGGATCAACCGGCTCGCTCACGACGGCATGACCGTCGTGCTCCTGGAGCAGCTGCTCAGCCGGGCGCTCACGTCCTGTCATGCGGTCGTGGTGCTGCATGAGGGCCGGGTGGCCGCCAGGGGACAGCCGACGGACCCCCTGTTCGCGGAAAGAGCGGAGCGGGCGTATTTCGGCGGGACGACCGAGACCCTGCTGTCCACTGGGCTGACCACGGGGCTGACCACTGGTGACGTGAACACGCTGGAGGCCTGATGCTCGACGTCGATCCCGCTCTGCTCGGTGAGACCGAGGAGCGCAAGGAGCTACGGCAGGTCGTGCGCGACTTCCTCGCCGAGACGTCCCCGCCGCAGCACCTGCGCGAGCACGTGCCGGAGGGGTGCGGCTACGACGAGGACGTGTGGTCGCGGATGGCCAAGGAGCTCGGTGTCCAGGGCCTGGCCATACCGGAGGCGTACGGCGGATCGGGGTTCTCGTTCGCCGAGCTCGCGGTGGTCCTGGAGGAGTCGGGGCGGGCGTTGCCGCGCGCGCCGTTGTTGTCCACCGTCGTCCTCGGGACCTCGGCCCTGCTGCTCAGCGGAGATCACGAGGCCTGTGCCCGTTACCTTCCCCGCGTCGCCGCGGGCACCCTCACCGCGACGGTGGCGGGCTTCGACGGTCACGGCCGGTTCCACGCCGAGCCGGGAGCCGGCGGCTGGGTGGGCGGCGGGAGCGCCGACTTCGTGCTCGACGGGTGCGGCGCCGGCCTGATCGTCGTCGTGGCTCAGACCTCCGGCGGGCCCGCCCTCTTCGCGTGCGAGGCCGAGGCCGCCGGACTGGCCCGTACGGCCCGGCAGGTCCTGGACGGCACCCGCCCGCAGGCGCTGGTGACACTCACCGACACCCCTCTCGTGCCGATCGGAGAGCCGGGGAGCACGAGCGGGGTCGTCGAGCGCGTGCTCGACATCGGGCGTGCCGGCCTGGCCGCCGAACAGGTCGGGGGCAGCGCTCACGCGCTCGACGCGACGGTGTCCTACGTACGGCAACGCCGCCAGTTCGGCAGGCAGATCGGTTCCTTCCAGGCCGTCAAGCACCGGCTCGCCGACCTCCTGGTCGAGATCGAGGCGGCCCGCTCGGCCGCGGCGTACGCGACGGCGTGCGTCACCGCCTCATCCGACGAGCTGCCCGTGGCGGCGAGTGCGGCGAAGGTGGTCTGCTCCGGCGCCTACAGCCGGGCGACCGCGGAATACGTGCAGCTGCACGGCGGGATCGGGTTCACCTGGGAGCACGCCGCTCACCTCTACGTGCGGCGGGCTCGTTCGGCGGAGGTCCTCTTCGGGACACCCGGCGACCATCGGGCACGCCTGGCCCGCCTGCTCGGCCTCGACGCGGCTTGACGCTCGCGATTCACCGTAGCTCGGGCCCCTTGACAGGGGGATCTCCCGGCACCTAGAACTGTATTGAATTCAGTTCAGTTAGTCGATCCAGGAGGAGACTTGAGCGTCAACGACGAGATCCAGTTCGAACGCGACGGGCACGTGGCACGGGTGTGGCTCAACCGCCCGCGGAAGAAGAACTGCGTGACCTTGCCGATCCTCCAGCGGCTCGACGAGATCATCACCGAGGTCGACGCCGACCCGGAGCTGCGCGTCCTCGTCCTCCGCGGCCGGGGCGGCACCTTCTGCTCGGGCTTCGACCTCGACGAGCTGCAGGCCGACTACATCGGCAGCAGCACGGCGATGAACGTCGCGGTCATCTCGGCGAAGATCTGCGACAGGCTGTACTCGATGAGCACCCCCTCTGTGGCCGTACTCGAGGGGTACGTCACCGCCGGCGGCTTCGAGCTGATGATCTCTTGCGACTTCGCGATCGCCGCGGACGACGCCAAGATCGGGGACTTCCACATCAGGCGGGCCCTCTTCGGCGGCGCGGGGCCGATCTACCGGCTTCCCCGCATGATCGGTGTACGCAAGACCAAGGAGCTGATGCTCACCGGCAAACTTCTGTCCGGAGTCGAGGCGGCCGCCTTCGATCTGATCAACAAGTCGGCGCCGGCGGAGGAACTGGACGCCACCGTCGAGGAGTTCATCAGCCACCTGACCGACAAGAGTCCCTTCCAGATGCGGATCACCAAGATGGCCGTCGACCGCGGTCTGGACGCCGACATCCAGTCGCTGATGGTGTTGGAGCATCTCGCCGTCGGCGTGACGCTCAACTCCGAGGACGCCGCCGAGGGCGTGGCCGCGTTCCTGGAGAAGCGCGAGCCGAAGTGGAAGGGCCGCTGACCGATGCCGGCGATCGCGCGTGGGGTGCCGGATGACCCGCCGGGCCAGGACCTCGCCGGAGTGGCGGAGCCGGGCGACCCGGCCGGGCTGCGGGGACGCTGGTGCGGCGGGTGCGCGGTGACGTCCTGTCCGGAGGACGGCGCCTGCCCACGGTGCGGGCGGGAGACGTCCGCGGTGACCCTGTCCGCGGAGGGGCGGCTGTGGACCTGGACGGTTCAGCGGTTCGCGCCCAAGTCGCCCCCGTACATCCCGCCCGCCGAGGGTTTCCGGCCGTTCGCGGTCGGTTACGTGGAGCTGCCGGAGGGTGTTCGCGTCGCGGCGGTGCTCGACACGGACGACCTCGACTCGATCCGGATCGGCATGCCGGTGCGGATCGGATCCGCCGGCGAAGTGCCGCGCGCCGTCCCGATCGAGGAGACCCCATGACCGGCGTGCTGATCGCCGGCGCCGGCATATCGCCGTTCGGCCGCACCGAGCGCATGACGGGGCGCCGGCACGCCGTCCAGGCGGTGAACGCGGCGCTGGCCGATGCCGGGATCCCGTGGTCACGGGTGGGAGCCGCGTTCGGGGGCAGCGACGCCGCCGGCCTGGCCGACACCCTGGTGGCCGAGCTGGGCCTGACCGGCCTGCCGTTCGTCAACGTGAAGAACGGATGCGCGACGGGCGGCAGCGCACTCGTCTCGGCGGTGAACGCGATCCGCGCCGGCATGGCCGACGTCGTCCTGGCGGTCGGGTTCGACAAGCATCCGCGCGGCGCGTTCGACCCGCTGCCCGCCGACTGGGGACTCGACGACGCCTACGGCCGCGACGGGTTGATGGTCACCACCCAGTTCTTCGGGATGAAGATCCGGCGTTACATGCATGATCACGGGATCACTCCGCGCACGCTCGCACTGGTGGCGGAGAAGGCGTATCGCAACGGCGCCCGCAACCCGAACGCGTGGCGGCGCACCCCGTTCAGCGCCGATGAGATCCTCGCCTCGGGCATGGTCAACGACCCGCTGACCCGCTACATGTTCTGCTCTCCCGGGGAGGGCGCGGCCGCGCTGGTGCTGTGCGCCGCCTCGGCGGCCAAGGAGGTCACCGGCCTGCCGGTGACCCTGCGGTCCGCGGTCGTGAGATCGCGCCGCTTCGGTTCGTTCGAGGTCTTCAGCCCCTGGGTCGCGGGCGGCGAGCCGACCAGCGTGAGCCGGGATGCGGCCGCGGCGGCCTTCGAGGCGGCCGGCGTCGGCCCGGGCGAGGTCGACGTGTGCCAGTTGCAGGACACCGAGAGCGGCGCCGAGGTCATGCACATGGCCGAGTGCGGGCTCTGCGATGACGGCGAGCAGGAGAAGCTGATCGCGGCGGGCGCCACCGAGATCGGCGGTTCGCTGCCGGTCAACACCGACGGCGGTTGCATCGCCAACGGCGAGCCGATCGGCGCGTCCGGCCTGCGCCAGGTGTACGAGGTGGTCCAGCAGTTGCGCGGGCAGGCCGGCGACCGGCAGGTGCCGGGCCGGCCGAGAGTCGGGTTCACGCATGTCTACGGTGCCCCCGGCGTGAGCGCCTGCACGGTGCTGTCCCGATAGGGAGGACATATGAGCGATATTCCGGCACCTGAGAGGTTCCGGGCTGAAGCGCACGCCTGGCTCACGTCGGTCGCCCGTCCGCGGCAGGCGGACAGTGCCTGGGGCACGGGTGACGACTCGGTCGCGGTCTTCGAGAACTGGTCCGAGGACGAGGAACGCGAGCACACGGAGCTGATCCGGTCCTGGGAACGGACCCGGTTCGACCACGGCTGGGGTGCGCTGAGCTGGCCGGCGGAGTTCGGCGGACGCGGCCTGCCCGCGTCCTACGAGCAGCTCTACCGGGAAGAGGAGGCGGCGTTCGACGTCCCGCGCCGCACGGAGATCTTCCCCGTCACCCAGCAACTGGTGGCCCCCGCCATCCGGATCTGGGGCACGCGGGAACAACAGGAACGCTGGATCAGGCCCATGCTGCGCGCGGACCAACTGGCCTGTCAGCTGTTCTCCGAGACCGAGGCCGGCTCCGACCTGGCCGCGGTGCGCACCCGGGCGATCCGCGACGGCGACGACTGGACGCTCAGCGGGCACAAGGTGTGGACCTCGGGAGCACGGGCCGCGTCCTGGGGCGTGGCCGTGTGCCGTACGGATCCGCAAGCACGCAAGCACGCGGGCATCACGGCCTTCATGGTGCCGATGGACGCCCCGGGTGTGACCATCCGCCCCATCCGCCAGATGACCGGCGGCACCAGCTTCAACGAGGTCTACCTCGACGACGTGAGGGTGCCCGACGCCGACCGGCTCGGGCCCGTCGGCGAGGGATGGCGGGTCACCCTCACAGTGCTGGCCGCCGAACGGCTCGACTCCGGCTCCCTCGGCCTGGCCAACGCCGACCGCGCCGTCGACCTGGCGCGGCACCTGTCCAGGCCGCTCACCGGGAGCGAACGGAACCAGGTCTCGGACCTGTACGTGCGGACGCTGGTGCAGCGTCTCATCGGGCTGCGGGTGACCGCGGCGCTGGTCGCCGGCCGGGAACCGGGCGCCGAGGCGTCCGTCGGGAAGTTGTACGCCACCGAGACGATGCGCCGCACCACCGACCTGGTCCTGCAGCTTCTCGGGCCGCGCCTGGTCGCCGACACGGGGGAGTGGGGCGCCTTCGCCTGGACCGAGCACCTCCTCGGCGCGCCCGGCTACAGCATCGCCGGCGGCACCGACGAGATCCAGCGCACCATCCTGTCCGAGCGGGTGCTCGGCCTGCCGAAGGAGCCGTCACGATGACCACGGACGCCGATGGAGCCGTCACGATGACCACGGACGCCGATGGAGCCGTCACGATGACCGCCGGCGTCGCGGCGCCCGACCTGTCCCAGCGGGTCGCCGAGGCGTTCCCCGGCCGGCGGGTGGGCCCGTTGCGGACGCTCGCCGGCGGCCACTCCGGCCTCACCTACGTGACGACCGTGGGGCGGGAACGGTACGTCGTCAAGGCCGTCCCGGCCGCGGAACGGCCGGTGGGCCGCAACGACATGCTCCGCCAGGCGAGGGTCCTGCGGGCGCTGGCCGGTTCGGCGGTGCCGGTCCCGGAGGTCGTGGCGGTCGACGAGCGGCCACCGGCCTGGTTCGCCATGGAGTTCGTCCACGGCGAGGCCGTGGAACCCGTCCTCGACGACCACGATCTCGCCCCCGGTCTGGCACGGGCGCGGATGATGGAGGCCGCCCGGGTGCTGCGGCGCCTGCACGAGGTCGACCCCGCCTCGCTGACGCTGGACGTGCCGCCGCCACTGACGCTGGACGCGCCCCCACCGAAGCTGAACGTGCCGCCGCCCCGCGACGCGACCGCCGAACTCGAGAAGTGGAGCCGCACGATGCGGGCGGTGCCCGCCGAGCTGCGCCCCGGGGCCGACGACCTGCTCCGCCGTCTCGCCGAGGACGTGCCGGGCGACCTGCCGCCCGTCCTGTCGCACGGCGACTTCCGGCTCGGCAACGTGCTGTGCCGGGCGGAGCGGGCGGCGGCCGTCGTCGACTGGGAGATCTGGAGCGTCGGCGACGCGCGGACCGACCTCGGCTGGTTCCTGCTGTTCGCCGACCACCGCAACTTCCCCGCGCTGGGACGGGAGGTTCCCGGGCTGCCGGCCGAGACGGAGCTCCTGGACGCCTATCTGGCCGGCGCGCCGCCGCTTCCCGACCTCGACTGGTTCCGCGCGCTGTGCCGGATGAAGATGGCCGCCATCATGGGCCACAACCTGCGCCGGCACCGCGAGGGCAGGATCCACGACCCGGACCAGGAACGCCTGCCTCCCACGATCGCCGCCATGATCCGGACCGCTCGCGACCTTCTCGGCTGATCAACGTAGAAATTGAGGACAATCGTGGACTTCGACCTCTCGCCGCGTGCCCGCGAGCTCCGAGATCGGCTGGCCGCCTTCATGGACCGGTACGTGTACCCCGGCGAGGCCGTGTACGACCGGCAGATCGCCGAGGCGGACGACCCGCACGCGCTGCCGCCGGTGATGCGGGAAATGAAGGAGAAGGCCCGCGCGGAAGGACTGTGGAACCTGTTCATGTCCCACGGCGACTGGGGCGCCGGGCTGGCCAACCTGGAGTACGCCCCGCTCGCGGAGCTGATGGGCCGCTCCATCATCGGCCCCGAGGTGTTCAACTGCTCGGCCCCCGACACCGGGAACATGGAGCTGCTCGCGCTCTTCGGCACACCCGAGCAGCGGCGGCGATGGCTGCGTCCGCTGCTCGACGCCGAGATCCGCTCATGTTTCGCGATGACCGAACCGGACGTGGCGAGCTCCGATCCGCGCAACCTCCGCACCCGGATCACCCGTGACGGCGACGACTACCTCGTCAACGGCCACAAATGGTTCACCTCGGGCATCCTCGACCCCGACTGCAAGCTGATCATCCTGATGGGGGTGACCGACCCGGACGCGCCGTCCTACCGGCGGCAGAGCATGGTGCTCATCCCCAGGGACACCCCCGGCGTCACGGTGCTGCGCGACCTGCCCATGTTCGGGTACACCGACCGCCTCGGGCACGGCGAGGTGCTCTTCGAGGACGTACGCGTGCCCGCCGCCAACCTGCTCGGCGGCGAAGGGGAGGGTTTCGCGCTCGCCCAGGGACGGCTTGGGCCCGGCCGGATGCACTATGCCATGCGCGCGGTCGGTTTCGCCGAACGCGCCCTGGACCTGATGTGCCGGCGGGTGCTCACCCGGGAGGCGTTCGGCGGCCCGCTGGCCGAGCAGGGCGTGGTACGGGAGTGGATCGCCCGCAGCCGGATCGAGATCGAGCAGTTGCGCCTGCTGGTGCTGAAGTCAGCGTGGCTGATGGACACCGTGGGCAACGCGGCGGCCCGCATGGAAGTCGCGGCGATCAAGGTGGCCGCGCTGGACGTCGCCCACCGGGTGGTCGACCGGGCCGTGCAGGCGCACGGCGCGGCCGGGGTGTGCGACGACACCGTCCTGGCCCGGTTGTTCGCGATCACCAGGGCGCTGCGCATCGCCGACGGGCCCGACGAGGTCCACCTGCGCACCGTCGCCCGCCAGGAGCTGGCCAAGTACACGAAGGAGAAGGCGGCATGAAACCGCTCGGCACAAGGGTGGCGGTGATCACCGGTGGTTCCCAGGGCATCGGCCGGGCCATCGCGCGGGCCTACCGCGCCGCCGGGGCGCACGTGGTCATCGCGGCGCGCAAACCGGAGGGGCTGGCCGCCGCCCGCGCCGATCTGCTGGGGCTCGACGCCGACGGCGACGTGCACACGGTCGTGGCGAACGCCGGAGAGCCGGACCAGGCGCAGCGTTGCGTCGAAGAGACGATGGAGCGGTTCGGCCGGGTCGACATCCTGGTCAACAACGCCGCCACCAATCCGTACTACGGCGATCTGATCGACCTCGACCTGCCGCGCGCCGAGAAGACGGTGCGGGTCAACCAGTACGGGATGATCGCCTGGACCCGTTGCGCGTGGAAGGCGTCGATGGCCGAGCACGGCGGCGCCGTCATCAACATCGCGTCGGTGGGCGGGTTGATCGTCGACCCGCACATCGGCTACTACAACGCGACGAAGGCGGCGATGATCCACATGACCCGCCAGCTCGCCTACGAACTCGGGCCGAAGGCACGGGTCAACGCCATCGCTCCCGGCCTGATCAAGACGGAGCTGGCGCGTGCCGTGTGGGAGGCCCGCGAGGCCGTCCTCACCGCGAAGCTCCCGCTGCGCCGGCTGGGGACACCCGAGGACGTCGCCAACGCGGCGCTCTTCCTGGCCTCGGACGCGTCGTCCTGGATCACCGGGCAGACGCTCGTCATCGACGGCGGCGCGCTTGCTCTGCCGATCGGGGTCGAGGAGTGATCGGCGACCTGTTCTCCCTGCGGGGCAGGACGGCCGTGGTCACCGGCGCCTCATCGGGACTCGGCGCCCGGTTCGCGACGGTCCTGGCGGCCGCCGGGGCCACCGTCTTCGCGGCGGCCCGCAGGGCCGACCGGCTGGAGAAGCTGGCCTCGGGCGACTCCCGCATCCACCCCGTGCCCTGTGACGTCAGCCGGGAGGAGGATCGTGCCCGGCTGGTCGAGACGGTCCTGGCGACCACAGGCCGCTTCGACGTCCTGGTCAACAACGCGGGCGTCGCCGGCGCGCCCCGCGCCGCGGACGAGAGCCCGGGGGATTTCGCCGGCGTCCTCGCGGTGAATCTGGTGGCGCCGTTCCACCTCGCCCGGCTCATGGCTGAGACGGAACACCCCGGTACCGGCCGGAGCGTCGTCAACGTGGCCTCCATCCTCGCCCTGGTGTCCGCCGCCCCGCTGGGCGGCGCCGGCTACGCGGCTTCCAAGGCGGGGCTGGTCGGGCTGACGCGCGAGCTGGCCGGCCAGTGGGGCGGCGCCGGCGTGCGCGTCAACGCGCTGGCGCCGGGCTGGTTCAGGTCCGAGATGACCGAGGGCCTGTTCGAGGACGCCGGGTCCGGCCGGTGGATCGAGCGGAACACCATGCTGCGCCGCGCCGGGGAGGAGCGCGAGCTCGACGGCGCCCTGCTGTTCCTCGCCTCGGACGCCTCCTCCTACTGCACCGGGCAGGTCCTGGTCGTCGACGGCGGCTGGACGGCGCGATGAGCGACCTTCCCGCCGTCACGGTCGAGGTCGAGGACCACGTGGCGCACGTCGTCATGCGCCGGGCCGCCCGCGGCAACGCCATCGACCTGGAACTCGCGCGCGGCCTGCGGACCGCCGCCCGGCGCTGCCACGGCCAGGACGTCCGGGCCGTCCTGCTGCGCGGCGAAGGACGATCCTTCTGCGTCGGCGGGGACCTCCGCGAATTCTCCTCCTTCCGCGGCGAGGCGCTGAAGGAGCACCTGAACGAGGTGACCGGCGCCCTGCACGACGCGCTGCGGACGTTCCTCACGATGGACGCCCCGCTCGTCGCGGAGGTACGCGGCGCGGTCGCCGGAGCCGGCGTCGGGCTGGCCGCCGCCGCCGATCTCACGATCGTGTCCGCCGACGCGACGTTCCTGCTCGCCTACACGGGCATCGGGTACACACCCGACGCCGGGACGACGTGGCTGCTGCCCCGGCTGCTCGGCCCCAAGCGCGCGCTGGAGCTGCTGCTGACCAACCGCCGGATATCCGCGCCGGAGGCGGCCGACCTGGGGCTCGTCACCACCGTGGTGGATCCCGAGCGGCTGCGGGAGGAGACCGAACGGGTGACCGCAACGCTCGCGGCGGGCGCGACCGGCGCCTTCGGGGCGACGCGGCGGCTCGTTCTCGCCGGCCTGTCCGACGGCCTCGACGCGCAACTGGATCGCGAGGCGCGATCCGTCGCCGAGGCGGCGGCGTCACCCGAGGGCGTCGAAGGCGTCGCGGCCTTCCTCGGCAAGCGGCCCGCCCGGTTCCTCCCTGCTCGCCAAGCGTGACCATGTCGAACAACCGGAGAAGATCTTGGCAGAAGCCTTCATCGTCGATGCCGTCCGCACCCCTGGGGGAGCCACCGGGGCGCGGCTGATGACGACCCTGATCCACCAGCTTCGCCGCACCGGCGGGCGCTACGGTCCGCAGACCATGTGCGAGGGTGGCGGAATGGCGAACGCAACGATCGTCGAACGGGTATGATCATTGGATAGAATCGAGTTCAGGTCAGGTTGGTTTCGGGCGTGCCGGGGCGCCTCCCGGCACCCATGTCGGGAGAGGTGATGACTGCGGCGAAGGCGACGGCGGTGAAGGTCGAAGAGCCGGACGAGGGTCCTCGCTCCAAGCGAGCGGCCATTCTGGCGGCCGCCATAGGGAAGTTCGGCAAGGACGGCTACGACGCCACCAAGTGGTCGACGGTCGCCGATCAGGTCGGCATCGGGCAGACCGCCCTCTACCACTACTTCGAGTCGAAGGCCCATTGCCTGCTCACGATCATGCGGCTCGAGCTGCAACGCTCGCATGAGATGTTCGTCAAGGCGACGGCCGATCAGTCCAATGCCATGGACGCGCTCCGGGCGGCGGTGCGCGGCGCGTACGCGGTCTCCGAGAAGGACGTGCTGCAGATGCGGATTCTGCAGAACAACCTCGCGCTCCTCGCGGTGCCCCGCAACTCCAAGCGGGAGGAGACCGAGCGCCTGGCGGCTCGCGAGCTGGTGCATCGCATCGAGAGCGCCTGGACCGATCTGCTCGAGCGGGGGATGTCCGAGGGCGTGTTCGAGCGCCGTGACGCGCACACGCTGGCGTTGAACATGCTCGGCATGATCGTGAGCGTCTGGCGGTGGTACCGCCCGAGAGGCCCGGTGACGCTGTCCTCCGTCAGCGAGCTGACCGAGGACTGCTGCGTGCGGATGGTCGCGATCTAGCCGAGCTCCGGGCCGCCCGCCTCGGTGATCAGCCGTGCACGGCGTTGAGAACGGCGGCGAGCTTCTCGGGCGCGCTGACCATCGCCATGTGACCGGTGTCGAGATCGACGACGTCGGGCCGCAGCAGGGCGATGGATCGCTGCTGGAGCTCCTCGACGTAGCACTGGTCCCGGGTGAGGTGCACATACGTGCGAGGGAGCTCGCGTCCGTACCCGCTCAGATCCACGCGTTCGCTGAGCAGGGCGGCCGAGTCGTCGATGAGCCGGTCCAGAGTGGACGCGGCGGTCGCCTCGTCCATGTCGTTGCACAACAACGCGGCGGCGCCCTCGCGGGTCTGGTGGTAGAGGCCGCCGGCGATGGACTGCTCGACCAGAACCCGCACGTCGGGATCTATCTGGTCGAGCACCCGGGTTCCGTCGGGAGGAACCACGGCCGACACGAGGACGACGTGACGGATCCGGTCAGGCATGAGGTCCAGGACGCGCGGCACCGTGACGCCCGCGAAGGAGTGACCCACCAGCACCACGTCCCTCAGATCCTTCGCTTCGACGTCCTGCCGGACCGCGTCGGCGCAGTCGGCGAGGGTGACCGTGCGCAGGTCGATCTCGGCCCTCGTCCCGCGGCCCGGAAGGTCGACGGCCAGCGCTTCCGCGCCGAGGTGGGGGATGAGCTGGTCCCAGCAGTCGGCGCCGAAGCCGGCTCCGTGGATGAGAACGAACGACATGGGTGACCTCCTCGTCGTGATACCTAGGCGGCCTACCGTAACTGAATTCAATTCATATACCTAGCCCTGCCTGGACAGACTGTTTCTGTTTGTTCACGGGGCTATTGCCCGGGCGTGAGCGGGGCATTAGAGTCCGGGTAGCTGAACTGAACTCAGTTGAGAGAGTAGGGTCATGAGCTCCCGTACGAAACACCTTCTCATGGCCGGCGTCGTGGCCCTCGTACTGGCCACGGGCGCCTGCGGTGGTAACGCCTCCAGTGCCGCGGACGACAAGGAAATCAAGATCGGCGCCTGGTACCCGCTCACGGGTGCCGTGGCCGCCTCCGGCGTCCCGCAACACGCGGGTGCCGACGCCTACTTCAAGATGATCAACGACAAGGGCGGCATCAACGGCCGCAAGGTGAACTGGATCGTCAAGGACAACGCGTTCGACCCGCAGCAGACGGTGCAGATCGCGAGAGAACTGGTCGGCCAGGAGAAGGTGGTCGCCATCGTGGCCGCCAACGGCACCGCGCAGGGCGAGGCGACGTTCCCGTTCGTTCTCCAGCAGTCCAAGGTGCCGATCCTCAACGAGCTCGGCGGCGCCGCGACCTGGTACACGCCGCCCCGTCCGGGTCTGTTCGGCGTCCAGACACTCTACGAGGACCAGGCCGCGGCCCTGGCGGCCTGGGTGGCCGAGGACGGCGCGAAGAAGGTGCTGGTGGTGCACAGCGACCCCGCCGCGTTCGTCAACGTGGCCAAGCAGGTGGCGCCGGTTCTCCAGAAGGCCGGCCCGGGGGCGAGCGCCGAGCTTCTCTCGGTCAAGTTCCAGTCCACCGACTACAGCCCCGTGATCGCTCAGGTGAAGGCGAAGAAGCCCGACGCGATCATCCTGATCCTCGCCTCGCCGGAGGCCGCGGCCTTCCTCAAGGAGGCCAAGCTGCAGGGCCTGTCGGTGCCCGCCTACGGCTATGCGCCCACCGCGGCGGCGTCCACGCTGACTCTCGCCGGCGACGCCGCCGAAGGCTTCAGGGCGGTGCAGCTGGTCAGGTCGCCGAACGACAGCGATCCGTCGGTGGCGGAGTTCCGCGACGCGATGGCCAAGTACGCGCCGAAGCAGCAGGCCGACTTCATCGCCCTCTGGGGGTGGACCGCGGCCAAGGTCTTCGTCCAGATAGCGCAGACCGTGCAGGGGCCGATCACCTCGCAGTCGCTCGTGGCCGCCTACGAGAAGGCCGGCAACATCGACCCCGGCGTGGCGCCGGTGATGAGCTTCAGCGCGGACAAGCACCTCGGGACCCGGGCGGTGCAGAAGGTGGTCGTGAAGGGCGGCAAATTCGAGTCGCAGGGCGACTTCTACACACCGCCGGACCGCTGACGACGCCCCGGGTGTGCGACGAGCAGGAGGATGAAGTCATGGTGCTGCGTGAGTACATGGCCTGTATGGACAGCCAGGATCCGGACAAGGCGCTCGAGTATGTGGAGCCGGACTTCCGCTTCCTCATCGCGCTGCCGGGCCGCGAGGTGACCGGACGGTCCAGGGAGGATTTCGCGCGGTACATCGCCGGACGCAACGCCGTCGACCGGGTTCACCACATCCTCCGCTCGGCCGTCGACGAGAACTTCGAGACGGTCTACGGGGTGGTCACCGAGTCGGGCGAACCGATCGGGGCGTTCCACTCCGCGGCCATGGTGTCCCCTGCCGGAAAAATGGCTCGATACCAGGCGTTCTTCACCACGTCCTTCGAGTTGCTGGACTGGACGGCTTGAGGACACGACAACGGCAGGAGGACACGATGTCCGGCACGGCAGCACCGTTTCTCACCGCGTGGTTCGACATCCTGGACGGCGACGAGCCCGAAAGGATCCTCGGCCTCATCGCCGACGACTTCACCTTCTCCATCCTCTTCTCGACCGGCGGCGACAGCGCGACCGACTTCGCCGGAGGCCGGCCCGCCCTCGAGCACTACCTGGAGCAGCGGGAGAAGGGCGTGCTCACCCACCACCTGGTGGCGGCGAGCACGTCAGGGCGCAGCGAGTTGTTCCTGGGCGAGGTACGTCGTGCGGGTGTGCCGGTGGCGAGCTTCGTCGCCGCCGGACAGCTCGGCGCGTCAGGACGCCTCGAACGCCTCCTGATCGGCAGATCCCCGGCGGTCCGCTTCGACGCGCCGGGACAGACGGCTCGGGCCGGGGCGCGCACGTCATAGGAACCCGGACAGCGAAACAGGAGATCGGATGTACAACCTCGTGCTTCTGGCCGCACGACCGCCGGAGTGGACCCACGAACAGTTCATCGCCTGGTGGCGCGGCGAGCACGCCGAGCTCACCTACCGGCTCCCGGGCCTGCGCGCGTGGCGGCACACCGAGGTCGACGCGGCGTTCGAAAGCCGGTCCGAGGGCTGGGACGGGGTCTCGGTGCTCAGTTTCGACAGTGCGGAAGACCTCGCAAAGGCGCTGGCCAGTCCCGAGTGGGCGGCGGCGGTCGCCCAGGTCGGCGACATGAAGGGCCGCCGGATCGCCGTCATGGGCACCGAGAAGGAGATGTTCACGGCCTGAGCACGATTCGGCGCGGTGGCGAGGCGGTGGTGATGCGAGGAGGGCTGAATGCGACAGGCAGTGAGTGAGTTCCAGCGGAGGGCCGCCGAGTCGGATGTCGTCGCCGTCATCGACGATTCGGGCGGTCATACCGCGCGGGTACTGCTCGCTCATGCGGCCGGGCTCGCTGAGGCCCTGGCCGGCGAGGGTGGCGCCGGCACCGTCATGGTGCAGGCCGACAACTCGTGGCGGACGATCGCGGCCACCCTGGCCGTGGGGATGAGCGGTGGCGTGCTCGCGGTGGTCAACCGCCACACGACCGGCGCCGAGGCCGCCGCGGTCTTCGAGGACATCCGGCCCGACGCGGTGGTGGCCGAACCGGCGGCCGTCGAGGAGTGGGCCCTGCCTCTCCCGCCGGCCTCCCCCGGAGGCGATGTTCTGGACGGCTGGGCGGTCCGCTCCGGTCACGGCCGGCGTGACGTCTCACGCTGGGCCGGCGGCTCGCTCATCGGGCTGACCTCCGGCTCCACCGGACGTGCCAAAGGGGTCGTGCAGAGCGAGAGCGCCCTGCGGTACGCCTGCTCCCAGACCGCCGCCGTCAACGGGCTGCGCCAAGGGGACGCGGTCGCGGCGCTCGTGCCGCTGTCGTCCACCGCGGCCTACTGTTTCGGCGTCTACATGGCCTTGGCGCTCGGGGGTCCGCTCGTCCTGTGGCGCAGGTGGGATCCCGCCGCCGCCCTGGCCCGGATGGCGGAGACACAGGCGCGCTGGACCATGTGCGTGCCGACCATGGCGCTCCAACTGGGCGCCGCGGCCGCCGGTTCGCGGGTGCTCCAGGGAGTACGTTCGATCACCGTCGGCGGGGGTCCGATGGACGTGGCCGCCCTCACCCGGGCCGAAGAGTCACTGGGCACCCGGATCATGCGGGTGTTCGGGATGTCGGAGTGCCTGGGCCACACCTCGCCGCTGCCGGAGGAGCCGGCGGAGATCCGGCTCGGCCGCGACGGGCGCCCGTTCCCCGGCACGGAGCTCCGCGTCGTCGACGGCGCGGGGCGTGAGGCCCGGCCGGGCGAGGTCGGCAGAGCGCAGGTGCGCGGGCCGTCGCTGTTCCTCGGGTACGCCCGCGACGGCAGGCTGAACGCTCCGGAACTCACCCCCGACGGGTTCTTGCCGACCGGCGATCTCATGACGATCAACGAGGACGGGACCGTCAGCGTCATGGGCCGCGAGAAGGACGTGATCATCCGTGGTGGCCGCAACATCGACGTCACCGAGGTGGAGCGTGCCGTCGCGACCCATCCCGGCGTCTGGCAGGTTTGCGTGGTGCCGGTCCCCGACGAGCTTCTCGGAGAACGGGTCGCGGCGTTGGTGATCGCCTCCGACGGCGGCTCGATAGACCTCGACGAGATCACGCGGCACCTCCACGACAGGGGTCTTTCCAAGGCCAAATGGCCCGAGTTCGTGTTCACCGTCGACGAGCTGCCGCAGACGACGGTGGGCAAGATCTCCCGGGCCCGCGCCCGTGATCTCGCGCGTGACCTGCACGCGAACCCGGCGCCCCCGGCCGAGAAGGCCGAGGCATGACGACCCGCGCCGAGCGTGGCCGGTGGGACGAGGCGGGAGCGGAGACGGTCGGACCCGGCGTGCACCGGATCCCGCTTCCGCTTCCCGGCGACGGTCTGCGGGCCGTCAACGTCTACCTGCTCGAGGAAGACGACGGCGTCGTCATGATCGACGGCGGCTGGGCGCTTCCACGGAGCCGCCGCGTCCTCGAGGACGCCATGGCATCACTGGGGCATGACCTGGCGGAGATCACTCAGATCTTCGTCACCCACATCCACCGTGACCACTACACGCAGGCGGTGGCCTTGCGCCGCCTGCTGGGATCGCGCGTGCATCTCGGCGCCGGCGAGCGGCGCGGCCTGGAACTGCTGCTGGGCGAGGTCCGCAGCAACGTGCCCGTCACGTCCCTGAAGGTCCTGCGCCGCGGAGGCGCGGGCGACCTGGCCGACCGGCTGCTGAAGATCCAGAGTCACACGGGGTTCGACGAGACCGACTGGGAGGCCCCCGACAACTGGATCGGTGCGGGCGTGGTGGAACTGGGCAGGCGAGCGCTCCGCGTCATCCCCACGCCCGGCCACACCAGGGGACACGCGGTCTACCTGGACGAGGCGGCGGGGCTGCTGTTCGCCGGCGACCACGTGCTGCCGCACATCACACCGTCCATCGGCTTCGAGCTCGCCGACCCGGGGCTTCCGCTGGCGGACTACCTCGATTCGCTACGTCTCGTCGCCGGCTACCCCGACACCCGCCTGTTGCCCGCGCACGGACCGGTCACCGGCAGCGTCCACGTCCGCGTCGCCGAACTGCTGCTCCATCATGACAACCGGTTCGCGCACACGCTGCGGGCCCTCGGCACGCGAACCCTCGACGCGTACGCGGTGGCGCGACGGCTGACCTGGACGCGCCGCGACATCCCGTTCGCCGGCCTGGACGACTTCAACCAGATGCTGGCGGTCAACGAGACCGCCGCCCACCTGGACGTCCTCGTGGCACGCGGACGGGCCACCGCCGTACTCGACGGCGGTGTGAGCAGGTACACGCGGGTGGACGACGAGGCGCCGTGACACCCGCACGCCTCACCGCGCCGTGTAGCCGCCGTCCACGTACAACTCGGAACCGGTGACGAAGCTCGACTCGTCGGAGGCGAGGAACAGCACCGCGTCGGCGACCTCGCCGGTGCGGCCCAGCCGTCCCATCGGGGTGTTGCCGATCATCGCGTCGAGCCGGGACGTCCCGCGCCAGAGCTTGCGCGACAGCGGGGTCTCGATGAATCCCGGGTGGACCGAGTTGACCCGGACTCCGCGGGTCGCCCAGTGCAGAGCCGCGTTCTTCGTCATCAGCCGCACGGCGCCCTTGGCGGCGTGGTAGGAGAACTGCCCGCCGAACCCGCCGACCGTGCCGAATATCGACGAGACGTTCACGATGGAGCCCCCGCCGGAACGCTCGATCACGGGGCCGGCGTGCTTCATCCCGAGCCATACCCCGCGCTGGGTGACCGCGAGCACCTCTTCCCAGGTCTCCAGCGTTTCCGTCTCCACGTCCGTCATCCTGGCGATGCCGGCGTTGTTGACCAGCACGGAGATGCCGCCCAGACTCGTGCCCACCTCGTTCACCACGCTCTCCCAGGCACGCTCGTCCGTGACGTCGAGGCCCAGGCCGACGGCCCGCCCGCCCGCCTTCGTGAGCTCCTCGGCGACCTCTTGGCAGCGTCCCGGGTCCACGTCGGTCACCACGACCGTCGCGTCCTCCGCGGCGAACCTGCGGACGACGGCGTCGCCGATTCCGCCGGTCGCACCGGTCACCAGAGCCACACGTCCCGACAGCCGAGCTTTCACGGCACACTCCTTCCGGCCGCCCTGGAACGGCCGCCGTATTGCAATCGGACTGAATTCAGTTCAAAATAGCAACCAGCCGCTCCGGTTCCAAGGGCCGCGGGGCGCGTCCCGGACCTCGTCGGCGGAGAACGAGCCGTCAGCCGCAGCACAGAGGAGCAGGCGTGCCCATTGAGTTCGAGATCGGCAGCACACGGCTCCCCGGCGTCGACGTCCCGGCGCTGCGGCGCTTTCTCGACGGGCGTGTCGGGGGCGGGGGACCGCTGCGGCTGAGCCTCATCCAGGGCGGCCGTTCCAATCTCACCTACCTCATGACCGACGGGATCAGCCGTTGGGTGCTGCGCCGGCCACCTCTCGGGACGCTCACGCCGTCGGCGCACGACATGAGCCGCGAGTACCGCGTGGTGGAGGCGCTGGGGCCGACCGGCGTTCCGGTGCCGCGGGCGGTGTTGTGCTGCGAGGACACGGCTGTGATCGGCGTCCCGTTCACGATCATGTCGTACGTGGACGGAATCGTGCTCCGCGACGGCGACCACGCCGCCGCACTCCCCGCGGACCAGGCGCGGCGGTGCGCCGAGACCCTCGTCGACGAGCTGGTGCGGCTGCACTCGCTCGACCCAGGACAGATCGGCCTCGACGGGTTCGGCCGGCCCGCCGGATACCTCGAGCGTCAGGTACGGCGCTGGCACGGGCAGTGGGGCCACGTCGCGACCCGGGACCTGCCCGCCTTCCACGAGCTGCACCGGCGGCTGGCCCTGGGGACACCGGCGGAGAGCGGCACGTCCGTCGTCCATGGCGACTACCGGCTCGACAACACGATCATCGACGCGGCCGACCCGGGCCGGATGCTGGCCGTCGTCGACTGGGAGATGTCCACGCTCGGGGATCCGCTCGCCGACCTCGGCCTGCTTCTCGTCTACTGGAACCCCGCCTGTGAGCCGGTGCTCGGGGTGCGTCACGCCCCCACGGCCAACGCCGGATTCCCGGCCGGGAACGAGCTGGCCGAGCGCTATGCCGAGCGATCCGGCCGCGACATATCGTCGCTCGCCTTCTACCAGGCGCTGGGCTACCTGAAGCTGGCCGTCATCGCCGAGGGCATCCACGCCCGCTCTCTCGCGGGCCAGACCGTCGGAGCGGGGTTCGACGCCGTCGGCTCGGCCGTGCCCGCCCTGCTGCAGGCCGGTCTCGACACCCTGCCCTGACGCGGGGCCTCAGATCGTGAACCGGCCCCCGTTGCTGAGCAGTACGGCGCCCACCACGTTCGAGGCGCCAGGGGACGCCAGGTACAAGATGTTGTCCGCCAGCTCGTCGGGGGAGGCGTACCCGACCGGTCCCGACGCCGCCAGCGCCTCCCTGACCGCCGCGGGGGTCCGAGCCGCCATGGGGGTGTCCACGGGACCCGGCGCGACGACGTTGACCCGTACGCCGAACGCCGCCGCCTCCTTGGCCACCGACTGGGCGAGCGCATGGGCTCCGGCCTTGGACGCCGCGTAGTGGCCGTAGCCCGTGAGCGTGTCGAAGGCCGCCGACGATCCGACCGTGACGATGGCGCCGCGGCCGGCCGGGATCATCGCGCGCACCGCGGCACGCAGGACGTGGAACGTACCGTCGAGGTTGACCCGCATGACGCGGAGCCACTGCTCGTCCTCGAGGTGGCGGAACACGTCGACGGGCTCACCCGACCGCTGGGCGGCGAGGATGCGCTCCTTGGCGTGGGGATCGTCGATCCCCGCGCTGTTCACGACGACGTCGAGCCGGCCGTGCGCCGCGACGATCTGCCCGATCCGCGCTTCCACGTCGGCGGCGACGGTGACGTCCAGGGCGACCGCACGGCCGGACCTGGTGGCCGCGGCCACCGTTTTCGCTCCGTCCTCGTTGACGTCGGCCACGTAGATCACGGCGCACCCCTCGCGGTCGAGCTGCCGGACGACCGCGGCCCCGATTCCGGATCCGCCTCCGGTGACCAGCGCGATCGCCCCCTCGAATCTCCCGTTGCCGGTACCGGTCATGCGGCCGCTCCTTTCGAGACGGTGACCAGGATCCCCACTGGGATGCGACAGGCCTCGCGGGGGAGGTACGGAGGTCTCATGTCGCCGCCTTCGCGGCGGTGTCCGCGGCGGTGAGCCCGAAGACGAGGGCGGCCGCGATGCCGCCTGCGTAAGCCCGGTTCCACAGGCCGCCGACGTCCGAGCCCGCCGCGAGGAGTCCGCCGAGCGGTTCGCCGTCCAGGTTCAGGACGCGGGCCCGGTCGTCGATGAGCAGGCCGTGGAACGGGAACGTGATGGCGGGCACCGTCTCGATGACGTAGTACGGCGGTTCGTCGAGCGGGAGAGGATCCAGCCGCCGGCCGGGGGTCAGCTCGAGCCGTGCCGAGGCGCGCTCGTTGTACACCTCGACGCCGTCCCGAACGGCCTCGCCGTCGTAGCCCCATTCCGCGGGAAGATACGCCAGTTCGCTGAGATCGCCGGCCAGTCCGACCCGGCCGCCTCGCTTGCTCGCCAGGGCGAACTTGTCCACGGCGACCGCTCCCTCGACATACGCGCCGACGATCCAGTCGCGGAACACGCGGGCGTCGGCGATGAGGAGACCGCGGCTTTCGGGCTGCTCCAGCAACGCGATGGTCGTGAGGTGGTCGCCCAGCGTCTCATCCACGAACCGCTCGTTCTTCAGGTTGAAGAGCAGCGCGTGCTCGCTGTAATACAGCGACAGGTCGACGAAGTCCGCCGGATCGGCGAGGGGAATGCCACTCGGGATGAGGTGGCCGTAGAAGCCGGCGGTTTCATGACCGGTGGCCGCGCCGGCTTGGACGGCCAGACGGTAGCCGCCGCCGCGGCTGTGCGGATTCGAGCGCAGCCGCATACGGCCGGCGTGAGGATGGACGAGAGCGGTGCGAAGTTCCGGGTCGCCCTGGAATCCGCCGGTCGCGATGAGCGTCGAGCGGGCTCGCGCCTGCCGTCGCGTGCCGTCGGCGGACCTCAGTTCCGCTCCGGCGACGACCCCGTGCTCGACCAGCAGCCGTTCCGTTTCGGTGTTGAGCAGGAGTTCGCCGCCGCCGTCGAGGATGAGCCGCCGGCAGGTGCCGACGTAGTGGTTGGTGTCGAACTGGTGCCCTCGGCCGAAGCCGAGGATACGCTGCGCGTTCTTGACCTCGACGCCGACGGAGCGAATCCACGAGACCCCCTCGGCGAACCTGTCCACCAGCGCGCGCTTCAGCGGGAGATCTCCATGTGGATTCTGCTGATCCATGATTTCGTGGGTCGGGGCGGTCCACGCGTACCCGGCGAAGCGCGCGGATCCTCCGACGTCTCCGCTGATCTCGACGATCAGTACGGACAATCCATCGCGGACGGCGCGGGCGCCGGCGGTCAGTCCTGCCATGCCGGCGCCGATGATCAGCAGGTCGACGGCTTCTGCGCTCACGCGGCTCTCCTCTCGCGGCCGGTGATCGGCTGCTCGGCGAAACCTCACTGGTGTATCCGCCACCTTAGGCCAAACTTAATTCAGTTCAAATAAGGATCGCGCGCCACGTCGCCCGGCCCTCTTTCTTAACCGGCTCCATACATGCAAGTATCTAAAGTCCTAGGACACTAGATAAATGGAGATACCGGTGATCGAGTTCCATCTGGATGCGAAGTCCGGCGTCTCGCCGTACCTGCAGCTGGTCCAGCAAGTACGGCATGCGCTACGGCTCGGCCTGCTGTGCGAGGGCGACCAGCTGCCGACCGTCAAGGAGGCCGTGGCGCAATTGGCGATCAACCCCAACACGGTGCTCAAGGCCTACCGGGAACTCGAGCACGAGGGCCTGGTCGCCGCCCGGCCAGGGGTGGGGACGTTCGTGACGGCGACGCTCACCGGCACCTCGCTGGCCGCGCACGGCCCGCTGCGGCTGGAACTGCAGCGCTGGCTGGCCAAGGCCCGCCGGGCCGGCCTCGACGAGGAAAGCATCGAGGCCCTCTTCATGACCACCTTTCGGACCACCGCTCAGGAGGACATAGCGTGACTTCGGTCCTGCAAGCCCAGGGGCTGGGCAAGAAATACGGCAAGCGCTGGGCGCTGCGTGAGTGCACCATCGACATACCGGCGGGCCACGTCGTCGGGTTAGTGGGCCCCAACGGGGCCGGCAAGACCACGCTGCTGAAGCTGGCCAGCGGCCAGCTCGAACCGACGACGGGCGGCATCACCGTGCTCGGCGGCCGGCCCGCGGGCACGCCCGCGCAACTGGCCAGGGTCGGGTTCGTCGCCCAGGACACCCCCGTCTACGCGGGACTGACCGTCGCCGATCACCTGCGGTTGGGAGCACGGCTCAACCCCCGCTGGGACGCCACCAGGGCACGGGAGCGTATCGCGCAGCTCGGTCTCCTCCCCGCCCACCGCGCGGGCAAGCTGTCGGGCGGCGAGCGCGCCCAGCTCGCCCTCACCTTAGGCCTGGCCAAGCGGCCCGAGCTGCTGATCCTGGACGAGCCCGTGGCCTCGCTCGACCCGCTCGCCCGCCGCGAGTTCCTGCAGGGACTGATGGAGGCCACCGTCGAGCACGAGTTCAGCGTCGTGCTCTCCTCCCACCTGGTCTCCGACCTCGAACGGGTCTGTGACTTCCTGATCGTCCTGGTCGACTCCCGCGTGCAGGTCGCCGGGGAGGTGGACAAGCTGGTGGCCACCCACCACCGGCTCACCGGCCCGCGCCGCGATCCCGATCGGCTCCCCGCAGACCAGCAGGTGATCTCCGCGCGCCACACCGACCGGCAGAGCACGTACGTCATCCGCACCGACGCCCCGATCCACGACCCCGCCTGGACGGTCACCCAGCTCAGCCTGGAGGACCTCGTCCTCGCCTACATGGACAAGCGCACCGCGGAGAACCGGCAAGTCGCCCTGGAGGTGCAGCGATGATCTGGCTGACCTGGCGCCAGCTCCGCGGCTCGGCCGCGATGCTGGCCGCCGTGCTCGTCATCCTCACCGTCGCCCTGGCCCTGACCGGCCCGGGCCTGGCCTCCGACTACTCCGCCGGGATCGCCACGTGTGCGCAGGACAACTCCTGCGGCCGCTTCTACGATCGCTTCTTCGGCGGGTACGACACGCCCTTCGTGGCCGTCAGCCTCGTCGTGCTGCTCCTGCCCGCTGTCGTCGGCCTCTTCTGGGGAGCGCCGCTGATCACCCGCGAGCTGGAGGCCGGCACGCACCTGATGGTGTGGAACCAGAGCATCACCCGCGGCCGCTGGCTGGCGGTCAAGCTCGGGCTCACCGGCCTGGTCGCGATGGCCGCCGCCTGCCTGTGCGGCCTCGCGGTGACCTGGTGGTCCGATCCCCTGGACAAGTCAGCCCCGGACAGCCTGGCCCTGATGGCTCCCCTGGTGTTCGGCGCGCGCGGCATCGCCCCGATAGGGTACGCGGCCTTCGCCTTCGTCCTGGGCGTGACCGTGGGCATGCTCGTCCGCCGCACCCTGCCCGCCATGGCCCTCACCCTCGCCATATTCGCCGCGATCCAGCTCGCCATGCCGCTGCTGGTCCGGCCCCATCTCATGCCCCCGGTCACGTCCGCCTCCGAGCTCGGACCGGCGAACGTGGATGGCATCGGCATAAATCGGGATGTAGGCGGAGTTGTGCGCGTTACCCTGAGGTCGGCCGTTCCGGGCCACGCGGGCGCCTGGGTCTTGTCCAGCACCCTCGTCGATCCGTCCGGACGCACGATCTCCGGCAGCGACGGCGGAGCCCCCGTCCAGATTTCCACGACGTCGGGACCCTGCGCACCGGGAGCGACGGGCATGGACTCGTGCATTGGCGAGATCAACCGGCTCGGCTACCGGCAGCAGGCGACCTACCAGCCCCTTGAGCGCTTCTGGCCCTTCCAGTGGATCGAGACCGGGATCTACGCTCTCCTCACCCTCGGCCTCACGTGGTTGTCCTTCTGGTGGATCCGAAGGCGCCTGTCATGACGGTCATCAGGACCGCGGCCGCCGTGCTCGCCCTCCTCCTGGCGGCGGCCTGTACGGCACCGGCGCCGCCGCGCAGCCAGGCGAGCACGGCGGCCAGTACGGTCTGCTCGAAGCCCCAGGGACCCCCCGTGGCGGAGACGCCCACCACGATCGACGTCATCGAGCAGGCGTACTTCTGCATCCTCGGCACGTACTACAGCGGCGCCACACTGGACGCCCGCTCGCTGCTGCTCGCCGGATTCGTCGCTTTGACGCAGGAGCTCAACCGCAACGGGCGCGACGTGCCCGAGGCGACCATGCCGGCGCTGACCGGTGACCGCAAAGCCGACTGGGCCGCTTTCGAAGCCGTCTACCGGAAGGTCACCGATCAGGCGCCGGACCTGCGTGACAAGCTGGCCGTCGTCACCCTTGAGGCCATGGTGGCCGGCCTCGGCGACAACCACGCCGGTTGGGCGCACGACGTCAAGCGGCACCCCGACTACTACGACGGTGACGGCTACGGCCTGGGTTTGCAGGCGAACGTCAACGGCCCGCAGGTGGAGGGCAACCCCGGCGTCGCACTCCCGCCGCTGTTCGTCACCACCGTGCAGGGCGGCGCGGCGCAGGCAGCCGGGCTGCGCCCGGGCGACATCATCGAGTCGGTCAACGGTTCGGCGCCCTTCATCGACGGGAAGGCCACGACCGCGATCGCCGCGCTCTACCCGCGATACCCGGAGGCGCGTCCGGTCCGGCTGCGGCTGCTGCGGCAGAGCACCGGCCGCCGCTGGAGCGTGACGCTCAAGCCCGGCCCCTACCAGCGGGACCTGGCCGCCCTGCAGGTGGTGCAGTCGAAGCTGCTGGAGGACAGCATCGCCTATGTACGCATGCGCGGGTTCGCTTCCGACTCCGCGGACCGGGTGTTCAAGGCGATCTCCAGGCTGCGCACCGGCCGGACGCTCACCGGCGTCGTGCTGGACCTGCGTGGCAACGGCGGCGGCAGCCCCCTGGAGGCGACCCGGCTGGTGAGCGCGTTCGTCCACGGCAAGGTCACCGCCTACCAGTGCACCGTGGACGGCAAATGCGAGACCTCGTGGACCGACGACACCGTCGAGCTGCTCAACCTGCCGCTGGTGGTGCTCACCGACCGCAGTTGCGCCTCGGCCTGCGAGCACGTCAGCTCCGCGGTCAAGGACCTGCGGATCGGTCAGCTGGTCGGCACCAGAACCGCCGGCGTCATATCCGGCCCGGCGCAGCCGCACCTGCTCGCCAACAACACCACGCTGGGCTTCCCGTCGAGACACCACCTCGGGCCCAATCGCGAGGTGATCGACCGGATCGGCGTGCCCCCCGACCACCACGTGCCCCTGACGCCGGAGGACGCGGCCGCCGGGCGCGACCCCGCCCTGTCCAAGGCCCTGACCTTGCTGCAGAAGTGAAGGGACCTCTCGATGAGACACCTCCTGGCAGTCGCCGCGGGACTGGTCGTCCTCGCCGCGTCCGCCTGCTCAGCGCCCACGCCGCCCCGCTCCGCCGCCCCGTCGGCCACGCCGACCGGCCCCGCCACCTTGCCCGCCCCCACCGGCGCCCATCCGGTCGGCACCACCGCCCTGTACCTGAAAGACGATTCCCGCCCCGATCCGTGGAACCTCGACGTCGACGCCAGGGAGCTCAAGGTCACCCTGTGGTATCCGGCCAAACAGCGGGACGGGGAGCGCGCGCCGTACATGACGCCGAAGGAATCGCAGCTCGCCATGAGACGCTACGGGATCACGGGCGTCCCGGACGACACGCTGAGCAAGACACGCACGAACGCCATCAAAGACGCCGAACCCACGGGGCGGAAGCTTCCGCTGGTGGTGCTCTCGCCCGGCTTCACCAGTCCGATGAGCACGCTCACATCTCTGGCCGAGGATCTGGCCAGCCGCGGGTACGTCGTGGCCGGGATCGACCACACCTACGAGAGCTACGCCACGACCTTCCCCGACGGGCGGGTCGCCGAATGCCTGGCCTGCGACAGCGACACCGACCCGGGCTTCGGCACGGGGGTGGTCGCGGGCCGGGCGGCCGACGTCTCCTTCGTACTCGACCAGCTGCCCTCGAAATGGGATGGTTCCGACCGGATCGACCGCTCCAAAATCGCGATGGCCGGCCAGTCGATGGGCGGGGCCAGTGCCATGGCGTCCATGGTGAAGGACTCCCGGGTGCGGGCCGGGATCGACATGGACGGCACCACCTACGCCCGGATCCCCAAGAGCGGGTTCTCCCGGCCGTTCATGTTCCTGGGCTCGCCGCAGCACGTCCCCGGCGGCCGCGACACTACGTGGGAGCGCGACTGGAAGCTGCTGACCGGGTGGAAGCGCTGGCTGGTGCTGACGGGCGCCGAACACCACTCCTTCACCGACGGCCCGCTGATGGCGGGCGCCCTCGGCATCACACCCGCCCACGGCGTTCTGCCCGCGGCGCGCGCCGCCGAGCTCACCCGTACCTACGTGGCGGCCTTCCTCGACCGGCACCTGAAGTCGCAGCGGCAGCCCCTCCTGGACAAGCCGTCATCACGCTACACCGAGGTCAAGTTCTGTCCTGCGGCGTGCGGCCAGTCCTGAGGCTCCGCGCGGATCATCGGCGTGTGCCGGTGGTGTTCGCGTTGCGCCTCTGAGCGGGAGGCGAAAGGAGAAGATGCCGCCCCGGGGGGGTCCACCGGGGCGGCATCGGCTTCACTCGCCGGGCGGTCAGGTTCCGGTGTAACGGAAGATGTACAGGCCCCGGTCACGGTCGCCGGCGGCGACGTACTCCTGACCGTTGTGCTCGAACACCTCCACACCCCAGAAGTTGTTGCCACCCTCGTCGACGAAGTGACCCACTTCCTGGATCTCGCCGTCCGCGATCCGCATCACCCGGAAGCCCGCGGCGTAGTAGGAGAAGCAGGCGAGATCGGCCTGCTTGGCGGAGGTCGCCACCTCGTGCACCGACAGGTCGCCCTTCCCTGTCGCGTACGCGGGGTCGTGTGCCTCGGGCACCGCGTACGTGTCGAGCTCGGCCATCGTCTTCCGGTCGTACAGGTGCACGTAGCCCCACCCGTCGAAGTACGACGAGAAGGTCAGCGTGTCGCCTGTCGTTCCCAGGGGCACCGGCAGCCTTTCCGGCCCGGTGCCGGCGAGGCAGGCGTCGTTGTCGCAGGGCTGGTTGAAGATCGCAAAGCCCTGGCCGCGCGGCGCCACGCCGAAGGCCGGGATGTCACCCTCGACGCTCATGCCGAGCGCGCCGTCACATGCGTCCGTACCGGTGCGGTTGAAGACGAGCACGGTGCCGTCACCGTGCTCGTGTCGCACCGGTTCTCCACTGTGCACATGGCCGACCACATCGTGGTGCTCGACGACGGCACCATCGCCGAGCAGGGCACCCATGAAGAACTCATGGCGCGGAACGGCACCTACGCGGGGCTGTACAGACTCCAGGCGAGTGCCTACACCGTGGAGCCGGATCTTCCGTGAACGCGGCCTTGGTGGTCGAGCCGGGTGTCCGCGAGGATGCGCTGGACGATCTCCTCCAGGGAGTGGTGCTCGTCCAGGACGGTCTCGCAGCCGTCCGGCAGCAGGTCGCGCCTGAGGTACCACTCGCGCATCTGGTCAGCGCCGAACTCCGCGCTCTGCGGACGGGTCGCGTGCCGGCGGACCGTCTCCTCGAAGGACACGTCCAGATAGAAGCAGCGGGTCGTGCCCAGGTGGTCGTACGCGAGCCGCCGCAGCATCTCGCCGTATCGGCTCTGGGCGAGGATGCCCTCCAGCACCACGTGGTGGCCGGCGTCCAGGGTGTGCCGGCACATCATGTCGATCAGCCCGATGTTCACCGCACCGGGAGTGTCCAGCTCGCGCAGGATGTCCCGCCGTACGACGTCCTGTCCGATCAGCGCCAGGCCACGGCGGCCGTAAGCCTCCCGTAGCGCCCGGGCCGCGCTCGACTTACCCGATCCCGAGTTTCCGCGGATGACGACGAGGACAGTGTCAGGCGAGCCGGTTCGCACAGCGGTAGCGTAGCCGGGTCGCACGGCGCCACTCGCTCGACGAGCTCTGTCGACGGGAGATCCCGTTGTGGGGCGTTCACCGGACACCAGCCCGCCCCGAGCCTTCGTAAAGTGGCGATCGGCCGCGGACACCTACCTCGGAACGAATGCGAAGGCCAAGGGAAAGGGACATGTCTTGCCGTTGATCTTCGCGACGGGCGTGTTCACGGTCGCTCGCGGATTCAGTGACGACTCGTGAACGAGGTGAGCGGACCGGATCCGGCCGATGTCACGGAGCCGGTCGGCGACCTGGGTCATGGCGCCCTCCTCAGCAGCTGCCGCTGATCTCGCGGTCGGCGTACTCGACCGACGACCCGGGCGGTTCGGCCCGGACGTCCTTTCCCGGGAACGGATCTCTCCTCTCACTCTGCTCCGGCACAGGTTTGTCCACGTCTATCCGGCACGACAGGGGGAGCATCGATGGCGCTGGAGATCAAAATTCTGGGGCCATGGGAGATCACGTCCAATGGCGAGCCGATGAAACTGGCCGGTGAGCGGCGGGTCGGGGTCCTGGCCCGGCTGGCGCTGAGCACCGGCCAGGCCGTATCGGCGGAACAGCTTCTCACCGACGTGTGGGGCCAGAGCACGGCGACGACGGCGAGCAAGCAACTGCACATCGTGGTGTCGAAGCTTCGCGGCCTCATTTCGCCGAATGAGGACGATGAAGTCATCGTCACCGTCCCCGGAGGGTACTGGCTGAACATCGAGCGCGAGAGCGTCGACGCCCACCTCTTCACGCAACTGGCCCACCAGGCGAGTGCCGCGCGGGCTCGTGGCGATCTCGCGACGGCGGACGGGTTGTTCCGGCAGGCGCTTGCGCTCTGGCGTGGCGACGCGCTGGCCGGCATGACCGCGCCATGGGCCCAGGTCGAGTCCGCCCGTCTGGAAGAGGAGCGCCTCACCGCGCTGGAAGACCACTTCGACATGCGCCTGGCGGCCGGCGACCATCACGCGGTGGTGTCGGAGCTCGCCGTCCACGCCGAGACCCACCCGCTGAGGGAACGTCCCCGAGCCCAGCTGATGCTGGCGCTGTATCGGGCCTCCCGGCAATCCGAGGCCCTGGCGGTGTACCAGGACACTCGCCGTCTCATGCTGGATGAGCTGGGGCTCGAACCGGGAGGCGCGTTGTGCCGGCTGCAGCAGGCCGTGCTCCGGCGCGATCCCGGACTCGACCTCGCTTCTCCGGCGCAGCGGACCACGCTCACCGAGCTCGCCATCCCGATCGAACTGCCCCCCGGCACCCGGTCCTTCACCGCCCGCGCCGCGGAGATCGCCTGGCTGCACACCACGCTCACCGACACCGTGCCGGGGCGGCCCGTCGTCGCCGCGATCGACGGTCCCGGCGGCATGGGCAAATCCGCATTGGCCATCCATGCCGCGCACGCCGTCGGTGACCGCTTCGCCGACGGTGTCCTCTATCTCGACCTGCGCGCCGCCACGGCCGGGCTGCAGCCGCTGTCGCCGTTCCAGGCCCTTGGCCGGTTGCTGCGCTCGCTCAGCCCGGACGGCACCGTCCTGCCACCCACCCTGGACGAGGCCGCCGCCCGCTACCGCTCCCTGACCTCGACGCGCAACCTGCTCATCATCCTCGACAACGCGCTTGACGCCCGCCAGGTACGGCCCCTCATCCCCGCGGGATCCGCGTGCGCGGTCATCATCACCAGCCGCCAGATCATGGCCTCACTCGACGGTCTGAGCCACCTGCACCTGACCGGGCTCGACCACGCCGACGCCACCGCGCTGCTCGCCCGCATAGCGGATCCCGGCCGCGTCGAGGCCGAACCGGAAGCCGCACAGCAGATCGTCCGCCACTGCGGAGGCCTGCCCCTCGCGCTCCGCATCGCGGCGGCACGCCTGGCAGCCCGGCCCGACTGGACGCTGTCCCACCTCGCCGACCAGCTCACCGACACCACCCGCCGCCTGGCTACCCTCGTACACGCCGACCTGGACATCCGCACCAGCATCGCGGCCGGCCTCCAGCATCTCCCGGACGAACCCTCGGGCCGCGACGCCGTACACGCGTTCCTCCTGCTCGGCCTCTTGGAAACCCGCACCCCCACGGCGGCCGTCGCGTCCGCTCTCACCGATTGGCCGGAACACAGAGCGGAAGCCGCGCTCGACCATCTCGTGGACGCCCGCCTCCTCGAATCGGCCGGCCCCGGCCGCTACCGGATGCCCGACCTGATCCGCCTCTATGCCCGCGAGCAGGCCGCCCGCCACGTACCCGAACCCGCGCGGGGCGCCGTCGTCCGCCACGTGTTCCATCGCGTCGCCCTCCCGCGGGAGGCGTACGGCTGGGCCACGAACTCGCGGGACAACCTCCTGGCCATGGCCCGATAGGCGCCATCCCCCGGCATGGGGCCACCGCGCCCGTTCGTTTCCGACGCCAAGGCGCACTGATCCACGACGATGGCGATCAACGGCCCTTTCACGCCGCCGCCGCCGCAGCGCCGCGGGGAACGACGTCACGGTTCGGTCGGGCCGGGACATCGGGGCTCCCCGGACCGTGGAGCCGATCAACCACGACGTATGGGCGTGACGACTCGTTAAGCTGCCTGACAGCAAGGTCGTGGGCCGGTGGTTTGAGAGGTGGCGGTTGGCGGGGGAAGCGGCGCGTCTGCTGGTGCGCTTCGGCCGCCGGTACGCGGCCGGTGTGCGCTTGGCGACGCTGGTGCCGATCTGCGGGATCGCCCTGTTCCGCGCCCCGGACGAGCATGTGGCGAGCACCGCGTACTTGGTCGGCGTCGCGGCTGCCTGGACCTGCGGATACGCGTGGTGGCTGCGCGCGGGCCGGGGAAGCCTGCCGGTGGCCCTGGACGTGGTCGTCCTGCTGGGGCTGTTCGCGAGCGTCTTCTGGACCGGCGCCGTCGAGGACAGGAACACCGGGTGGCTGCGGCTCCTGATCACTTTCGCCTGTGTGACGTGCCAGTGGCATACTTCGCCGCTGGCTGGTGGCGCGGCGGCGCTGGCGGCCGGCGGCGGGGCGGTGGTCCTTCTCACCACGGCGGGAGCGGCGGACGTGGACGAGAGCCTGATCAGAGGGACAGCGTGGGCGGTGCCGGCGGCCGCGCTGTCCAGGGTGGCCTGGGTGCTCCTCCGGCATGCCGCGGAACGAGCCGACCGGATGGCGGCCGAGGCCGTACGGGCGCGCGGCGAGGCACAGGTGGCCGCGGCCGTCCGCGCCGGGGAACGCGAGCTCGTCAACTCGTTGCACGACACGGCGGCGACGACCCTGCTGATGGTGGGCACCGGGCAGGTGCGCTCGGACGCCGGCTGGCTGGCCCCGCAGGCGCGGCGCGATCTGGACAGGCTGCGGTCCGACAGCAGACGGGCACCGCAGGAGGCCGACCTCGTCGACCTGCTGCGCGCCGACCTCGGTGCCACGCACCTGACCGTGGACTTCGACGCCCCCGCGCAGCTTCGGCTGCCGTTCGACGTCGCCAAGGCGATCGCCGACGCGGCGGGCGAGGCCCTCACCAACGTCCGCCGCCACGCGGGCACCACGCGTGCGACCGTCCGGCTCCGCGGGGACGCGCAGGCGCTGCGGCTCCACATCGCCGACGGGGGGAAGGGATTCTCGCCGGAGGACGTGCCGGCGACCCGGCGCGGCCTGCGCGAGTCCATACGCGGCAGGATGGAGCGTGTCGGCGGCACGGCCACGATCACCTCCGCCGCGGGCGAGGGCACTCTCGTACGCCTCGAATGGCGTGCCGGTCATGAGTGACGCCGTCGAAGAGGTGACGCGAGCGCAGTTGCGGCGCGGCCTGCGGATCGCGACGCTGCTCGTCGCCATGGCGATCGTGTTCGGGCTGGGACCGGCCAACATGCTGCGCCATCTGGACGCCTATGAGCCGCCGCTCACGCAGTGGGCCGCCTTCGCGGCGCTCGGAGCCGTGCTCCTCGGCGAGGCCGCGCTGCTCCTCCGCGGACGATCGTGGAGCCGGCTGCGTGGGCCCGCCATCGCCGTCGTGCTCGGCGCGTCCGCACTGTCGTACGTGACCCTGCCGGACGGCCGCACATCGACCACCGTGGACTGGATCTTCGGCGCGGCCAACTGGGTGGGCGTCGTCGTGCTGCTCGACCGTCCGCCGCGGAGCGCGGCGCTGTTCCTGCTGGCCCACGAGCTCACTGCGCTGCTCAACCTGCTCCTGCTCGAAGACCCCACCCGGGGGGCGCTGGCCAGGTTCGCCACCGGCTCGGTGACCGTGATCGGCTTCCCTCTGTGCGTGGTCGTGGTCGCGGCCATCCTGCGCGGCCTCAGCGCGGCGGCGATGGCCTCGCGCAGGGAGATCGAGCGTGTACGCGTCTCCGAAGCCGTCGCCGCGGAGTCGCACCGCCGCCGGCAGCAGCGATTCGCCGAGTTGTCGGCGACCACGGTTCCGATGCTGGAGGGGCTCGCCGACGGCTCGCTCCGCCCCGAGGACCCGGTGGTCCAGCGGCGTTGCGCCATCGAGGCGGCCCGGATGCGCAGGTTGTTCGCCGAGACCGACACCGTCGCCAACCCCTTGTTGCACGAGCTGCGCCACTGCATCGACGTGGCGGACCGCAAGGGCGTGGTGGTGGAGCTGGACGCACGCGGCCAATGGCCCGTACCGCCGGTGGTGGTTCGGCGTGATCTCACCGAGGCGGTCCTCGTCGTCCTCGCCACCGCCGCCTCCCGGGCACGGGTCACGGTCGTGGGCAGCGCCGAGCTGGTGTCGGTCAGCGTGGTCGCGGACTGCGGTGATATCGACGTGCCTGCTCCGGCGACGCCGGGTGTACGGGTCGAGGCGTTGAACAACGACGACACGGTCTGGATGGAGGCCCAATGGCAGCCGAGCCGGCAGCGGACGAGCTGATCACCGCGGTGATCGTGGACGACCACGCGGCCATAGCCGCCGGCGTACGCGCGTGGTGCTCGCAAGCCGAGCCGCCGATCGACCTCATCGACGCCGGAGACCGGCTCGCCGGCGCCTGGACCGGCCCCGGCGCCGCCGCCGACGTGGTGATCTTAGATTTGGAGCTGGTGCCGGGCCGACCGGACTTCGGTGAGCTTCGCAGGCTGGTCGACAGCGGCAGGCGCGTGATCGTGTATTCCCAGCACACCGACGACGCGACCGCGATCAAGTGCGTCGACCTCGGCGCGCTCGCCTACCTGACCAAACGTGAGGGACCCGAGCACCTGGTGCCCGCCATCCGCGCCGCCGCGCGCGGCAAGCCCTACACGGCGCCGTCGCTCTCCGGCGCTCTGGTCTCCGACGACGCTCCCGGCCGGCCGCGCTTGTCCCAGCGGGAGACCGAGGTGCTGCGGGCGTGGTTCGTGTCCTCGTCGAAGGAACTCGTCGCCGCCAAGCTCAACATCACGGTCAAAACCGTCGACACCTATATCACGCGGGTCCGGGTGAAGTATGCCAACGTGGGGCGGGCCGCCCGTACCAAGAGTGAACTCGTCGGCCGCGCCCTCGACGACGGGCTCATCACGCTGGCCGAGCTCAATGACACCTCGTTGTAGGGCGTTCACCGGGCACCGGCCGGTCCCGCGCCTCCGTGGGTCGGTTCCACCGGATCCCGCAGTCTCAGCGGGGGTTCGTTGTCTTCGTCATCGCCCTCTTCCCCGCGTCACCGGCCGGGCGCGAGTGGCCGCTCGGGTCCGGCCGCTGACCGGGTTGCGGACTTTCACGGGCGGCCGTTGGCGGCGCACCAGTTCGCCCAGGTGGTGGCGCCCTTGCCGAGCTGCTTGTTGTAGAAGGACGTCCAGGAGTTCTCGCTCGGCCCCGGCGCGGTGGGAGCGGCCCTGAACAGCGGATGGTTGGCCTCGACCTCGGCCCGCAGCCACGGCTCGATGTCGGAGTAGGAGGCCAGCGACCAGCTGCGGGCGTGGTAGGTGAGCTGGCCGCGCACGTCGGTCTCCGCCAGGCACATGAACGGCGTCCACGGGCTGGTCCGCGCCCAGCTGATCTTCGTCTTCATCGCGCCGGCCGGGACGCCGGCCCCGGTGCGGGCCGCCACCTCGCGGTCGTCGACGGAGAAGTCGAACATCTCCTGCGCGGCGTACACGCCTCCGGTCAGCCCGAACGTCTCGCCGAGCGTGGTGCCGAAGTTGGTGCGTACGGGGATGTCGCTGGTCCACACGGTCTCGTCGTGCAGCTGCTGCAGCGGCGGGCCCGTGAAGGAGGAGGTGATGGGGAACGGGCCGAAGTTCACCGAGTCGTTGTTGATGGGGACGACCGGGTAGGTCTTGCCGTCGATCGGGTTCTTCCACTCCCGCACGATGCGCCGCGGATCGGCCGGGTCGGTGTAGAAGACGATCTCCCTGGAGAGCTGATAGAGCTGGTTCGTGTCAGGGACCCGGTAGAGCCGCCGGATGTTGTAGCCCTCGATGTTGAAGAGTTTCTGGCCGTGCCGCATCGCCGGGTCCAGGCTGTTGCCCTCGATGTTCGCGTACACCGAGCCGGAGATCCGGAACACCATGTCCTTCCCGTCCGGACGCCCGAACGTCTGGAGGGACAGTTTGCCGCTCTTGTCGGTGACCGTCGCGTAAACCGGCCCGGGATGTGTGGGGCTGGCGGATGTGTCATCCGCCGCCGCGCCCGGGATACCGGTAGCGATAAATAGGACAATAGGGACCAGGAGCCCCGTAATGCCTCGTTTGAGCACTTACGCCCTCCGTGTGGAGAAGGAAGCGAATAGCCCCATATTGTGATCATGTTGGGTCGAGGATTGTCCAGCCCGCCGATCAGCAAGGCTTTCGACTCAACTGCCGTATGGCTACTATCGGGCACCAATCGCCTACTTTGGCGATTTTTGTCATGAGGTCACCGATCGGCGGAGGAGAGTGTCCTGCACGTGGCTGGATTGGGCAGGGTCGGGCGACGACGGACGGAGACCATGCGCGACGGGAAGGGGTCAGCGGGGTCGACCAGCGGCGCGCCGCGGCGACTCGCCGGTGGCCGCCGACTGCCGTTGCGTACCGTGCTGCTCATTGTCGTGTTCGTGCCGAGCCTGACTTTCACCCCACTGCTGGCTTCGGGCATGTTCCAGCTGTCCTCTCAGTGGCGGGCGGAGAAGGCCCAGATGGATCTGGCCACCACCACCGTCGGCAAACCTGCGGCCAATCTGTTCTTCAGCCTTGATCAGGAGCGACGCCTCACCGCGGAGGTGCAGGCCAACCCCCGTGGCACCCCCCGTGACAAGCTTGCCAAGCAGCGCGCGGCGACCGACCAGGCCGTGAACGCCTTCCGTCCCCTGGCGGCCCTGGACGCCGCCAACGGACAGGAGGGGCTCACCGACGCCATCGCCCGGACCGTACGCAGCCTCGGCCTCCTCGATCAGCAGCGCCGGGCGGTGGACGCCGGTTGGTCCAGCGCGCAGCACGCGTTCGACTACTACAGCGGTGTCCTCGAGTCAGACCTCGGCGTGTTGACCGCCCTCAGCAACACCGACGAGGGCCAGGTGAACAGTAAGGCGCAGACACTGGTCGACCTTTACTGGGTCGTCGACATGATCGGCCGCGAAGACGCCGTCCTGGCCCGCGGATGGGAGTCGGGCCGCCTGACGCGGGACGAGTACGCTCTTGTCGCGGACGCCATCGGCACCAGGAAGCACCTCATGCAGTCCCGGGTGATTCCCAGTCTCACGGGCAACGAGACCCAGTACGGAAAGCTGACGGCCGGCGAGGCGTGGGAGACCATCACCGCTGTGGAAGGGCGGTTGATCACCTCGGGGAGCAACCGGGTGACACTCCGCGGCGGAAGCGCGGAGTGGCGCTCCTCGGCGGACACGGTCACCGCGCAACTGCTGAAACTCCTCAGCCTCCGGTTCGACAATGTCAGCAAGATCGGCTACGGCCACGCCGACATGCTCTTCACGGTCTTCATCAGTGTCACCACCGTGGGCATGCTCGCCTTGGGCCTGGTGTTCCTCACCAGCTGGCGCCTCACCGCCATTCTTCGCCGGCGCATCCTCCACCTGCGCCAGGATGCCCAGGAGCTCCAGGAGCGGCTGCCCAACGTGGTCACCCGGCTGGAGCGCGGCGAGGACGTCGACGTGGACGCGGAAGTGCGCATGGTCGAGCCCACCCCCGACGAACTCGGCGAGCTCGGGCAGGCACTCAACATGGCCAGCCGCAGCGCTGTCCTCACCGCCGTGCGGCAGGCCGACCAACACCGTGGCTTTCAGCGCATGCTCCAGCGCATCGCCCGCCGTACCCAGATCCTCATCGGCCTTCAGCTGAAGAAGCTGGACCAACTGGAGCGTAAGCACGAGGACCCCGAGGTGCTGGAGGGCCTGTTCGACCTGGACCACCTCACCGCCCGGCTGCGCCGCTACGAGGAGAACCTGGTGATCCTCGGCGGTGGGCAGCCCCAGCGCCGCTGGCGCAAGCCGGTACACCTGCTCGACGTCCTGCGTGCCGCGCAAGGCGAGGTCCAGGACTACCGCCGGATCTCGATCGACGTCGAGGGCGAACCCTGGATAGCCGAGCGCGCGGTGGGATCGCTGGTCCACATCCTGGCGGAACTCATGGAGAACGCCACCACCTTCTCCAACCCGCAGACCCCCGTCGAGGTGCGGGCCGCACCGGTCAGCCGGGGCATCGCCGTGGAGATCGAGGACCGCGGCCTGGGCATGGAACCCGAGGAGTACGCCGCCGCGAACGAGCTGTTGCAGTCGCCGCCGCGACTCGATGTGATGACCCACGCCGACGATGTGCGGCTCGGCCTGTACGTGGTCGCCCGGCTCTCCGCGGGTCTGGGCCTCCAGGTGGAACTGCGGTCATCGGCCTTCGGCGGCACCCGTGTCATCGTGCTGCTCCCGCAACCGCTGGTGGTGGACCGTCCCCGTGCCGTACCGGTGCCGTCCGCGCTCCCCGAGGAGGTCCCCCAGGACGCCACCGGTTCGCGGCCCCGCCCGCAGGAAAGTACGGCCGGTCCCCGCCCGCCGCACGAGGACGGGCAGTTGCCGACTCGCTCAAGGGGGCGCGCGATGGCGTACATGACAGCACCCGCGGGATCGCCGGATCCGGACGACGCGCCGCCGTCGTCCGACCGCCGGCCGCTGCCCCAGCGGGTGCGCCAGGCCAGCCTGGCCGCCGAGCTCAAAGTCACGGCGGACAGGGATGAAAGGACCGACCAGGAGACCTGGGCCGCACGCGACCAGCCCAGCCGATCCAGCGCCACGATCGGCGCGTTCCAGAGGCAGTCTCGCAAGCGCCGGACCGGTGACGACGCTTCCCAGGCGCGGCCGAGCGGATCCCCTGAGCCCAGTTCCCCTACGACGGAAGACTGAAGATGACGCAGCGAACCACCGCCACCAACGTCGACCTGGACTGGCTCCTGGACAGCCTGGTCGCCCAGGTCGCGGGCACCCGGCACGCCATCGTGCTGTCCAACGACGGCCTGGTGATCAGCCGGTCACGGACCATCGAACGCGCGGATGCCGAGCGCCTCGCCGCGATCGCCACCGGCCAGCAGAGCCTGGCTCGCGGTGTCGGGCAGCTCTTCAGCGGCGGTCCGGTCCACCAGGTCATCATCGAGATGGCCGATCTGTGGCTGTTCGTCACAGCCGCGGGCCGGGGCACCCATCTGGCCGTGGTCGCGTCCCAGGAGGTCGACGCCGAGCTGATGAGCGTCGCGATGCACACCCTGATCCAGCAGGTCGGTCAGAAGCTGGGAACCGACGTGCGCCCCCCGCAGGCCTATGACGCGGGGGGACACGGATGAAGCACTGGACGGAGGGCTTCGAAGGCGATGACGCCGACGAGTCCCTTGTCCGTCCCTATACGATCACCGGCGGACGAACCGCCCCCGAGCGGGACGACTTAACGCTGATCACCCTGGTGACCGCGACTTCCGACGTTTCTTCGGAAACCGGACGCGGCTTGAGGAGAATGCAGCCGGAGCACCGCACCATCTTCGCTCTGTGCGAGCGGCCCCTTGCGGTGGCCGAAGTCGCCTCCGCGCTGAACCTCCCGGTGTCAGTGACCAAGATCCTCATCGGCGATCTGATCGAGACCGGTCAGATGCGGGCCCGGCCACCGCTGGCTTTCGCGCAGGCGGGGAGCTTTCCCGATATGGCAATCCTTGAGGCGGTGAGGGATGGGTTACGCAAACTCTGACCACGGGGACACTGCTCCCCTGGCGGTGAAGATCCTTATCGCCGGTGGTTTCGGCGTCGGGAAGACGACCCTGGTCGGCGCGGTGAGCGAAGTCGCCCCACTGCGTACGGAGGAGTACCTGACCCATGCCAGCGTCGGCGTCGACGATCTGGAAGGGGTGAGCGGCAAGTCCACCACTACCGTCGCCTTGGACTTCGGTCGCATCACCATCAACAGCGAACTCGTGCTCTACCTGTTCGGCACCCCAGGGCAGGAACGCTTCTGGTTCATGTGGAACGACCTTGTCAACGGAGCGATGGGCGCGGTCGTCCTGGTCGACACCCGCCGGCTGGATGTCAGCTTCGCGTCGATCGACTTCTTCGAGAGCCGCGGCATCCCCTTCGTCGTCGGCGTCAACTGCTTCCATGGTGTCCGGGACCGGACACAGGAGGAGATCCGAAGGGCACTCGATCTCGATGCGCAGGTGCCACTGGTGCTCTGTGACGCCCGCGACCGGGCGGCAGCGCGCGATGTGCTGCTGGCACTCATCGACCACCTGATGGCCGCCGCCCAGTCCAGCACCACACCGCACCCCGTGGCCTGACCGCTTGCTAGGTGGGCACCACCATGGGTGTGCCGGCAATGGGGTCGGGTACCACGACGCAGGCCAGGCCGAAGACCTTCTCGACGAGTTCGGCGGTGATCACCTCGGTTGGGGTGCCTTCGGCGACGATGGCGCCTTCTGACATGGCGATGACGTGGTCGGAGAAGCGGCAGGCGAGGTTGAGTTCGTGCAGGACGGCGACGATGGTCTTGCCGGATTCGGCGTTCAGTTTGCGTAGTAGTCGCAGGAGTTCCACCTGGTGGATGTATGGGGTGAAACTCCTGAAGCATGCAGTTAGGATGGCTAGCATAATCGCGTCCTTTTGGCTAGCCGGGTCTGCCTGACAAAACGCTCAGCTGCTCGATTCGCCTGGTAGGAGGCTCCTGGGGTTGGCGGGAAGCGTCTGCGATTCTCTCTATTTACCTGAGCATTTCCGGCAAATCGGGCGGGCGTGGCGGGGGCGGGCCGTCTGCGTACTTGCCCAGGGGGAGTACGGGGGTGGCCGCGACGCGGTGGAAGCCGGTCCGGTGGTGAGGATCGCGTGCAAGCCCTGTACGTCCCGCCGGTGGGCGGGTCGCCTGGGGTGCTCGGCCCGCCGGACGCTGGCCACTCCCGGCGGGGAGTGGGCTTCATCCGCAGACGGGCGCCATGCTCGCCGGTGCGCTCCAGGGTGGCCAGTTGCCGGTCGGCGGCGGCCAGCCGACCTGCGCCGCAACGTTCGGCGGCCCCTCCACCTCGGTCAGATCCCCCGGCAGCACCCCGTCGTGCGCGTCACGATAGGCGCGGATCTGCCGGGTGCGGTTACGGACGTCCGCCGCACTCACCCCGTCCGGCAGCAGCGCCCGCAGCGCCGCCCATTCGGCCTCGGTGCGCCGGCGCGGGTCCTTGGGCCAGGCCGCCGCGAGCGCCGCCAGCACCGCGCGGCGGTGCAGCGCCAGCCGCAACAGGCGGGCGGCCTGCTCCTGCACGCAGCGCAGCACCCGATCACACACATGCACGCCCGGCTTCGGGGCCACGCCCCAGCCCAGCCGCCGCGCGGCCATCCACCCTTTTGCGGGCAGCGCCCGCCCGTCCAGCCCCACCCCGGACGCCAGCGCATCCGGATCGGCCGGGTTCCACTGGGCGGCGACCAGGCGGGCGGTCAGGTCCCGCGCCAGTCCGGCCAGCCAGCCGACCCGCTGGGCCAGCAGCGGCTGCGTTACGACCTCGCCGGTCTGCTCCACGATCGCGCTATGAGCGGTGCAGGTCGCGGTCGCGGTCGCGGTGAGCTTACTCATTCCTGCACCGCCGCGTTGCAGGGGCGGGCCGAAGCCGGCCGGCAACGGTGGGACAAGCGCTGGGACAAGCGCTGGGACAAGGGCGCTATCTCGGCCGTGCGCGGCGCTCTGCCACTCCGTGGGGGCACGAGGGCATGGACCGGGCGGTGGTGGTGCCGGCAGGGGCAGGGGCACCGCGCGGTGCTCGCATCCGTACCGGATGTGCGTGGATAGGCCCGCATGCCCGCACCCCGCCCCCTCAAATCTTTACTGTCAGTGACCGTTAGACTACCAACATGCGGTCCTGCCGGTAGAACATGTGAACGACATGACCGGCCTCGCAGGGGGATCCTGCTCAGAGCCGGGCACCGCCAGCCTTCAGAGAACCGCTATGCGATCAGGGCAGAACTGGAGGTTTTCATAGCGAATACAAGAAGCAGTCCATACCCTCGGGAAACCCGGCGATATCATCACGATCATGGCGGATTGGGGGCTTCGGATGGCTTCGGCGGCGGACGTCGAGGCGGTGGCCGAGTTGCGGGCCGTGGTGCTGAAGCCGGATCTCGAGCGGCTCGGGCGGTACGATGAGCAGCGTGTGCGGCAGCGGCTGCGGGACGGGTTCGCGCCCGCGCACACCTGGGTGATCGAGATGGGCGGTGCCTTGACCGGCTGCGTGGCGCTGCGGCCGGAGCAGGACGCCTACTGGCTGGAGCACTTCTACCTGGACCCGGATTCGCAGGGCAGGGGCATCGGTTCCGCCGTGCTGAGCAGACTGCTGGAAGCGTGCGACCGCGAAGACGCCGTGGTCCGGCTGAACGTGCTGCAGGGCAGTTCGGCCCGCCGGCTGTACGAGCGGCACGGGTTCACGGTCGAGAGCGAGGACGAGGTGGACGTATTCATGGTGCGCGCCCCGGCCTCATCGACAGAAAACAGGGAACGAAACAGTACTTTCGGCCGGTACAGGCCGGCGGAACCCTTGGCCTAGCCTGGGCGCCGTGGGTTTTCCCGGTCGGTTCGAGGTGGCGGTTGACGTCGGGATCGGCGTCGTGCTGGCGGTAGCCGTCGCCTTCCAGGCTTCCGAGATCGCCGGCAGCTGGGGCGACGGCTATGGGGTGTTCGGCGCGATCGTCGGCGCGTCGATGTGCGTGCTCACCCTGGTGCGCCGCCGCGATCCGCTGCGGACCGCCGTCGCGGGCCTGGGCGTGGCGGCGCTCGCCGTCTTCGTCACCTATCTTGTCGATCTGCCCGCTGAACCCGGCCCCGCCACGTCCCTGGGACTGGCGGTGCTCCTGGGTTCCGCGATCAGGACACTGCCCGCCATCACGGCCGGCGCCGTCGCCGCCGGAGGGCTGGCCGTGATGGGGGGCGGCCTCCTTGCCAACCCCCGCTCGGCCGTGCCGATCCTGGGCGGTCTGGCCTGGCTCGCCGCCCTGGCGATCGGGCTCGGCCCTCGGCTGCTGGCCGCCCGCCGCCACGCCGCCGCCGAGCGCGTACGGCGTGCCGAACGCCTTGAGCTGGCCAGGGAACTGCACGACGTCGTCGCCCACCACATCACCAGCATCGTGCTCCAGGCCCAGGCCGCCCAGCTCGTCACCGCCAAGCACCCGGACAAGACAGCCGGTTCGCTCGCCGGCATCGAAACCGCGGGTTCCGAGGCCCTGGCCGCGACCCGCCGCGTGGTCGGCCTCCTGCGCGACACCGCTTCCAGCCCGGCGGGCCACGAACGGCTCGGCGAGCTGATCGAAGGCTTCGAAAGCCACGGCCGGCGGGCGCGCCTGCGGCTGAAGGCCGAACCGGACAGCTGGACGCCCGAGGTGAGCAGCACCGTGTACCGCGTCGTGCGCGAGTCGCTGACCAACGTCTCCCGCCACGCGCGGCACGCCCGCGCGGTCACCGTCGACATCACCCAGGACGAGGAGGCCGTCACGGTCGAGGTCGAGGACGACGCCCCGCAGGCGGCCGCAGGCCGTCGCCGCCGCGCCGGATACGGCCTCATCGGCATGCGCGAACGCCTCGAAGCCCTCGGCGGCACCCTGACCGCCGGCCCCCGCCCCGGCTCCGGCTGGTCCGTCCGCGCCACCATCCCGACCGGCGCGCGGCGATGACGGCCCCCACCCCCACCGGCGCGCGGCGATGACGCCGCCCGTGCCCGTGCGGGGGCGGCGATGACCATCCGGGTGCTGCTGGCCGACGACCAGGCGATGATCCGCGCCAGCCTGCGGATCATTCTCGAGGACCAGCCCGACATCACCGTGGTCGCCGAGGCATGCGACGGCGTCGAGGCGATCGAGCAGGCCCGCACGACGCAGCCGGACGTATGCCTCGTGGACATCCAGATGCCCCGCCTCGACGGGATCGAGGTCGCCCGCGCGCTGGCCGCGGCCCCGCCCCGGGTGGTCATGGTCACCACGTTCGACCTGGACGAGTACGTCTACGCCGCGCTGCGCTGCGGCGCGGCCGGGTTCGTGCTGAAGGACGCGGGCCCGAGCCTGCTGGTCGAGGCCGTGCGGGCCGCGTACGCGGGGGACGCGCTCATCTCGCCCTCGATCACGTTGCGGTTGCTGCGCCGGCTCGCCGGCCCCGGAGCCCGCACCGAGGGCCGCGCGCCCGTGCAGCCCCTGACCGCACGGGAGATCCAGATCGTCCAGGCGGTCGCCCGCGGACGCGCCAACCAGGAGATCGCCGACGAGCTGTTCATCTCGCTGAGCACGGTCAAGGGACACGTGTCGTGCATCCTGACCAAGCTCGGCGTACGCAGCCGGGTGGAGATCGCGGCTTGGGCCTGGGAGAGCCACATGATGGGCACGGAATAGCGGCCGGTCAACCGTCCACGGCGGGGGTGTCGCCGGCGGCAGAGAGCATGCGGGACTTGATCTCGTTCTTGAGGATCTTGCCCACCTTCGAACGGGGCAGGTCGGGCCAGACCTCGATCTGCTTGGGCGCCTTGACGCCGCCGACCCGGTCCTTGACGAAGGCGCGGACCTCGTCCGCCGCCACCGTGCGTCCGGGGTGGAGCTGCACGATCGCGGTGACCCGTTCGCCCCACTTGTCGTCGGGCAAGCCGATGACCGCGCAGTCGCGTACGGCGGGGTGGGCCATGAGGGCCTGCTCGACTTCGGCGGAGTAGACGTTGAAGCCGCCCGTGATGATCATGTCTTTGGCGCGGTCGACGATGAAGAGGTAACCGGAGGAGTCCAGGTAGCCGATGTCCCCCGTGTGGTGCCAGCCGTGGCGGGAGGCCTCGCGGGTGGCCACGGGGTTCTTGTGGTAGCCGGCCATGACCAGGGAGCCGCGCACGACGATCTCGCCGCGGTCGCCCGGCGGCAGCAGCCGCCCCTCGTCGTCCATGATCGCGACGGTGACGAGGGGGGTCGGCCTGCCGGCGGAGGAGAAGCGTTCGCGGGCGGGGGAGCCGCCGGCGTGGAAGTGGTCCGCCGGCGCCATGGTGGAGATCATCATGGGCGCCTCGGTCTGGCCGAAGAGTTGCGCCATCACTGGGCCGATCCGGTCCAGCGCCTCCTCCAGGCGTGCGGCGGACATGGGCGCCGCGCCGTACCAGAAGCAGCGCAACGACGACAGGTCGGCGGAGGCCAGGGCCGGGTGGGCGAGGAGCATGTAGATGAGCGTCGGCGGCAGGAAGGTGTGGGTGACGCGGTGCCGCTCGATCAGAGTCAGGAATTCGGCGAGATCTGGGGCGGGCATGATGACGATCTCGCCGCCCAGCGTCATGATCGGGAAGCAGAGCACGCCGGCCGCGTGGGTGAGCGGGGCGAGGGCGAGATACACCGGCCGCCCGCTGAACGGGTAGCTCATCAGCGTGAGCGCCGACATGGTCTCCAGGTTGCGGCCGGTCAGCATCACGCCCTTGGGACGGCCCGTGGTGCCGCCGGTTCCGACGATCATGGCGAGGTCGCCGGAGGGCGGTGACGGTTCGGCGGCCGGTCCGGTCAGCCACTCTTCGAACGACACGGCCGCAGGGGCCGGCCCGTCGAGGCACACCACCGTCTTGAGCTGTGGCAGCTCGGGCAGGATCCGTTCCACGAGCGGCGCGAACGCCTCCTGGTAGACGAGGCAGACGCAGTCGAACAGGTCCAGCAGCTCCCGGTTCTCCGCCGCCTCGTTACGCGGGTTGATCGGGCACCACACCGCGCCCGCCCGCGCGATGCCGAACACGCAGGAGAACGCGACGGGGTCGTTCGCCGACAGGATGGCCACCTTGTCGCCGGGGCGCACCCCGGAGCCGGCCAGCGCCCGCGCGACCCGCCAGGACAGTTCCTGGACCTCGCCGTACGTGAGCGTGCGGCCGTTCATGGTCAGGCAGGGCGCGTCCGTGCCGAGGGACGCGCCCTTGTCGAGATAGTCGGTGAGACGCATGGGCGCTCAGCCGTGGACGGTCAGGATCGGCTCGCGCACCAGGCCGAAGCTCTTGAGCGCGCCGAGCAACTGCCGGTGGCCGAACGCCTGGCAGGCCGAGGCCAGGCCGGTACGGTGCGGAGCCTGCTGCAGCAGCGAATACGCGGAGAACGCCTGCAGCAGCCCGGTCTGCTTGTAGTTGCAGTTGCCGTAGATCACGCAGTGGGCGCGGCCCAGCGGCCCGGAGGCGTGGACGGAGTCCACCGAGACGTTGACGCGCGGATTCTCCCTGGGCGGCATGCCCGCCTGCACCGAGGCGGCGACCTCGGCCAGCGCGGCGTCCTGCTGGTCGAGCGGGAGGGTCTTGATCTGGTCCTCGACCAGCTTCACCGTCTCGACGACCCCCTGCATGACCGTCCGGTCGAACACGCCGCCGGCGACCTTGCAGGTCGCCACGCGCGGGTCGTCCTTGAACCACACCGGGTGGCTGGTGCCGCCCCATGGCAGGGCCAGTGCGGTCTCGTGCTGCCCGGGTACGGCGACCTCGAAGGTGGTCTTCGGGTCCCACCGGCGGTACTCGTTCTGCTCCAGGTAGTGCCAGTCGGCCTTGAGGATGGTGAAGATCGTCTGGGTGGAGGCGTAGGTCGGGAAGCCCTTCCACAACACGAGGATGTCGAGCGTGTCGAGGCCGGGGGTCTCCAAGCAGAGGTTGGCCGCGATCTCGCCGGTCGTGTACATCTGGGCGACGCCCGGCGACAGGAGCAGGCCGCGCTCGGCGTACGCCGCACCCCAGCGGGCCTGCGCGTCGAGGACCCAGTCCTGCTCGCCGGTGGTGTCGAGGTAGTGGCAGCCGGCCGCGAGGCTCGCCTCGACGACCTCGGGCCCGTACTTGATGAACGGGCCCACCATGTTGCTGACCACCTTCGCGCCGCGGAACAGCTCGGTCAGCGCCGACACCTCATGCTCGACCTCGACGATCTCGTGGTCCACGGTGTCGATGCCGGGGACCCGGTCGAGCACCTCCTTGACGCGCGCCTTGTCGCGTCCGGCGGCGATGAAGGGGACGTTCAGCTCACGCAGGTATTCACAGACGAGCCGGCCGGTGTAGCCGGAGGCGCCGTAGACGACGACGGGCTTGCTGGTGCTCATGGCGGGGCCTTTCAGGGTTCGGGGAAGGTCGGTTCACATGCCCATGCCGCCGTCGACCGGCAGGCCGGCGCCGGTGATGAAGCGGGCGGCGTCGGAGGCCAGGAACACCACGGCGTCGGCCATGTCGGAGACCTCGCCGAGCCGGCCGAGCGGGGTGAGGCCGATGACGTCGCCCACGGCGGCCTCGGCGCTCGGCCACAGGCCGAGGGTGGCCATGTCCTCGGCGAGCCTGGCGCCCATCTCGGTGGGGACCAGTCCCGGGTAGACGCAGTTGACGCGGACGCCGTAGCCGAGCTTGCCCGACTCCAGCGCCGCCACCCGGGTCAGCCGGTCGACCGCCGACTTGGTGGCGGCGTAGCCGGCGATGCCGGGGAACGGGAACGTCGCGGCCACGGAGGAGATGTTGACGACCGCGCCGCCGGCGCCCGCCGGGCCGCCCGGCCGCATCGCCCGGAAGGCGTGCTTGAGGCCGAGCGCGACCCCGAGCACGTTCACCTCCAGCATGCGCCGGACGTCGGCCGGGTCGAGGTCGGCGACCAGGCTGGAGATCTCGATGCCGGCGTTGTTGACGAGGATGTCGAGCCCGCCCAGCTCGCCGATCGTCGCCGTGACGGCCGACTCCCAGCTCGCCTCGTCCGTCACGTCCAGGGGGACGAACGCGGCCGTGGCGCCGGACCGCTGGAGCGCGTCCGCGGTGGCCTTGCCGGTGTCCTCCCGGATGTCGCCGACGACGACGGCCGCGCCGGCGCGGGCCAGTGCCTCGGCCATCCCGGCGCCCAGGCCGCGCGCCCCGCCCGTCACCAGCGCTTTGCGGCCGGTCAGGTCGTACACACTCATGGGGGTCTCCTCCTCGAGCTCGGCGGCGGGGGTGCCGCCCGCCTCACCGCCCGCATCCCGGCGCTGTGACGTAGGGCACAGCGTAACCACGTTTGGACAGTCGTCAAGACTTTCCTGGACAGTCGTCAAAAGACTCTTGGGCGATCGTCAAGATGCCGGCGCCGGCGGGCGTTAGACTGGAGCGCGCTCGCGGGGTGCGGGCGCAGGGCCGACGGGAAGGCTCACGGTGACGCAGGTCGCGGACAAGCGGGTCGCGGACAAGGCCGCGGACGGGCGGAGCTCCAGCAAGCACGGCTCGGGCAAGCAGGGCTCCGAAAGCGCCGAGGAGCGGATCGCGCGGCGGCAGGTCGACAAGTTCGCCGAGCGGCGTGCGCAGCTCGCGGCCTCGGCGCTGCGCACGCTCGCGGAGCTGGGCTACGCCCGCACGAGTCTGCGCGAGATCGCGCAGAACTCCGAGTTCTCCCATGGTGTGCTGCATTACTACTTCCGCGACAAGGTCGATCTGATCACCTACTGCGTGCGGCAGTACAAAGCGGAGTGCGTGACCCGCTACGACCAGACGGTCGCCACGGCCGGCACCGCCGAGGAGCTCAGGCACGGCTTCGCCGCGACCCTGGCCACGACGCTGCGCGAGGAGGCGGCGATGCACCGGCTCTGGTACGACCTGCGCAACCAGAGCCTGTTCGAGGAGTCGTTCCGGGCCGACGTGCTGGAGATCGACCAGAGCCTGGAGCGGATGATCTGGCGGATCGTCAGCCAGTTCGCCGAACTGTCGGGGGCGCCGCTGAGCGTGGGGCCCGGGGTGGCGTACGCGATCTTCGACGGGCTGTTCCAGCAGGGCCTGCTCCGGCAGCTCGCGGGGCAAGAGGAGGCGGCCGAGGAGCTGCGGACGAGCGTCGAGACCGTGCTCGACGGCCTACTGGTACGGGGCTCCTGAGCGACGGTCGCCGGTTACCGGCCGGCAGGGACGTCCGTCCAGTGCGGTCCCCGACCGCCGATCACCTGCGCATCCTCGTGCGCCCCTTGTTGCTGTGGCCTCCTCGGAATGAAGTGAGGGATGACGCTGTTCAAGCCCAACAAGTTCAGAATTGAACTTCTTGCGATTGGGAGCGTCATGGAAATCGCCTTCATGCTCGTCATGAGCATCCTCGTCGGCAGCGTACTCACCGGTTCGGTGGCCGCCCTCGTGCTGAGCGGCATCAGGGACCGGCAGTGGCCGGTGCTCCAGCGGCGGCGCGTCGTCTACCGCGGTTTCGTGCCCCGCTGAACCGCGACCGGAAGGGCCGGTCGTCAGTCGGCGATGTAGGTGATCGAGCGGACCTCGAAGCCGGTGGTCTTGGAGCCGCGAACGTGCATCAGCATCGCGCCGCCTTCGTAGGAGTAGGCGCAGGAGTAGCCCTTCGGCTCCTTGCCGCAGCCCTGGAAGTGGTAGGTGACGCCCCGCGGGTCGTATTTCACCTTGAACAGCGTCTTCACCGCGCCCACGCTGCCGACCTCGAGACCGCTGTACCTGTCGCCGCGCTTCCAGGCGGCGAAGAGGTGTCCGGCCACGGTGGACGGCTTGACCATGTGCCGTGACAGGTAGACCTTGGTGACCTTAGAGCCGGTCACGACCATCGCGATGCCGTTGAGCCCGCCGGGCACACGCACGCTGGTATGGACGAACCGGCACACATTGCCGGAGCAGCCGTCGAAGCGGTCGGGCGCGCGGTAGACGTAGGTGAAGATCGTGTTCACCGCGGAGGGGGTGGCCACCTTCGCGGCGGCCGTGCGGTCGGCGGCCAGCCAGGCGCGCAACAGCTTGTTCGCCACTTTGCCGGGTGCGGGAGCTCCGGCCGCGGCAGGAGCGGCAGCGACAGAGGCGGCGGATGCGGAGGCGGAGGCGGAGGCGAGCGTCAGTGCTGCGGCCGCCGCGAGGGCGGTGCCGCCGAGAACCAGTCGTTTGGACACGCTCCGACGTTAAGGGCGGCGCCTTGCGCGGGGATTGACCTCGGCTTGCAGCGGTTCGGGCGCTCAGTGCCACGTGGGCTGGTACAGGCTTTTCGCCAGGGTTCCAACTTTTCTGCCTCTCGCGGGCGTGAGAACCGGCGAGAGGAGACCATCACCTTGGATCGTCATGACGGCTTCCGCGAGTTCGTGCTCGCTCGTCAGCAGGCACTGATGCGGAGCGCGTACCTGCTCACGGGAGACGCGCACCTCGCCGAGGACCTGATGCAGAGCGTCCTGCTCAAGGTCGCCAACCACTGGCCCAGACTGGTCCGCCGCGGCATCCCTGAGGCGTACACGCGCAAGGCCATGATCAACCAGTACATCTCGTGGCGGAGGCGTAAACAGCTGGAGTCTCCCAGCGCCGACCCGCCGGAGCGCGGGCACGTTCACGACGACGCCACGATCGATCGCATCGTCTTGCGCGACGCGCTCGCCCGGTTGACGCCGCGGCAGCGCGCCGTGATCGTCCTGCGCTTCTACGAGGATCTCAGCGAGCGGGAGACCGCTGAGATCCTCGGTTGTTCGCTCGGCACCGTCAAGAGCCAGACACACCACGCGCTGGGCCGCCTGCGCGTGCTCGCGCCCGAGCTGTCTCAGTTGTTCTCCGAGATCGAGGAGGTGCGCCGATGACCAGACTGCGCGAGGCGCTGGACGATCTGGCGGGCGACGCCCCGGCCATCAACCTGGCCGATTGGGCCATCGCGGGCAGCAGGCGCAGACGGCGGATCCGCATGGCCGCCGGGGCGGCTGCCGCGATGGGGGTGGTGGTGCTGGCCGGCGTCGCGCTGGGCGTGTTCCCCGGCACCGGGTTGCTGCCGGCCGACAAGCCCGTCGTCGCGTCGGAGACCGGCAGGATCGCCGATCTGCCCGGCCGGGGTGTCGGGCCGCTCAGCCACGCCTACCGGACCTTCTGCCGCCTCGGCGGCCTCGTCCCGCCCGACTGCGGGAACGGCGAGTGGCGCGTGGTCACCCGCCTCGGCGAGACGTACCGCGTGCCGCAGGCGCTGGGCACGAAGAGCGGACCGGAGTTCTACCCGCTGGCGATCGGCCGCGACGGGCGCATGATCGCCTACTACAGCCGGGTGGCCGGGACGTTCAAGGTGCGCGACCTGGCAAGCGGTGCCGAGCAGGCCGCGCCCGTCGCCATCGCGGAAGCCAGGCTGGGCGGGAACGCGCGCCTGGAGCTCTCCGAGGACGGACGGTACCTGGCCTTCACCGGCTATCCGTCGAGAAAGGAGGACGGCCTGATCATCGACATGCGAGCGAGGACCACGCTGCCCCTGCCGGTCGGATGGGATCCCAGGAGCATCGACGGCACGGCCGTGACCTTGGCCCGGTACGGGTACGGGCAGAGGCCGGGGATCTGGATGATGCCCCTGACCGGAGGCGGTTCACCCGTCACGCTGGGCGACGCGTACACCCGCTTCAGCGCGCTCGCCCCCGACGGCACGGGAGTGGCCGCGCTGCGGCGGGGCGAGGTCGCGAACACGCAGGACGACACGATCACCGTGCTCGACGCCAAGACCGGCAAGGTCAAGAAGACGGCGACCATGCGCGGCCTGCCGAGGGGCAGCCACATGCTCACTCTCGGCGCCTGGTTGAACGCGGCCGAGGTCACACTCGTCACCACCCCGTCCAGGCAATGGGACGAGAACCGCCAGATCACCTACGCGGTGAACGTGGAGACCGGCCGAGTCAGGCAGCTCGCCGTCTACCATCCCCAGAGCACGATGCACCTGGTCGTCCCCGGAGCCGCGGCCGCCCTCTGACGATCCGCTCAGCCGCTCTCCGAGTGCGGTGAGCGGCTTCGAGGCGCCGCGTGAGCAGGCCTTCTCCCGTGAGGAACTCTCTCGTGGTCATCACCGCGCAGAGCGACGGCATCCCCGTCGGGCTCACCGCCACCTCCTTCTCCTCGGTCAGCCTCGAACCGCCCCTGGTCTCCTTCTACGTGAACCGTTCCTCGGCAACCTGGTCCCAGCTCAGCGCCGCCGACCACTTCGCGGTCAACATCCTGGCCGGCGACCAGGCCGAACTGGCGGCGCGGTTCGCGCGCAAGAGCATCGACCGGTTCGCCGAGCCCACCCGCCGGCGGCCGGGGCCGCTGGGCGCGCCGCTGTTGCAGGACGTCTCGGCGCACCTGATCTGCCTGCCGTACGAGCAGGCGGAGGTCGGCGACCACGTGCTGGTCGTCGGGCTGATCGCCGAGGCCGACGGGGCGTGGCCGGCGGTCAAGCAGGATGCGCGCTCGCGGCATCGCCCCGCGTCCGGTGCAGCAGCGCCGAGACATGGTCGCGGACCAGATCGTGGAACCGGTACCGGGAGGGGGCGGGCTCTTGCAGGAGATGGACGTCCAGCAGTTGGTCCAGCTCCCGCCTGGCCCGCACCACGGTCGTGTCCTGCACGGCGGCGGCCTCGTCAACGCCGAACTCGGAGCCGACGAGCGAGCCCAGCCGCCGATACACACGCCGTTGGTCCTCGGAAAGCCGCTGATAGGAAAGGTCCAGGGCGGCGGTGACGCTGTGCCGCCCGGCCGTCAACTCGGCCAGCCGATCATCGTTCAACCGGTCGAGCAGATGTCTCATGCTCCAGGTGGGACGCGCCTGAAGCCGGACGGCGGCGATGCGGATGGCGAGCGGGAGCAGCCCGCACCGCTCCACGGTCTCCGTCAGGACACCCGCCGGTGCGTCCGTGACATGCTCTTGCCCGACCGTACGGGTGAACAGGGCGACCGCCTCCTCCAGCGGCAGGACGTCCAACGACAAGGTACGGGTGTCGTCGAGGCCGATCAGCCGGCGCCGGCTGGTGACGATCAGCCGGCAGCCCGGACCGGCGGGCAGCAGTGGGCGGACCTGGTCTTCATCGGCGGCGTTGTCCAGCACGATCAGGACCTTGCGGTCGGCCACCACGCTGCGGTACAGCGCGGCGCGGTCGTCGACATGCTCGGGGACGCGCTCGCCGGGGACGCCGAGTGCTCTGAGAACGCGGGCCAGCGCGTCGCGCGGATCGACCGGTGTCATTCCCTGGGTATGGCCGTGGAGGTTCACGAACAGCTGCCCGTCGGGAAACCGGGGTGTGAGCCGATGGGCGGCATGAAGGGCCAGCGCCGTCTTGCCGGCTCCGGCCATGCCGTCAATCGCGGCGACGGTCACCGTGTTCGCGTTCCCGTGATCCTCCAAGGCCGCCAGTTCACGCTCCCGGCCGACGAACGCCGCCACACCGGCCGGTAACTGCCGCGGAACGGTCACCGGTGCCGCCGGTGTGCCTGCCGGATCATCGCGTTCAGGGCAAGCCGACGGGCCGCGGGCGACGGCGGCCAGCGTCGCGCGCTCTTCCCCGTCCAGCCCCAACGCCTCCGCCAGCAGCAGGATCGACGTGACGCGGGGTTGCTGAAGCCCGCTGTTCTCCAACCGGCGAACGGTCCGGACGTTCAGGCCGGCCCCACTGGCCAGTTGCTCCTGAGTCAGCAACGCCCGCTCCCGCCACCTGCGCAGCAGCGTTCCCAAGGGCAACTCGGCGTCGGGCCACTCCATGACGTCCGCCAGAGGGGAGGCGGCGTGAACGTAGTCGATGTTCATTGACGTGTGCTCCTCCGGGTGCTCAGCAGTGGCGCGCAAGGCGGCCGCCTGCGGGCGCGTACTTCAGGGAGCCCGTCGAGAGTCTGTTCCTGGTGATCATGGCCGGTCGACACCCCCGTTCTCGTCGCCCCCTGGCCAGTGAGATCCGCAGGTACATCAAAGGCGCGTCCCGGCTGTTCAGACCACCGGTCGGACGAAAGCGAACGGAATTGGACGGCCTGAAGGGGCGCCGGATGATCGCGATTCGTGATGATCTCGATTGATCGGCATCGCCGCGATTGGCCAGAATGAGGGCCATGGGTGAGGGTGACGGGCGCGGCCACCGCCGGCCGCGGGCACAAGTGCCGACGGCTCTCCGGCAGCCGCCCCGGAGCCGCGGTGTCCCGCTGCCGTCCGGCCATTCAGATGAGGTGTGCCCCTACCAAGGCCTTGCTCCGTTCGAGACAGACAAGACCGAGTTCTACTTCGGACGCGCGCGGGCGACGCACAGTCTTCTCGAGCGCCTGGGCCCGCGCCTGGACGAGCACGGGTCCATCCTGCTGGTCTCGGGCGCCTCGGGTGTGGGCAAGTCGTCGCTGTTACGGGCGGGGCTGATGCCGGCGCTGGCGAAGGGTTTGTTACCGGTCGCCGGATCGCAGCGCTGGCCGCGCCTGCTCATCACGCCGACATCGAGGCCGTTGCGGGCACTTGCCGAAAAGTGGACGGAGGTGTTCGGCGGGCGCGTCGAAACGGTGCAGGAGCAACTGCGGGACGATCCGCGGCGAATGGTGCCCGGCCCTCTCTCGCAGGACGACCGTCTCGTGCTGGTGGTCGATCAGTTCGAGGAACTGTTCCTTCTGGTGGCCGACGAGCAGGAGCGCCAGGAGTTCGTGAGGGCTCTGCACGCCCTGACCGAAGGCCCGCGGGGCGCCGGAGTGATCGTCGGTGTGCGTGCGGACTACTGGGACCGGTGCGCGGCCTATCCGCAGTTCGCCGAGGCCATCCAGGACGGCCAGGTCATCGTCGAGCCGATGACGGAGTCGGATCTCCGGCTGGCCATCACCGGCCCCGCGGCCGCGGTGGGGCTGGAGATCGAACCCGGGCTCGTGGAGATCATCCTGGCGGAGCTGGCCGCCGACCGCGGGTATGTGGCCGGCGCCTTGCCCTTGCTCTCGCAGGCTCTGCTCAACACCTGGGAGAGGCGCGAGAACGGCAGGCTCACCATCCGGGGGTACGAGGATTCCGGACGGGTCCGCGATTCCGTGCGGCGTACGGCCGACGAGGTCCTCGGGCGGCTGGCGCCGGAGGACCGCAAGATCGCGTTCAGGCTCTTCCGGCGGATGACCTTGATCACCGCGGGCGGGCGGGTGGCGCGGCGCAGGGCGACGCTGACCGAGATCCACGCCGCCGCGTCCGCGGACTCGGCGGAGCGGCGCGACCGCGTGCAGGCGCTGCTCTCCGCGTTCGCCGGCCACCGGTTGCTCACGCTGCACGAGGACAGCGTCGAGATCGCCCACGACGCGCTGCTGACCGCCTGGCCCGCCCTCCGGCAGTGGCTCGAACCCGACCTGACCGCGCAGGGGGTGTACGACCGGCTCGTCGAGGACGCCGCGGAGTGGGCCGAGAACCATCGCGACCCCGCGTTCCTCTACCGGGGCGCCCGGCTTCTCGCGGTCCAGGACAGCCAGGGCCGCTGGGACCGCGACCCCGGCAGCTTCCCGCCGCCGGGCCCCACCGTGGCGGGCTTCGTCGCGGCGTCGACCCGGGCCGCCCGGCGGGCGGGCCGCCTCCGCGCGCTCGTCATGTCCGGTCTCACGGTGCTGGCGGCGCTCGCCCTCGTCGCCGCCGGCGTCGCCGTCAACGCGACGGACGACGCCGTCCAGCAGCGCAAACTGGCGGTCTCGCGCGAGCTTTCTGCGGAGAGCCAGGTCGCCGACAACCCGGTGATCTCCGCGCTGCAGGCTGTGACGGCGTGGCGGATCGCGCCCACTTCCGAGGCCCGTCACCGCATGCTCGACCTGGCGGCGAATGCGGACCGGGGGGTCTTCCGCGCGCACTCCGAGAAAGTCGTCGAGCTGATGTTCAGCCCTGACGGCTCGATGATCGTCACCGCGGACAACGACGGCGTCGTGCGGCTGTGGGACACGGCGTCACGCCGCCAGCTCGGCGCCCCGATCGTCCATCCGGACCAGAATTGCGTCGTGGATTTCCACGCGGCCTTGAGCGCCGATGGAAAGGTCCTGGCCACGGGGTGCTTCATGAGTGTCCAGTTCTGGGACGTGCCCACTCGCCGGCCGATGGGCCACCCGCTGGACATCGGCGCCCAGGTGTGGGCGATGGCGTTCAGTCCGGACGGGAAGACTCTCGCGATCGGGGGCTACGAGGCGATCGTCCAGCTGTGGGACGTGGCCGGCCGCCACCAGATCGGAGACACCATCGGCCGTCCCGAGCATCTCAGCGGCCGCAGGTCCGTCAACGCGGTGGCCTTCACCCCGGACGGTGAACGCCTGATCACCGCCGGATCCGACGACACCGCGCGGCTCTGGGACACCGCCACGCAGCGTCAGATCGGGAAAGCGTTCACCGGACATACCAATGACATCCATGACATATCCCTCAGTCCAGACGGGACGACTCTGGCGACCGCGGCCATGGACGGGACCGCCCGGCTGTGGAGCCTCGCCACCCACGAGCAGATCGGCGGCGCCATGCGGGTGCCCGGCGACGCCCGCGAGTTCGACGACCTGGCCTTCAGCCCGGACGGGACGAGGATCGCCGCCGCCAAAGGCGACGGCTACACCCGGCTGTGGGACGTCGCCAGCCGCCGGCCGGTCGGCCCGGCGCTCCCCGACAGGCGGTTGTTCGTCGAAAAAGTGGCGTACAGCCCGGACGGGCGGCTTCTCGCGACCAGCGACAGCTCCGGCAACGTGTGGTTGTGGGATCCGGTGGCGCACCGGCAGGTCGGCACGGCGATGCCGGCCATCTCCGACGTCGCTTTCAGCCCGGACGGGAAGATCCTGGCCGCCCCCGGTCCCGGTTCCGGTCGCAGTGACGCCGATTCCAGTGCCGCCGCTCGCGCGGCCCGGCTCTGGGACGTGGCCACCCAACGTGAGGTCGGTCGCCTCCTGCCACCTCCGAGCGCCCCGTCGTCCCGCGTCAAGCACGTCTACTACGCGATCAGATTCAGCCGCGATGGGAGGACCCTCATCACGGAGGGCAGCGACGTCACCGTGCGGCTGTGGGACACCGCCACCCGCCGGCAACTCGGCTCTCCCGCCTATGTGGACGAGGGCGACTGGAACGATGTGGAGTTGAGCCCCGACGGCAGGCTTCTCGCCGTCGTCGAGCGGAAGAGTCGTGAGCTCGGAGTCTGGGATGTCGCGAGCCGCCGCGAGATCGGGCCCCGCATCAGCGTCCCCGGCGCGACCAACCCCTGGGAAGTGGTGACGTTCAGCCCGGACGGCGCCATCCTGGCCGCTGGGGGCCGCGACCGTTCCGTACGGTTCTTCGACGTGGCCGGCCGCCGCCAGATCGGTGCTCCGCTGCCCAATGCCGTGGACGGAAACTCCTTCGACAAGTTGGAGTTCAGCCCCGACGGCAAGACCCTCGCCACCACAGCCGACGACGGCAGCGTACGGCTGTGGGACGTGGCGAGCCGCCGTCAGATCGGAGCCGCCCTGACCGGTCACACCAGCCTCATCACCGCGATCGTGTTCAGCCCCGACAGGAAGACCCTCGCCACCGGCTCCACGGACAGCACTGTGCGGGTGTGGGATCTGGAGACCCACCGTCAGATCGGACCCCCGCTGACCGGTCCCACGGAGGACGTGCAAGGGGTCGCGTACAGTCCGGACGGAAACACCATCGCCGCCGTGAACGGCGATGGGACGGTGCGGCTGTGGAACGTCGCGCTGACCGCCGATCCCGTCGCCGCGACCTGCGCCAACGCGGGCCGTTCCTTCACCCGGGCCGAGTGGGAGCGCTACGTCGAGGGAGAGGAGTATCAGGAAGTATGCCCATAGTCATCTGCATTGGCCGGTGAGACGGATCCCGCTGACGGACGGACGAACCAAGAATGTTCCTTCGAGGGTTCCGGCGGCGGACGGGCAAGCCCGTCCCGGAACTTGCCGCGCTGTTCCGCTCGATCGTCGCCGGCGGCCGGGAGATCCACCCGATGGCCTCGGATTTCCTGGAACACTTCATGGACGGCGCCGGTGCCTCCAGGACGATGTCACTGCGCTGGCTGCGCTCGTTCAAAGCGATCAAGAAGGCCGAGCGCAAGAACCAGCGCCGCTTCGAACGGCAGCTTGCGCGAGAGGCCCGGTTGTTGCGCGACGGCGCCTCCACCTGGCTGCACGATTACTGGGACGCGCGGATCAACGCGTTCATCGGTACGGAGCTCTTCTACGTCAGCAGGATGAGCCTGCTGCGCTCGCAGGGGTCGTTCGTCCTGACCCGGACCGGAGCGGAGGTGCGCGTGTCCGGCACGGTCCGCCACCACTGGTTCGATCCCTATGACTGGGACCGCGGCCGATGGGTCTACATTCCCCGGCATGGTTTCGTTCCCATCGCGGTCGGCCGGGAATTGGTGGAGTCCGATGAGGCGCGCAACTTCCTGATGGAGTCACGTCATGTCCAGACGCTTGCAGGCACCTGCATGGACGGCCGGTGGCCCCGACGGGACAAGGCCAGGTTCGAGTGGTCGCTGGTGAGGACGAGGCGAGGATGACCGCGAACCACCCCCGCCCGCCCGATCCCACCGAGTCCGAAAGCGCCGCGGACTTCGTCCTGTCGCTGGTCCGTCTCAAACAGTGGGCGGGCGAGCCGTCCCTGAGCAGGCTGCGGTCTCTCGGCGGCCAGACGGTGACCTCGGACGGAGTCACGATCGACGCGCTGCCCAAGAGCACGACCTCGCATGTTCTCCGGCAGACCGACAGGCTGCCGCGGTGGGATTTCGTGAAGGCCTTCGTCACCGCCTGCCTCCGTTACCGCGACTATCCGGCCGAGCTGATTCCCGGTGAGCTCGAACGCTGGCGGGCGGCCAGGACCGCCTTGGCCGGGTCGGACACGCGTACACCATCCGACAACGAGCGGCGAGCGTCCGAGACGGTCACGCCGGAGCCTCCGGCGGCGGTCGCGGCGACTCCTGCGGAGACCACCGGTCCTTTCGAGCTGGACCATGCCGTCGATCTCCTGGCGCGGCGAGTGGCCAGGGAGGAGGACAGGGCGCGTAAAGGGCTGCTCGGCGGCTACAGCATCGCGCCGGTCTCCTTCGGGCCGCACGCCGACCCGAACCGCCACGAGGACGACGCCGGCGACGACCTGCACTCGATCGGCGAGTTCTTCGGCGGTCTGCACCCGCAGCGCCTGCTGGTCGTGGGCGAGTCAGGAGCGGGCAAGACGGTGCTCGCCATCGAACTGGTACTGCAACTGCTGGAGCCCCTCCTGACCGGGGGCGGACGGCCCGGCCACCGGCCGATGGTGCCGGTGCGCCTGAACGCCGCACGATGGACCCTGGGAAGCCCGTTCGAACCATGGCTGGCCGAACAACTGGTGCAGGACTTCGGGCTCGCGGCCAGGGACGCCGAGCGGCTGGTGCGGGACCGCCAGGTGCTGCCGGTGCTGGACGGGCTGGACGAACTGGACCCCGAGCCGTCCATGGGGGCGCCCCGCCGGGCGATCGGCCTGCTGACCGAGCTCAACCGGTACAGCGACCTTTCCGGGCGGCGGCCGGGGGCGGTCGTCGTGACCTGCCGAGCCGGCCGCTACACCGAGCTTTCCGAAGCTCGCGCCGGGCTCGACAACGCCACCCGGATCCATCTGCATGACATGACCATCGAACAGATCAATGCGTACCTGCGCACCCGCTGGCCGGACGGCCATTCCTGCGACACCCATCGCGACGGTATCCATGCGGCACTGTCCGGAACGTCGGGAACGGCGGTTCACACCGCCCTGGCCACCCCCTGGCGGTTGTTGCTGACCGTGACCGCCGTGGAGTCCGGCGCCGACCCGGCCGAGCTGCTCCTCGCCGACCCGGACCCGGACCCGCGGGTGGCGGCGGCGCGGATCGCCCGGAGGCTGCTCGACGCGTACGTCCCGGCGGCGACCGAACTCACCCCGCGCGCCGCCCACGCCACTCCGTACCGTCCGGAACAGGTGCGGTCCTGGCTGGAGAGCCTGGCCTCCCACCTGCGCTGGCAGGCCGCCCACACCGCCGGGACGGATCGGCCGCCGCCCGGTCTGACGCCGATCGACATCGTCCCGCACCTGCTGTGGCCGATCGGCGGCCGGCGCCGGGTGCGGGCGTTGCACGGCCTGTGCTGTGCGATCTTCGCCGTCATCGCCATGCTGGCGTTCTGGGCGGGGTCGGCGGTCGATCGCCCCGGTGACCTGCGCGACTCGCTCGACGTCGGCGAGGGGCTGACCTTGGCGCTCATGGGGGGCTGGGTGGCCATCGCCACCGGCCTGTCGTTGTCACCGTGGCCGGCCGCCGCCGGCGGGCGGGCCAACGTCCCTCGCAGGCGGCGCGTGATCGGCGGTCTGCTCGGCGCCCTGGCGGGCAGCCCGATCGGCGTGATCTGCGGCCTGGCCGGGCTCGTGCTGACCGGAGGCAGGGTCTTCGGTCCCGGTTTCGCCATCGCCGCCGGGGCGGCCGGGGGGGCGGTGTTCGGAGCGGTCATCGGATTGACCGCCGCCGCGCGGAGGGGAGCCGAGCGCATGACCGTATTCGAGGCGGTCCGCGCCGAGCCGGTCACCCTGCTGGGGTTCGGACTGTGCGGTGCCCTCACCGGGCTGCCGCCGCTGCGCCTCGCCGGCGCGGGCCCGGTCGCACTGGCCGCGGAGGTCATGGGGGCCTTCACCCTGGCCTTCGCGCTCGGGGTCGTGTTCAAGATGGCCACGGGAGGCTGGAGCAAGGACGCGGAGCTGGCCCATCCGCGAGAGGCCCTTCACCGCAACCCGTTGATCGGCGTGGCCTTCGGCCTCATCGGCGGCGTCGCCGCCTTTCTCGTGTTCGTCATGCATCAGGGCGTCCTGGCGTCGCTGGCGTGCGCGGTCGTCGGCGGGGTGACGTTCGGACTCGCCTTCGGCGCGATCGCCTGGTCCCGCACCATGATCGGCTTGATCATCGCGGCCGTGCGCGGGGAGCTTCCGCTGCGGCTGTGGACCTTCCTCGACTGGGCCTGCGAGGCACGGCTGCTGCGCGTCAGCGGCGCCACCTACCAGTTCCGGCACCGCGAACTCCAGGACTTCCTGACCCCGTCCGAGCGCGGCTGAGACGCCACCGCGGTGAAGACCGGCGCCTGCGCCGCCACGGCCAGGGCTGACCTGGCGCGCGTGACGTCCGTTTGATCAGCGCGTGACTCGCGGGCAGGATATCCGGACGTCCGTTGTCCCCTATTTAGGATCACATGTCTTACAGAAGATTACTGCCGGCGCTCATCCTCGCGGCGGCTGTCACCATGACCGCCTCTCCCGCCGGTGCCAACGGGTTCGGCTCGGAGAACGGCTGCTGCCCCTTCGCCGACAACGCCAAGCACTGGTACAGCTCCGAGTCGCTGGAGACGCGCACCAAGAGCGGGGTCAAGGCCGCCATGCTGAAGCTGGACTCCCAGACCGACATGACCGTGGCCTACGACAGCACCCCCGACCCGAGCACCGACGTCGAGTCGTTCGACCGCTACTACGTCGACCACTGGGACCTGGACTGGGACGGCTCCAGCACCGGCTTCAACCTGTACGCCTACGCGAAGTGCGTCAAGACCATCCCGCCGGCCGACAGCAACCAGGCCTGGCGCTGCGACCAGTACGAGATCCGCTACGACCTGCGAGACATCGACTGGATGAGCACCACCCAGCGGCAGGCGCTGGCCTGCCACGAGATCGGGCACACGATCGGCCTCGACCACTCGACCGAGTCCGGCTCCTGCCTGCGCACCGGCGCCCACACTGTCATCAAGTACGGCACGCATGACGTCGCCCACATCAACGGCCGCTACTAGGAGACCGGCGATGAGACACCTCAAGCTCCTCACAGCCGTCGCCGCCTTCGCCGCCCTCGGGGGCTGCGCCCAGGCGCAGGCCGCGAAGCCGGCGCCCCCCTCCTTCTGGTCCCAGCTCCGCACCGAGAGCGGGACCGGCGAGTACCTTTTCGACTCCCTCGACGACATCACCCCGGGCGCCAGGCCGTCCGGCGCGTTCCGCCCGGCCGCCGCGCTCGTCGAGGGCACGGTCGTCGGCGTGGAGCCGGGCATCGCCTACGCCTCGGGCGACGACTCGGTCACGCCGCGAGTCGTGCCCTACGACAGCGAGGAGGCGGCGATCCGCTGGGCCAGCGTCGTCGTCAAGGTCGACAAGGTCCACGCGGGCAAACTCAAACGCGGCTACGCCTCGGGCCAGATCCGGCTCAGGGTCGAGCAGCCCACCGGCACGACGCTCGACGGGCTCCGCGCGTCCCTCGGCGCGGCCGGGCGCGGCCTCTTCTACGTCGACAGCGCCCTCGACCGGGCCAGGCGGCGGCCCGCCGCACAGGAGGCTCAGGCCTACCAGGCGGCCGTCCATCTCCCGATCGGCCAGGGAGTCTTCATCGAGGAGAAGCCCGGCGCGCCGCTGACCGCCCCGCTGGCCGACGAGGAGCGTGGCGCCCAGCTCCTCGGTGGCGGCGGCGCGCAGACGAAAAGCGCCGGAGCCAGTGCTCCGACGCTGGACCGGCTCCGTGTCCGCGCCCAGCAGTCGGCCTGCGAGACGGGCGCGGCGACAGACCAGTCCACCTGCTGACACTCGGGGCCCGAAGCGCTCTGTGTCCGCAGGTGCGTTCCTTGCCGGTCAGCGCGGCGCACGCGCTGACCGGCCGTCGTGGGCAGAGGGTGCCCGAGTGGGTCCTGTACATCGCCGTCGGTGGCCGGAGGTGATCGGCACGAACAGGCCGACGGCCAGGCCTGCGGCGCCCACGGTCCTGGGACCGGTCAGGCCCAGGAAACGCCGGCGGGCTCTTTGATGGTGGCGTTGATGCGATTGAAGAAGTTCGTCATGGAGATCGTCAAGATGATCGCGGAGAGCTGCTTCTCGTCGAAGTGGTCGGCGGCCTCGTCCCAGAGCAGGTCGGGCACGGCGTCCGCCGACCTGTCGGCGATCCGGGTGACGGCCTCGGTGAGCTCCAGAGCGGCTCGTTCGACGTCGCTGTAGAACGGCGCCTCGCGCCAGGCCGCCACGTTGCCCACGCGCTCGTCGGACTCCCCGGACTTCTTCAGGTTCTGTACATGTGCGTGGACGCAGGCGCTGCACCCGTTGATCTGGCTGGCGCGCAGCGCGATGATCTCCAGCAGTTCCTGGGGGACGCCGCCCTGGTAGATGGCCTTGTAGATGGTCTGGATGCCCTTCATGGTGTCAGGGAGGACGTACGCCGGGTTCTTCATCCGTGCTTCCATGATCCGATGTCCTTTCTCGGCTTGCTGAGCTGTGTGCTCATCATCGGAAGCCGGGTTGATAGATTCGCGATGCGTCCCCTATGGACGTCCGTATATGTCGCAAGGAGGCGAGGTTGGGCGTACGGTTCGCTGTCCTGGGACCCGTCCAGGTCACGGCCGACGGCCGGGAACTGACCGGTCTGGCTCCCCGCCACCGGGCGGTGCTGGCGTATCTGCTGCTGCATGCCGGGACGGTGCTCAACGCCGATCAGCTGATCGATGCGGTGTGGGGTGTGACGCCGCCGGACACGGCCCGCGCGCAGATCCAGGCCGCGGTCACCGCGATCCGCCGGGTCCTGCGTGAGGCGGGGGCGGCGCGCCTGCTCGCGACGCGTGCGGGCGGATACACGATCGACCCTCCTTGGCTTGACACGCAGGAGTTCGCCGGTCAGATGGCGGCCGTCCAGGCGGACGACGACCCGGACGCCGCCGTCCGGCGGATACGCGACGCGTTGGCGCTGTGGAGGGGCCAGCCGCTGGCGGACGTGAACGCCGACTACGTCGAAAGCGCCCGGTCCAGGCTCGAACAGCGGCGCCTGTCCGCGATCGAGCGACTGGCCGACATCGAGCTGTCGGCGGGCCGGCACGAGGAGCTGATCGACGAGCTGTCAGCGCACGTGGCGGCATATCCGCTGCGGGAACGGCTGTCGGGTCAGCTGATGCTCGCCCTGCATCGCGCGGGACGGCAGGCCGACGCGTTATCGGTGGCCAGGGCGTTCCGCGAGTCGCTGGTGGAGCAGCAGGGGCTGGATCCCGGCCGGGCGTTCGTGGCGCTCGAGCAGGCCATCCTCCGTGACGACCCGGACCTGCAGATCCGGCCGTCCGCCGACCGGCGGGATGAGGCAGCGCCAGGAGAACCCGCACGGCGAGCGAACTTCCTGCCGTACGACGTCCCGGACTTCGCCGGGCGGATCACCGAGCTCGAACGGATCGCCGGGCACCGGCCGGACGTGCCGATCCTGGCCATCGACGGGATGGCGGGCATCGGCAAGACGGCGTTGGTCGTCCACGCCGCGCATCGGCTCGCCGACCGTTACCCCGATGGGCAACTGTTCGTCGATCTGCAGGCGCACACCGCGGGACACGAGCCCGTCGAGGCCGGTGCCGCGCTGGAGACGCTGCTGCGCCAGCTCGGGGTGCCGGCCGAGCGCGTACCGGCCTCGCTCACCGCACGGGCGGCGCTGTGGCGGGCCGAGCTCGCCGGGCGCAAGACCGTCATCGTGCTGGACAATGCCACCGACACCGCGCATGTGCGGCCCCTGCTGCCCGGGGCCTCCGCCAGCCTCGTCCTGATCACCAGCCGCCGCCGGCTGATCGACCTGGACGGTGCCCACGCGTTGTCCATGGATGTGCTGATGGCCAAGGACGGCGTCGAGCTGTTCACGTCGATCGTGGGAGAGCGGGCGAAAGCCGAACCGGCCGCGGTCCTCGACGTGCTGCAACTGTGCGGGTTCCTGCCCCTGGCCGTGCGGATCGCCGCCGCACGGCTTCGTCACCGCCCTCGCTGGACCGTCGGGTATCTCGCCGACCGGCTGCGCGACGAACGTCGCCGGCTGGCCGAGCTGTCCACGTCCGACCGGGGTGTGGCGGCCGCCTTCACGCTGTCCTACGTGCACCTGGAAGCCGAGCGGCAACGCATGTTCCGGCTGCTGGGCGTGCATCCCGGACGCGACATCGATGCCTATGCCGCCGCCGCGCTGGCCGGAGTCCCCGTGGACGAGGCCGAGACGCTGCTGGAGGACTTGCTGGACGCCCATGTCCTGGTGCAGCACGAGCCCGGCCGCTATACGTTCCACGACCTGCTTCGCGAGCATGCGCGCGCCACCGCGTCCGCGGAGGAGACCAGTGACACCCGGCACGACGCCCTCACCCGGCTGCTCGACCATTACCGGTCCACAGCGGTCGCGGCGATCGGCGTGCTCTATCCGTTCGGCAAGCTCCGCAGGCCCGCCATCCCGGAGACGGAGGTGGAGACCGTGCCGTTCCGGGACGACGCCGAGGCGACCGCGTGGCTGGACGCCGAAAGGGTCAACCTGGTCGCCGCGGCCGCTCACGCGGCTGACGGTGGATGGCCGATCCACGCGGGCCAGCTGGCGACCACCCTGCATCCCTATCTCGACGGCCACGCCCACCACGCCGACGGGATCACGCTGCACGCCAAGGCGCTCGACGCCGCTCGCCGCCGCGGTGACAAGGCCGCCGAAGCGCCGGCGCTGCTCGATCTGGCGTGGGTGTACTGGCGGCAGGGCCGTTACGAGGAGTCGTCCGAGACCTGCCGGTCGGCTCTGGACCTGTGCCGTGAGATCGGCGACCTGCTCGGCCAGTCCCGCGCGCACAACACTCTCGGCAACGTGTGCCTGAGGCAGCAAGAGTACGCGCGGGCGGACCACCATCTGAGGCACGCCCTGGGTCTCAGCCGCGAGATCGGCAACCCCGTCGGGGAAGCCTACGCGCTGAGCAACCTCGGCATCAGCCACGAGCGGCAGGGACGCTATACCGAAGCCCTCGATCATCATCACCGCGCCCTGGAGTTGCATCGCCGGCTCAGAAGCCGGAACGGCGAAGCCCGCGTGCTCGACCTCCTCGGCCAGGTCTACCAGCGGCAGGGCCGGCCCGAGCAAGCTCACGACCATCACCGGCAGGCGTTGGAGCTCTGTCGCGAACTGGGAAACCGGAACGACGAAGCCGCGCCGCTCAACGGACTGGGGGAGGCCGCCCGATCCCTCGGCGACCACGGCCAAGCCGCGGCGCGCCACAACGAGGCCCTCTCCATCGCACGCGAGCTGGGCAACCGTCCCGAGGAGGCACGCGCCCACGAGGGCCTGGCACGCGTTCATCGCGATCGTGGCGGCTTCGAGCCGGCCCGCGATCACGCCAAACGGGCGCTGGATCTGTATACCGACCTCCGCGTGCCCGACGCCGGCGGAATCGAGGCGTTGCTGGCCGAGCTGGGATGAGACGCCGGCCCGGGAACGGTTCCGGTCGTCCCCGGGATCACAGGCCGGCCAGGAAGTCCAGGGCGATCGTCCAGGCTCGCTCGGCGGCCTCGGCGTGGTAGTCCGGCAGGCCGGGGTCGGTGAACAGGTGGCCGACCCCTGGATAGCGGAAGACCTCCACGTCGGCGCGGGCCCGGCGCATCCTGAGGTACCACGCGTTGAGCCAGTCGACGGGCTCGTAGGTGTCGGGGTCGGCGACGTGGAGCTGGACGGGCAGGTCGTCGGCCGCGACACCGTCGGCCATGTCGGAGGTGCCGTGCATCAGCAGCAGCCCGCCGGACCGCTCGTCGGCCAGAGCGAGGTTCTGCGCGAGCGCCGCGCCCAGCGAGAAGCCCGCGTACACGAGGCGGCCGTCGGCGGACAGCGGGGCGGCCGCGGCCACGGCCCGCTTCAGCAGCTCATCCCGGCCGATCTCCTCCTTGATCGCGATGCCCGCTTCGGGGGTGTCGACGACCCGGCCGCCGTACAGGTCGGGGACGTGCACGTCGTGGCCGGCCGTCCGCAACCTGTCGGCGGCCTGGTGAACGGCGGGCCGCAGGCCGTACATCGAGTGCAGGAGGAGAATCCGTGCCATGCGCGCAGCTTAGCCAGTGCGTGGCCCAGTACGTGGCCCAGTGAGTGGCCCAGTGAGAGGCAGGGAGGGACGCAGGAGGGAGCCGCGGCCGCCGCCTGCCCCCGTCCAGGCCATCCATCTCGACTGGACGGCGACGCGGCACTTCGCTGAGCAGGCCGGACCGCCCGCCCGGGGGAGGGACGACGGTCGCATCGTCATCGTCGGGGCCTCGCCGGCCGGGGCGCGGGCCGCCGGTGTGCTGAGGCGGGAGGGCTTCGCCGGATCGCCGACGACCGCACCCCACCCATCACGTGCGGTGAATGTCCCCCCAATGGTCTGATGTCTAAGTTTGGGTGTCCAAGCGGCGAATACTCCGTGTCAGGCCTTTTGTCATGACGGTCGGTTGGCCCAAGATCGGGAACCGAGCGGCGAATGATCCGCTCGAACCTGAAGGGGAATGATGAAGAAACTGATCAAGACGGCAGTGGTGGGCATCGGCGTGGCGGCGGCCAGCATCGCTCTCGCGCAGCCGGCCGCGGCCGCCTCGTTCACCTGGAACGTCGGTGACGGCACCGTCACCTACAACGACAGCACGGACAGCATCTGCGCCGACGCGTTCACCGGCGAGGGCTCGCGCTGGGTGGAGGTGACGCTGGTTCCGGTCAACGGGGGAGGCCCCTCGCACACCTGGAGGGACACGTCGAGCTCCGGGAGTCCCACGTGCCGGAGCCTGGCCACCGCTTACGAGGACACCTACTACCGCGCCACGGTCAGGACCTACTGGGGCGAGCGGGACACCACCGTGCCCCGCGGTAGCAAGTACTTCTACAGCTGATCGCGCGGGCGACGGCGCGGCGACGCGCCGTCGCCCCCGTCCGGCTTCGTGGCGCCGGATGCCGAAGAGGCGGCCGGTCATCGGTCCGGGGCGGGGTCCTCGAGCTCGTCGATGAGGCAGGCGAGGTAGAGGCTGAGACAGATCCTGGCGTCCTTGAATCCCGGACCGAGCAGCGTCTCGATCTTGCCCAGGCGGTAGACCAGCGTGTTGCGGTGGATATGCAGCGCGCTCGACGCCCGCACGAGGTTGAAACCCGACTCGCACCAGGCGGTGATGGTCCTCCTGGTGACCTCCCACCCGGGTTCCCGCCGTAACGGGCCGATCATCGCCTCCGCGAACCTGGCCCGCGCCCCGTGCGCCACCGTGGTCAGCAGATCGTGCACGCGTACGTCCGCGATGCGGGTGACGCGTTCGCCGCGCCCCAGGCGATCGGCCAGGTAGAGGGCGTTGGCCGCGTCCCGGTAGGCGTCGTGGAGTCGCGCGACGGAAGACGCGACCCCGCCGACGCCGATCCTGCAGCCGATCCCGTGCGGCCGCATGAGATCGTCGGCCACCTGCTCGCATCTGGTCAGCAGGTCGGCGAGCGGATCCGCGTCGTACGGCCCCGAGAGATGGTGCAGGACGACGAACCGTCCCGAGGCGATGCTGCCGAGCAGATCCCGCGCGTCGGGGAACGTACGGCGTAGCACCCGCAGGATGGCCGAACGCAGGGTGCCGGGCTCCGACGGCGAGTGGATCTCCTGTGCCGGGGCGTCGATGTCCATGACCACGACGGAGCGGCGCAGCCGCAGGTCGTGCCCCAGCTCATGGGCCTTGAACGCGATGAGGTCAGGGTCGGCGACCTCCGGATCGTAGTGGGCCAGGTCGCGCAGCAGGTCCTCGACGGCGCTCTCCCTCAGCAGCAGCGATCGCTGGAGCAGGGACTCGCGGAGCAGGATCTCCGTCTGGTTGCGTACCACCAGGCCGAAGCGCTCGACCTGATCGGGGTCCCCGGTGATGCCGACGGTCCCGACGGATTCGCCGTTCAGCAGGATCGGCAGCGTGATGCCCGGTTGCACGCCGATGAGCCCCCTGGCGGCCTCGGGGCCGTGGCTCGCCGGGCGCAGGGTGTGCATGACCCCGACCGACGCCTCGTGAAAGGTTCCCAGGCGCGCGGTGTCCCCGCTCCCGATGACCATGCCCTCTCTGTCGGTAATAAGCACGTTAAATCCGATGATCGTGCTGGTTTCCCGGGCGATCTCCTGGGCGATCAACGGCGTCAGCATCGGCGCCTCCCCCCGCGGATCCGAACGGACCTGTACGGATCATACGACGATACTTGCGAAATATCGTGACGATTCGTATCAGTCGGCCAATGACGTGGAGGCTACAGCCACCTAGTGTTCACCCAACAACCAGGAGTCGCCGACCAGTCGACCTGCGATTCGAACGAGCGGCGCCGGCGATCTACAACCCCCCATCTCCCCCCGCGAAGGGTGAAAGCCTCATGTGGACCTCTCGAGTACCTCGTCCGCGTCTGGCGAGACTGGTCGCCGGGCTAGCCGCCATGTTCCTGGCCACGTCCTGCGCCTCCACCGCCACCTCCGCCGAGCAGCCGGCGACGACCGAGGCCAACCCCCTCGGCACCATCGAGCCCGGCGTGCTGACCGTGGCGATCCAGCCGTACGCCCCCTACACCGACAAGCAGGGCGACGGCATGACCGGCCTCGACGCCGACATCGTCAACACGATCGCCAAACGGCTGAAGCTCACGGTCAAGGTCGAGGTCACGGACTTCGCAGGCATGCTCGCCGGGGTCCAGTCACGCCGCTACGACATGACCGTGGGCGGCGTCGCCTGGACCGCTGAGCGCCAGAAGTCCGGCCTGTTCACCGACCCGCCGTACTACTCGCCTCCGGCCATGGCGGTGCGCTCGGGCAAGACGTACCAGACCGTCAACGACCTGGAGGGACTCAACCTCGGCACGGTCGAGGGATATGTGTGGGTCAAGTCCATCCAGCAGGTGCCGGGCGCCAAGCTCCACGCCTACCCGGACGGCAACGGAGTCCTGGACGACCTGGGCGCCGCCCGCATCGACGTCGGGTTCCTCGACCCGCTGATCATCCTCGCGGCGCAGCAGGCCCGCCCCGATCTGAAGATCGCGACGCAGTACCTCGCAGCGCCCACCGACGACGAGGTCAAGGCACATCCGGCATACGACTACTTCCGGCCGTACATGACCTCCTTCTACCTGCCGAAGCAGGCCACCGCGCTGGAGAAGGCCTTCTCCGAGGAGATCCGCAAGATGTACGCCGGCGGCGAGATGACGACATTGGTCAAGAAGTACGGCGCCGACCCCAACCAGTTCCTGAAGCCCGCGCCGACCATGGCCAAGACCCGCCAGGGCGTCGACCGCCCGGCCGACTGGACCCCGCCGTCCATCTGACCTCCACGGAGATCCCCATGTTCCAGGTGCCCTGGCCGGAGTACGCCGGCGACATCGCCGGCGGGCTGCTGAAGACCCTCGAGTACACCGCGGCCGGTTTCGCCGGCGCGGTGGTGCTCGGCCTGTTGCTGGCGCTCATGCGGCTCAGCGGCCTCCGGTCGCTCCGCTGGCCGGCAGCGGCGTACACGGAGGTGTTCAAGAACATCCCGCTGCTCGCGATCATCTTCGTGACCTACTTCGGCCTGGGCTCCATAGGCATACGGCTGGACGTCTTCACGGCGGGAGCGCTCAGCCTCGTGATCTTCTACGCCGCGTACCTGTCGGAGACCTTCAGGTCCGCCATCTCCGGCGTCCATCACGGGCAGCGTGAGGCCGCCGAGGCGCTCGGGCTGGGCCGGGTCAGCACGTTCTCGTGGGTGATCTTCCCCCAGGCGCTGCGGCTGGCGCTGCCCGGCACCAACACCATGCTGGTCGACCTGCTCAAGTCCACCTCGCTCCTGGTCACGATCTCCGCCGCGGAGCTGATGTCGCAGGCCCGTCTCATCACCTCGGCCACGTTCATGGCGCTGGAGGTGTACCTGGTCATCGCGGGCGTCTACTTCGTGCTCTGCTACCCGCTGTCGCAGGGTCTGCTCTGGTTCGAGCGCCGCATCCGCGCCGGAGTTCCGCTCTCCTGGCGCCGCCGCCGCCGGCTGCGCGTGGCGGCGGCCCTGTTCGCCGCCGACGGCGACGCGCCGGCGCCGCCGGGTACGGCCGGCGGCCGGGCCGCGCAGGAGACCGTGGTCCGGATCGAGGACCTCGGCAAGTCGTTCGACGGCCGCCAGGTGCTCGACGCCGTCAGCCTGACGGTGGACCGCGGGAAGATCGTCAGCATCATCGGCCAGAGCGGCGGCGGCAAGACGACGCTGCTGCGCTGCGTCAACCTCCTCGAACGACCCGAGCGCGGGGTCATCGAGGTCAACGGCGAGCCGATCTTCACGGAGCGGGGGGTCGTCAGCCGTGACCTGGCACGGCTGCGCCGCTCGGTCGGCATGGTGTTCCAGCGGTTCAACCTGTTCCCGCACCTGACTGCCGTGGAGAACGTGATGCTCGCCCAGTTGCTCGCGGGCGTGCCCGAGCGGACCGCTGTGGAGCGGGCGGTCCGGCTGCTGCGCAGGGTGGGGCTGGCACACCGGGGCACCGCCTATCCCGAGCAGATGTCGGGCGGCGAGCAGCAGCGCGTGGCCATCGCCCGCGCCCTCGCGCTGCAGCCCTCGGTCCTGCTGTTCGACGAGCCCACCTCGTCGCTGGACCCGGAGTCGACGGCCGAGGTGCTGACGGTGATGCGCGAGCTCGCCGACGAGGGGATGACGATGATCCTGGTGACCCACGAGCTGACGTTCGCCCGCGATGTGGCCGACTGGGTGGTCTTCGTCGACGGCGGGCGCATCGTCGAGGAAGGGCTGCCCGGCGACGTGTTGTCGCGTCCGAGCGAGGCCCGTACGCGTGCCTTCCTGGCAAGCCATCTCGCCGTCAGCGCGGAGGCGTGACGTGGCGATGACGGAGGACCCCGTCCTCATCGTGGGCGGCGGTGTCGTGGGACTGTCCGCGGCACACTACCTGACGGCCGCCGGTGTCGCGGTGGAGGTGGCGGAACGCTCGAGCCTCGCCTCCGGCGCCTCCTGGGGCAACGCGGGCTGGGTCTGCCTCAGCCACTCCACGCCCGTGCCCGCCCCCGGCGTGGCCCGGTACGGCCTGCGGTCGCTGGGACGCCCCGAGTCTCCCCTCTACATCCGGCCTTCGGTGGATCCCCGCTTCCTCACCTGGCTGTGGCGGCTGTGGCGCAACAGCGGCGAGACCACCTTCCAGCGCGGCTACGCGGCCCTGGCGGAGCTGAACCGGCCCACATTCGACCTGTACGACGAGCTGGCGGAGGCCGGCGTCGACACGGCGCTCGAGCGTCCCGGGCTTGTGCACGCCTTCCTGTCCGAGTCGGAGGCCCGGCACCACCTCCACGTCCAGAAGGCGATGGCGGCAGGACGCTACGAGGTGCCCGACGACATCGTCATGGGAGACGACGCGCACAAGCTGGACCCCGCGCTGTCACCCGAGGTGCGGGCGGCGTACCTGGTGCGGGGCGAGGGCGTGCTGGACCCCCGCCGGCTGGTGGAATCGCTCGGCAAGGTGGTCCGCAAGGGCGGCGGCCGTATTCACGAACATGTCGCGGTGACCGGCTTCCGCACCTCAGGGGGCCGGGTGGCCGCCGTCCGCACCAGCACCGGCGAGTTCGCCTGCCGGGCGGTGGTCATCGCCGCCGGCATGTGGACGCCCCGCCTGCTGCGGATGCTCGGGCTGCGCCTGGCCATGCAGGCGGGCAAGGGTTACAGCTTCACGGTCGACCTCGATCCGGCTCCGCGGCATTCCCTGTACTTGGGCGACCGGCGCATCGTGGCCTCCCGGATCGGCGGCACGACCAGGCTCGCCGGAACCATGGAGCTCAGCGGCGACGACCGCCGCCTGAACTGGCAGCGCATCGTCGCCATCGCCAGGGGCAGCCGCCGCTACCTCGGCGACTGGTTCGACGACCAGGACGACCTGCCGAGGTTGATCCGCGACCCGTGGGTGGGGGGCAGGCCCCTGCTGCCGGACGGCCTGCCGATCATCGACCGGCTCCCCGGCCACGACAACGTCTTCCTCGCCACGGGACACGGCATGCTGGGAGTCACGCTCGGACCCGCCACCGGCCGCGCCCTGGCCGATTTCCTGCTGAGCGGCCGCCGCCCCGAGGTGCTCGCGCCCTTCACGTTCAGGCGCTGACCTTGACGGCGTTCCGCTGGAGTGGATGATCCCTTCTGGGCGTACGTGCTCGCGGCGTCATGACAGGTCGGGCAGCCCCAGGTCGAGGTTGGGCTGGTCGATGCCGCCGTCCACCTCCAGCACCTTGCCGGTCAGGTAGCGGGCGGCGGGGGAGACCAGGTAGAGCACCGCGGCCGCCACGTCCTCCGGTTCGCCGATCCGCCGCAGCGGTGTGGCCTGCTCCATCTGGGTACGCATGGCCTCGTCGTTCATGACGATGTCGAGCGCGGAGGTGGCGACCGCGCCGACGGCGACCGCGTTGACCCGCACGGCGGGGGCGAGGTCGAGGGCGGCCAGCCGGGTGTAGTGCGCGAGCGCCGCCTTGGCGGTTCCGTACGCGAGGTAACCGCGGCCGGCCACGCGGCCCACCGCGGAGGAGATGTTCACGACCGCGCCGCCGCCCTGGAGCAGGTGGGGGACGGCGGCCCTGGTCAGCTCGTGCGCGATGCCGACGTTGAACTGAAACGCGTTCTCGAGGTGCTTGCGCTTCGTGTCGAGGAACGCGCGGGGCAGCGCGCCGCCCACGTTGTTCACGACGATGTCCAGCCGCCCGAAGGCTTCCGCGGCCCGCTCCGCGAGCGCCTCGGCGGCGCCCGGCGCCGTCAGGTCGCCGGGGACGACGAGGGCTCGCCGGCCCGCCTTCTCTACCTGGTCGGCCACTGCACGGAGCTGTTCCTCGGTACGTGCGCAGAGTGCGACGTCGGCCCCGGCCTGGGCGAGCGCGACGGCGGTGGCGGCGCCGATGCCCCGGCCCGCGCCGGTGACGATCGCGGCGGCGCCGGTGATCTGGAAGCGGTCCAGGATCATGCCCCTACCCTAAGGGCTAACTGGAACATGTTTCAATTGGTCGTTCGGCGTAGGTGTACGACGCGGGTGGGGACGCGCGGTCGCTCAGCGTGATCCCGCCGGCTCTCCCTCTCCGGGAGGCGATTGTCACAAGCGGTGCGGCACCGCCCCGTGGTGGGATGTTTCGCATGAGCGACTTACCGCGCCCTGACGTCGCCGACCTCACGGAGCTCACTGCATGACATCCCGGTTTCCCGACCTCACCGTGCTGCGACGTGCCCGGATAGCGGTCCACCTGCTGTTCTTACTGGACGGCACCGCCATCGGCGTATGGACCGCACGCATCCCCGCCGTCAAGGAGCGGCTCGCCCTCGGTGACGGGCAGTTCAGCCTCGCCCTGTTCGCCATGGCCTGCGGCTCGATCGTCGGCATGCAGGTCGTAGGCCGCCTCGTCGACCGGTACGGCAGCGCCGCCGTCATGATCCCCGGCGGGGCGCTGCTCGGACTGGCTCTGATCCCTCTCGCCTACGCCCCCGGCCTGGCCGCGCTGTCGGCCTGCCTGTTCGTCTTCGGCGCTCTCTGGGGCACCATGAACGTGTCGATGAATGCCAACGCGGTCCAGGTCGAGCGCGGCCTCGGCCGTCCGGTGATGTCGTCCTTCCACGCCTTCTACAGCGTCGGCGGATTCGCCGGCGCCGGTCTGGGCGGCCTGTTCGCGCACGCCGGCATCGGTGTGGGGCCGACGTTCCTGACCGCCGCGGCTGCGCTGATCCTGCTGGCGGCCTGGTCCCACCTGTGGGCGCTGCGCACCCGGCCCGAGCCGGAACTGCGACGCGAGCCCGCGGCGCGGGACGGGAACGTCGCCCGCGGCGTGCTGCTGCTGGGCGTACTGGGCTTCTTCTGCATGATCGGGGAGGGCGCCGCGGCCGATTGGAGCTCGGTATACCTGCGTGAGGACCTCGGCAGTTCCCCAGGCTTCGCCGCCACCGCCTACGCCGCCTTCTCGATCATGATGACCGCGGGACGGCTGGCGGGCGACGCCCTGGCCGCCAGGTTCGGGCCCGTGGCCCTCGTACGCTGCTGCGGCCTGCTGGCCGGCACCGGACTCGCCGCGGCCCTGGTGATCGGCCACCCGGTGGCGGGGGTGATCGGGTTCGGCTGCTTCGGCGCGGGCCTGTCGTGCATCGTGCCGCAGGTGTTCTCCGCCGCCGGTCACCGCGACCCCGCCCAGGCCGGGCGCGCGCTGGCCCGCGTCGCCTCTGTGGGTTACGCCGGTTTCCTCCTCGGGCCGGTGGTCATCGGTCAGGCGGCCGAGCTGACAGGGCTTCCCCGCGCCCTGGCGATCCCCGCGCTGCTGGCGCTGCTGGTGGCCCTGGCCGCGCCCGCGCTGAAACCGCGTTGACCCTCACGCGTCAGGCCGCCCTCACGGTGGACGCCGGCCGAAGAATCGGCCTACCCTTATTCCGCCTTATGTCCGAATGGGATATAGGTGATGTACGTCCGGAAAGGGAATGGGCATGGCTGATGAAGCGTCGAGCGTCTTCGAAGAGCAGGCGCGTGCCCAGCTGACGGATCAGCTCACGACCGATTTCGCGGACGACTGCGAACCCGATCAGATCATCGAGGCGATCGAGCGTGCCTGGCGCGCCTTCGACCAGGCGCCGGTCAGGGACTTCGTCCCCCTGTTCGCCGCCAGAATCGCCCGGGAGGAGCTCCGCCGCCTGATCGCCGAACGACAAGAGTGATCCCGCCTCCATCGCGCGGATTTCTTCATCCACGCGCGTGTCCCTCTTCGGCGGCGGGTCACGGGGCGAGGAGGCCGGCGAGCAGGGTCACCTCGCGTTCCCTTCTGGTGAGGACGTCCGCCGGCTTGGTGCTGTCGAGAAGCGGGGTCGGGCTGGGGGCAGCGGGTGCGCAGGATGCTGAGGACGGTCGTCGGGAGGCGAGCAGAGCAAGCGCTTTGCTCTACGGGTCAGCGGGCGGCCTCCCGCGGGCGGACCGGCGGGTCGGCCTGGTGCGTGGACCCGGGGTCGAGGAGGTGATGGGCGCCCTTCTCGCCGATCATGATCGAGGTGGCCTGCGTGTTGCCGCTGATCAGCGTAGGCATGATCGAGGCGTCGATGACCCGGAGCCCGGCCAGGCCGTGCACGCGTAGTTCCTGGTCCACCACGGCCATGTCGTCGCCGCCCATCTTGCACGAGCCGACCGGGTGGTAGTCGGTCTTCGCCCACTGCCGGATGTACTCGCGAATCTCCTTGTCGGTCCGCACGCCGGTGCCGGGCATGTGCTCCCTCTTGACGTACGGCGCGTACGCCTGGGTGGCCAGCATCTCCCGGCCCCAGCGGAAGCCCTCCATGGAGATCTTCCAGTCGTAGGGGTCGTCCAGGAAGTTCGGGTCGATGGCGGGTGGGACGGCGGGGTCGGCCGAGCGCAGGGTGACCGAGCCGATGCTCTTGGGCCTGAGGTTGCAGGTGTTGATCGTCATGCCGTGGCCTTTGACACGCAGACGGCCGTGGTCGATGACGAATGCGGGCAGGCAGTGCATCTGGATGTCGGGCGAGACGACCTCGCCGCCGCTGCGGACGAACATGCCCGCCTCACAGACGGACGCGGTGATCGGCCCCGTGCGGTACAGCAGGTACTGCAGCCCGGCGGCGAGGGCCTTGAACGGGCGGTCCGATTCGTTGTAGCTGACCGGGACGGTCTCGGCGGTGAGGTAGACGTCCATGTGGTCCTGGAAGTTCTTGCCGACGCCGGGCAGGTCGTGGACCACGTCGATGCCCACGGCTCGCAACTCGTCCGCCGGGCCGATCCCGGACAGCAGCAGCAGGCGGGGGGAGTTGACCGCTCCGGCGGAAAGGATCACCTCCCGGTCGGCGTACGCGACGGCCGGTCTGCCTTTGAGGGTGTATTCGAGGCCGGTGGCGCGCCCGGCTTCCACGATGATCCGGGTGCCCAGGGCGTGCGGCTGGACGGTGAGGTTGGGCCGCTTGCGGGCGGGCCGCAGGTAGGCCGTCGACGCGCTTTCGCGGCGGGCCCTGCGCTGGGTGACGTCGTAGTAGCCGACGCCGTCCTGGACGGAGCCGTTGAAGTCGGCGTTGAAGGTCAGGCCGAGCTCCTGGGCCGCTCTGACGAACGCCTTGCTCAGTTCGTTGTGCTGCACCTGCTCGGTGACGTTCATCGGCCCGTCGGCGCCGTGGTAGCGGTCGTTGAGCCGTTCGTTGTGCTCGGCGCGGCGGAAGAAGGGGAGGACGTGCTCGTAGCCCCAGTCGTCGTTGCCGAGCGTGGCCCAGTGATCGTAGTCCTCCTTGTGGCCGCGGATGTAGATCATGGCGTTGATGGAGGTGCTGCCGCCGAGGGTCCGTCCTTGCGGGTACCACATGCGGCGGTCGTTCAGCTGGGGCTGGGGGACGGTCTCGAAGCCCCAGTTCACCTTCGGGCTGGTGAGCTTCGTGAACCCGACAGGCATGTGGATCAAGGGGGACCAGTCCCGGCCGCCGGCCTCGAGCAGCAGGACTCTCGTGTCCGGGTCCTGGGTGAGGCGGTGCGCGACGGCGCATCCGGCCGCGCCGGCGCCGACGACGATGTAGTCATAGCGGTTGCTGGACATCTGGCTTCTCCGGGTTCACGAGGTGAGGGCGCCGAGGGCGGCCACGCGCAGCGCGTTCGCCGCTATCGTCAGGGCGGGGTTGAGCGCGGCCGAGGAAGGGAAGACGGAGCTGTCCACGATCCACAGGTTGTCCAGGTCGTGCGCCCGGCAGCCCGGGTCCACCACGCCGGCCGACGGGTCGGCGGACATGGTGGCGGTGCCGCATTGGTGGGAGTTGGTGGCGATGCTCATCCGCTCGGTGAACACCAGCGGGTATCCGGCGGCGCGCATGGCCGCGCTGACCCGGTTGACGAGTTCGCGGTGCGGGGCGAGGTTGTTCGGCTGCCACCGCACGCCGATGCGGCCGTCGGCGCGCAGCACCACCTGGTTGCCGGGGTCGGGCAGGTCTTCCGTGGTCAGGTAGACGTCGATGCTGTGGCCGGTCATGTAGCGCAGGATCGGGACGGGCACCCAGCGGCGCGCGGCCTTGACCATGGGGGCGCTCAATTTGCCCAGCATCTGCAGGTTGCCCAGCGGGCGGCCGGCGTGCGGGCCCGGCAGGTACCAGTCGTTGACGCCGAGCGTCTTCTGGAAGCGCACGTCGTTGCGCCGGCGTGGGTCGACGGCCACCAGGAAGGTGCTGTTGTGCACCATGTACCGCCGGCCAACCGCACCGGAGGAGTTCGCCAGGCCCTTCTCCCCGGAGGCCAGCAGCAGGGCCGCGGTGTTCACCGCTCCGGCGGCCAGGACGAACCGGCCCGCCGTGATCCGTACGGCCCGCCCGTCGGTTTCCGCCACGGCGGCGGTGACCCGCCTGCCGTCCGGTGTGGTCTCCAGACGCCGGACGCGGGTGCGGGTCATCAGGCGTACTCCGGCGTCCACGGCCGGGCGGACGGCGCGGGTCTCGGCGTCGCTCTTGGCGGCCACCTTGCACGGGAACCCGTCGCAGGTGCCGCACCTCAGGCAGGGGCCGCCTTCGCGCAGGTCGATCCCCATGGGCATCGCGAACGGGTTCAGGCCTTGTGCCGCGAAGCGGCGGGACAGGTGCTCCATGGCCGGTTCGTGGGACAGCGCCGGGTAGGGATAGCCGCCGGAGCGCCACGGCTCGGTCGGGTCGCCGCCGGGGCTGCCGTGCACGAGGAACAGCCGTTCGGCCGCCAGGTAGTGCGGCTCCATCTCGGCGTAGGTGATCGGCCACTCCGGTGAGGTGCCGTCGGTGTGCTCGATCGCCCCGAAGTCCTCCTCTCGGAAACGGGGCAGGCACGCGCCGTACACCTTGGTGTTGCCGCCGACGTAGTAATGCACTCCGGGCATGAACTCGGTGCCGGCGAGCTCGTCGAACCACGGCTCGGCGTTCTTGTACCGGCCGTTGCCGAACACCTCCTGCGCCGACCAGTTCTGCTCCTCGCGGGGCAGGTGGTCGCCGCGTTCGACGAGGAGCACGTCGGCGCCGCCGTCGCGAAGCGCCCAGGCCAGGGTGCCGCCGCCCATGCCGGAGCCGATGATCGCGATGTCGCAGCTGACCTGTGTCACTTCACCGCTCCCGCCGTCAGACCGCGGACGAAGAACTTGCCGAGCGCCGCGTACACGACGGCGGTCGGGATCGCCGCCAGGAGCGCGCCGGCCATGACGGTGTTCCACTGCACGGAGAAGTTTCCCGACAGGTTGTTCAGCGCGACGGTGATCGGCTGTTCGGTGGGATTGGGCACCACGGTGATCCCGAAGAGGAAGTCGTTCCAGATGTTGGTGAACTGGAAGATGCCGCAGACCACGAACGCGGGCAGGGCCAGCGGCAACATGACACGCCGGAAGATGGACCAGTGGGAGGCGCCGTCGATCTGGCCGGCCTCGATCAGTTCGTGCGGCAGGCCGGCGAAATAGTTGCGGAAGATCAGCGTGGTGATCGGGATGCCGTACACGACGTGCACCAGCGTGAGGCCGGTGAGGCTGCCGTAGAGGTTGACCGAGACCAGGAACCTGACCATGGGCACGAGGATGACCTGGTACGGGATGAACATGCCCATGAGCATCAGCCCGAACAGCACGTTGCTGAACCGGAAGGGCAGCTTGCCGAAGATGTATCCGGCGAGCGCGCCCAGCACCGAGCTGATGACCGTGGCGGGCAGCACCACGAGCAGGCTGTTGCCGAAGTTCGGCCCGAGCGCCTCCCAGGCCGTGGTCAGGCCCGCGAAGTCGATCCGCTCGGGCAGCTCCCACATCTGCGCGGCGTCCGCCTGGGCCGCGGACTTCAGCCCGGCCGTCACCATGACGTAGACCGGCAGCACGAACAGCGCGGCCAGCAGCACCAGAGCGGTCAGTCCTGCGGCCGATCCGAGTATGGGGGGCCTGCGGCGGCCCGCGATGGCGTGTTTCACCGTTTCGCCCCTTTCGTGCTGCGGTAAAGGTAGGGCACCATGACCGCGCTGACCAGCAGGAGCATGACGACGGAGGCGGCGGCGCCGGTGTTGTAGCGCAGGGCCCGGAAGGTCTGCTCGAAGACGAAGATGCCGGGCACGTCGGTGGCGAAGCCGGGGCCTTGCCCGGCCATCGCGTACGCCAGGTCGAACGACTTCAGGCTGACGTGGGTGAGCAGGATGAGGACGACCACGATCATGGGCCGAAGCAGCGGAAGGACGACGTGCCGGTGGTACTGGAAGGGGGAGGCCCCGTCGAGGGAGGCGGCCTCCTTGAGCTCCCCGGGCAGTCCGGCGAGCGCGGCCAGGAAGTTGGCCATCGCGAACCCGCCGAGCTGCCAGGCCGCGGCGATCACGACCGGCAGCAGCGCCAGCGGGATGCCGAGCTTGGTCTGGATCACCGTCCCGAGCGGGATGACCTGCGCGAGCGCCGCCGACACGTCGCCGGCCACCGTCGGATCGGTGATCCATCGGGGTTTGGCGTCGATGCCGAGCCACTGCAGGATCAGGTTGGCGCCGGTGGACGGAGTGAAGATCCAGCGCCACACGACGCCGGTCACGATGAACGACAGCGCGTACGGGAAGAGGAAGACGCTGCGGAAGAAGGCCCGGCCGGCCAGCGCGTTGTGCACCAGCAGGGCGAGCACCAGCCCGATGACCACGGCCAGGGCCAGGAACAGGACGGTGAAGATGACGATGTTGCGCAGGTCGGTCTGGAACCGCGCGCTCGACAGCAGCTCGGTGTAGGTGCTGCCGACGGGTTCCTTGACGGCCAGGTTCGGGGTGAGCCCGGTCCATTGGGACAGGGACACGCGGACGGAGTAGGCGATGAACCCGTAGACGAAGATCCCGACCAGGCCGAGGATGGGGACGAGCACGAGGAGCTGGAACCCGTGTCTGTCCCAGAACCGGGAAAACTTCCCTGGTCCGGTGGGGGGCGCGGACGCCTGGGCCGGCGGCGCGGTTGTCGTGGCTGTCATGGTGTTCTCCTCGCCGGGACGGGCGATGACCCGTCCCGGCCGGTTCTCGAGCTCGCTAGGACTGCGCCGCGTCGGCCAGTGCCTGGACGAAGGCGTCCACGTTCTTGCTCTGCGCGAACTGGGTGACCGCGTCGAACAGCGCCTGCGTGAACTGCGGGGTCATCGCCTCGCCGTGCACCACGGACTGCACGATGGCGTCGCCGGCGAAGGACTTGGCGGACTGCTGCTGGTAGGGCGACAGGGAGGAGACGTCCACGTCGGTGCGCAGCGGCACCGAGCCCTTCTCCTTGTTGAACGCCAGCTGGACGTCCTTGGAGGCCACCGCCTGCAGGAATGCCGTGGCCTCGGCGGGGTTCTTGGCGCCTGCCGCCATCACCATGGTGTCCACGACGGCGACGAACGAGCCGCCGGTGCCGGGGTGGGCGGTGTAGCCGAAGGTCTCGCCTTCCTTGGCGCCGTTCTTGACCAGTTCTCCGTACGCCCAGTCGCCCATGCTCTCGAACGCGCAGCCGCCGGAGGCCAGCTTCTTGGTGGCCTGGTCCCAGGACATCGCACCGGCGTCCGGGTCGGCGTACTGCAGCATCTTGGCGGTGTCGGCCGCGGCGGCCTTCACCTTCTCGCCGTCCCAGCCCGTGCCGCCGCCGGTCAGCTGCTTCCAGCCGTCGGCTCCGAGCGATCCCAGAAGGGTGTTCTCGAACAGCTCCGCGGTGGCGAAGGTGTCCTTGGCGCCCAGGCACAGCGGGACGACGCCGGCCGCCTTCAGCTTGGCCAGGTCGGCCAGGAAGGTGCTGGTGGGGTAGTCGGCGCCGGGAAGGGTGACCCCGGCCTTCTCCAGGAGTTGCTTGTTGTACCACAGGACGTTGCCGCGGTGCGCCCCCGCCGAGACGCCGTACTGCTTGCCGCCTGCGGAGATGGCCTCGACCATGGCGGCCGGGATCGCGGACTTCACCTCGCCGGTGTAGACGGATGACGCGTCGGCGAGCAGGTTGCCGCTGATGTACTGCTGGATCGCCGCGCCCGGGTGGGTCTGCCAGATGTCCGGCGGGTCGCCGCCCTGCAGGCGGGTCTGCAGGACGGCCTGGGCGTTGCCGCCGCCACCGCCCGCGACGGCCCCGTTGACCACGTTCACGCCGGGGCTCGTCTTGAGGTAGCCGTCGATCATGGCTTTGAGCGCGGCGCTCTCCGAGCCGGAGGTCCACCAGGAGAAGACCTCGAGGCTTTTCTGGGCGCCGGCGGAGGAGGTCGCGCCGGGGGCGGCGGCGGATCCGCCGCAGGCGGTGAGTGTCAGGGCGAGTCCGCCGGCGACCAGGGCCGGCCAGTTGGGACGGATGGGGTTCACGGCTGTTCTCCTTCGAGATCGGGGGGTGTGGCGCGCGTGAGAGTCAGGCGCTGCCGGTCAGATGCCGGTCCACGGCGTCCAGCGCGTCGAGGAACCAGTAGTCGCCCCACATCACGGACTCGTCCACGCCCAGGCCTTTGCCTTGGTGGTAGATCCCGTGCCGGAGCACGCCCTCCCATGCGGGATCGCCGTGGGAGAGAAAGCGGGGCTCGCACAGGCGGGTCAGGATGCGCAGGGCGTAGTCGGCGTAGCCACGCGCGCGCACCTCGTCACCGACCAGCCCGGCAAGCCGCCACAGGCCGCCCGCGGCGATCGCCGCGGCCGAGCTTTCGACCGGCAGGGCCGGGTCCGGCTCCTCCCAGTCGTTGGGGGGAACCAGCGCCGCGCCGGTGCGTTCAAGGTAGAAGTCGGCGCAGTCCTGGGCGGTGCGCAGGAAACGGCGGTCGCCGGTGTAGCGGTAGGCGGTGCAGAAACCGTGGATCGCCCAGCCCTGTCCCCGCGCCCACGAGCCGTCGTCCTGGTGGCCCTGCTGGGTGCTCTGCCGCAGGAAGGCACCGGTGCCGAGGTCGAAGACACCCTCGTGGGAGGCGCTGCCGTCGCCCCTGATCAGGGTGCGGCGGGTGGTCAGGCAGTGCTCGTACGCGATCCGGGCCAGCTCCTGGTCGCCGGTGCGCCGCGCGGCGTGGAAGACGACGCCGACGTTCATCATGATGTCGATGAACAGGCTGTCGGGGGCCAGGAAGCTGCGCAGGTAGCGACCCTTGGGGTTGAAGCGCATCGCCATCGTGCGACCGGCCTGCACCACCGTCGCGTCGAGCTCGGGCCGGCCGGTGGCCTCGTACCAGCGCCGCCAGGTCGGCCAGAACAGGAAGCCGAGGTCGTGCACCTCGCGGTCGTGCTCGCGGCCCTTGATGAGCAGGGAGTAGTGCTCGGCCAGCGCGCTCAGCTCCGGCTTTCCCGTACGGGCGGCGAGCAACCACAACTGGCCGCCGAGGAAGCCCTCGCACCAGTTGGTCCAGGCCTCGCCGTCGAGCTGCCAGCGGCCACCCGAGGTGTAGAGGGGGAAGCGGTCCGGGTGGCGTCGTACCAGGGAGGTGACCTTGTCCTCGGCGGTGCTCCAGGCTCGGTGTGAGCCTGCGGCGTAGCCGTCCGGCACCGTCAGGCCGGGCGGGATGGCGAGCGGCAACAGGTCAGGGAGGATGCGGTAAGTCATGACATGTCTCCCGGGACCCAGCGGGTGCGGCGCGCGCCGACCTGTAGCTGGATGGTCTTGGTCTGCGTGAAGGACGTGATCGCCTGGCGGCCCAGCTCGCGGCCCTCGCCGCTGGCCTTGTAGCCGCCGAAGGGCAGCTCCGGGTAGCCGTCCATCCAGCGGTTGACCCAGATCGTCCCGGCGCGCAGGCCTTGCGAGGCGGTCAGCGCCGCGTTGAGGTCGCTGGTCCAGATGCCGGCGGACAGGCCGTACATGGTGGAGTTGGCGATCTCGACCGCCTCGTCCAGGGTGTCGAACGCCAGGACCGACAGGACCGGCCCGAAGATCTCCTCGCGGGCGATCGACATGCCCGGATCGACGCCCGCGAAGACGGTGGGCCGGTAGAAGCGGCCGGCGCCGGTGGTCAGCCGGTCGCCGCCCAGCAGCAGGTCGGCGCCGTCGCCGCGGCCTTCGGCGACGTAGCGCTCGATCACCGAGAGCTGCTCGTCGCTGACGATGGCCCCGATTTTGGTGGCCGGATCCAGCGGATCGCCCACCGGCACGCGGCGGGCCCGCTCCACGACCTGGGCGGCGAACTCGTCAGCGAGGTCGCGGTGCACCAGGACCCGGCTGCCGGAGTTGCAGCACTCGCCGGCGTTGAAGCACACCCCGAACACCACCGCGTCCAGCGCCGCGTCGAGATCGGCGTCGGCGCAGACGATCTGCGGGTTCTTGCCGCCGAGCTCCAGCTCCACCCGTTTGAGCAGCCGCCCGGCGCTCGCCGCGACCTCGCGCCCCACCGCGGTGGAGCCGGTGAATGACACCATGTCGGAACCCGGATGCGCGGCCATGGCGGAGCCCACGCCGCCTGCTCCGGTGACGACGTTGACGACGCCCCGGTCGGCCCCTGCTTCGATGATGAGCCGGGCCAGGTGCAGCGTGGTTCCCGGGGTGAGCTCGCTCGGCTTGATCACCGCCGTGCAGCCCACGGCCAGCGCGAACGGCAGCTTCTGGCTCACGATCAGCAGCGGGAAGTTCCACGGCGTGATGATCGAGACCACGCCGAGCGGCTCGTTGACCACCATGGCCAGGACGTCGGCCCCCAGATCGTTGTGCGCGTCGCCGTACGCGTGGCGGGCCAGTGTCGCCGCGTAGTCCCACAGCTCGGCCGCGGCGTCCACCTCGTCGAGCGCCTGGCTGATCGGCTTGCCCGACTCCAGCGCCTCGAGGCGGGCGAGCAGGTCGCGGTCGCGGCGGATGAGGTCGGCGACGCGGCGCAGCACCCGGAAGCGCTCCACCCCTGCCCGGCGCGGCCAGGGCCCGTCGTCGAACGCCTGCCGGGCCGCCGCGACCGCCCGGTCCACGTCTTCGGCGCCGGCCTGCGCGTAGCGGGCGACGACGACGTCGTGGGCGGGAGAGACCCGCTCGAAGCTCTCCCCGCCGAGGGCGTCCACCTCCTGGCCGTTCAAGATGAGCCGGTTGTCGGCTATGTCGATGATCGTCATGGCATGTCCTCGTCGTTAGCGCCCGGAGAACCGGGGGGTGGTGCGGGTGCGGAAGCCCGTGAGGCCGGCCTGGAGGTCGTCGGTGGCGGTGGTCACCGCACCCGCGAGGCTTTCCAGGACGCGGGCGGGGGCGCCGTCGGCCGCCGCGTCGATGAGCTGCTTGGCCAGCGCCACGGCCACCGGCGCCCCGCCCAGCAGGCGCGTCACCAGATCGTCGACGGCCCGTTCGAGATCCGCCGCGGGGACGCAGGCGGCGGCGAGGCCCCAGGCCTCGGCGGTGGCCCCGTCGAGCGTCCGCCGGGCGAGAACGACCTCCTTGGCGCGGGCGCGTCCCACCAGCTCGGTCAGCCGTCCGGTGCCGCCCCAGCCGGGCACGGTGCCCAGGCCGACCTCGGGCAGGCCCAATCTGGCCGAGGCGGTCACGATGCGCAGGTCGCAGGCGAGGGCCAGTTCGAGCCCGCCGCCGTAGGCGGGGGCGTGGATCACGGCCACGGTGGGTTGGCGCAGGCGCGACAGCGCGTCGAACACCTGGTGGCCGAGCCCCGTCCAACCCAGCATCTGGACCGGCGTCAAGGCCGCGAACCGATCGATGTCGGCGCCGACGCTGAACGCCTTGGGCCCTTCGCCGCGGACCACGACCACGCCGGTGTCGCTGTCGGCGAGCGTGACGAGGTGGCCGGCGAGCGCGCGCAACATCTCGGGGGTGAGCGCGTTCAGCTTGCCGGGGCGGCGCAGGGTCAGAGTGGCGACCCGGCCGTCCAGGCTGAGGGTGACCTCGCCATCAGAGGTGCTCATGCGCCGCCTCCGGCCAGGACGGCCGCCGGGCGCGGCTTCAGCGCCAGGCCGAGCGGGGCCGGTTCGAAGAGCCTCGCGTCCATCGGGCGCAGGTCGTCGGCGACCAGCAGCGGGAAGGCCGCCTTGGCCAGCACGTCGGCGTGCAGGTCTGCGCCGGGGGCGAGCTCGGTGACCGTCAGCCCGTGCGGGCGCAGCTCGATCACGCAGCGCTCGGTCACGTACAGGACGTGCTGGCCCTGTTCGAGAGCGCGGCGGCCGGAGAAGGTGACGGCGCTGACCCGGTCCACGAATTTGGGTACGGCCCCGTCCACGGCGATCTCCAGCCGGCCGTCCTGGACCGCGATGTCGCGCCGGCCGGCGGTGAAGGTGCCGCTGAAGACGATCGCCCGCGCCTTGGAGGTGATGTCGGCGAAGCCTCCGACCCCGGCGGTGACGTGGCGGCGTCCGGGCAGGTGGTGCACGTTGACGTTGCCCTCGCGGTCCACCTCCAGGAACGACAGCATCGCCCGGTGGAAACCGGCCCCCTGCAACAGGGTGAACTGGTCGGCGCTCGGCATGAGGGCCTGCGGGTTGAGCGCGCAGCCGAAGGCGAAACCGGTGAGCGGCACCCCGCCGACGGCGCCCTGCTCGATGACCCAGGTCACCTCTTCGGCCAGGCCCTCCTCGACCAGGATGCGCGGCACGAGCGCGGAGATCCCGAACCCGAGGTTGACGACGTCGTCCCGGCACAGCTGCAGGGCCGCACGGCGGGCGATCACCTTCTGCAGCCCCCACGGAGCCGGCTCGATCACCTCCCACGGGCGGCGGACCTGGCCGCTGATCGCCGGATCGTACGGCGTCTTCGTGGTCTGCCACTGGTCGCGGTCCACGACCACCGCGTCGACGAGGATGCCCGGAACCCGGACCAGCTGCGGGTCCAGCGAGCCGGTCGGCGCGAGCCGCTTCACCTGGGCGATGACCAGGCCGCCGGCGTTGTGCGCCGCGTACGCCTGGTCGAGCGCGCCGAGCGCCGAGCCCTCCTCCTCGAAGGTCAGGTTGCCCTGCGGGTCGGCCGTCGTGGCCCTGACGATCGCCACGTCCGCCCGGACGGCCGGGTAGAACAGCCACTCCTTCCCGTGGAGATCCAGCACCTCGACCAGGTCCTCGGCGGTGCGCCGGTTCATCCGCCCGCCGTCGCGGCGCGGGTCCGCGAACGTGTCGAGCCCGACATGGGTGAGCACTCCCGGCTGCCCGGCCGCGCCGGCCCGGTGCATCTGGTAGAGGACACCCGAGGGCAGGTTGTACGCCTCGATCTCGTCCGCCTCGATCATCCGCCAGATGGCGGGCGGCTCCATCGAGGAGGGGCCGCTGGGGTAGGACCCGGCGATCACCCGTGCCAGCAGGCCGGGGAGGGCGAGGTGGTCGATGCCGCGCACGCCGTACATGTCGCCGGCCGCGATCGGATGGATCGTGGTCAGCTCCCGCGGCGCCCCCTCCTCCAGGAAGCGCTGCCGCAGGCCGCGCAGGACGCTGTCCGGGCAGCCGAGGGCCGACGAGGACGACACCGTCACGGTGGCGCCGTCGGGGATCAGGTCCGCGGCGGCACGTGCGGTGAGGACGGGGACTTCACGCATCGAGTTCCTCGGGGAATCCGCGGACGGCTTCGCGCCGTCCGGTCTGGGTGGATCGCAGGACCGCGTCGGCGACCGCGAGTGCGGCCAGGCCGTCGTGCCCGGTGGCGGTGGGCCGGCCCATGGCGAACGCCTCCAGGACGATCTCGTAGAGATCGCGGCGCTCGCCGACCTCGACGGGGTGGACTCCGGTCCGGTCGCGCAGGACGATCTCGCCGATCGGGTCCTGCGTCATGACGTCGGCAGCCAGGATGCTTCCCTCGTCGCCGTGCACCTCCAGCCCGGTGGGGGCGAAGGGGACGGTGAAGGCGTCGTGCGTCTGCACCAGCACGTCGTCCCGGTATCTGATGGCGGTGACGGCCGCGTCCTCGCTTCCGGCCTTCCACGGCCCCTGCCGTGCCGGCAGCGCGACGGCGTCCACGGCCGGACGATCCAGCAGCGGGTTCACCACGGAGGCGTCGTGGCAGGTGATGTCCATGATCACGCCCGCGCCGGGACGATCTTCCAGTCGCCAGCCGCGCAGGCGCTCCGGCAGCGACACGGCGTGGAACACGCGGACCGCCAGAGGACGGCCGACCGCGCCGGAGCGCACCAGGTCGCGGATGCGCCGGTGCGTCACGGCACCGGGCAGGTGGTGGTTGACGGCGAGCAGCACGCCGGCGCGATCGGCCGCCCCGATCAGGGCGCGGGCGTCGTCGAGGGAGGTCGCGAGCGGTTTCTCGCACAGCACCTGCTTGCCGGCCGCCAGGGCGGCCTCGGCGTGGGCGCGGTGCCGGTCGTTGGTGCTGGAGACGTACACCGCGTCCACGTCGTCCCGCGCCACGAGCGCGGTGACGTCGACGGTCCCGTACGGGATGCCGTGCGCGGCGGCGAACCCGGCGGCGCGTTCGGCGGAGCCGCTCGCCACGCCCGTCACCTGGTGACCGAGCGCGCGCATCGCGGGGATCATGCGGGTCGCGGCGATGTCGCTGGCCCCGATCAGGGCCCACCGCAAGATGGGTGTCACAGAGGTGTCCTTCCTGTCGCGGGCCACAGGGTGGTCGACTCGCGTACCGACAGCCGTGGATCGATGAGGACGCGCCTGGGCGGCCGCGCCGGGTCGCCCATGCGGTCCAGGAGCAGGCGGGCCGCCTCGGCTCCGACCCGATCGGGAAACCCGGCCGCGCTGGTCAGGCCGGGCTGTTGCACGGCGGCGTCCGGCACGTCGTCGAAGCTGGCGACGGCCACGTCGCGACCGGGCTCCACACCGTGCGCGCGCAGGCCGTTGACGATGCCGAAGGCGTACATGTCGCTGTAGGCGACGATCGCGTCCGGGCAGCCGCCGGACAACACTTCCGCGACGAGGTCGGCGCCGCTCTGCCGGCCGATGGGCAGGTCCTTGATCACGGGCACGTCCGCCGCGCGCAGCGCTTGACGCAGGCCGTTGAGCCGGTCGCTGCGGGCGGTGGACGCGGCCGGGCCGCCGGCGAAGGCGACCGAGCCGACGTTGATCGCGGCCAGGTGCTCGCCGACGAGCCGGCCGGACACGACGTTGTCCGCTCCCGCGTAGTCGCTCTGGTAGCCGGGGATCGACCGGGCGACCAGCACGTGCGGGATGCCGGCCGTCTCCAGCAGGTCCTCGGGCCGGGAGCCGTGGGCGGGCAGCAGGACGAGCCCGTCGATGCGGTGCTCGGCCATGGTCTCCAGCAGCTTGCGCTGGCGGGCGGTCTCATCGAGGCTGTAGCCCTGAAGCAGCGTGTAGCCGGCCTGGTGGGCGACCTGCTCGATCGACATCATCAGCTCGGCGAAGTACGGGTTGCGCACCGTCGTCACCACCAGCCCGAGCGTCCGCGACTGCTGGTTGCGCATGTCGGCGGCCCGCCGGTTGTAGACGTAGCCGAGTCTGGCCATGGACTCCCGCACGCGCTGCTTGGTGGCTTCGGCGATCTGCGGGCTGTCGCGGAGGACGAGCGACACGGTCGCGCGGGACACCCCGCTGTCGGCGGCCACATCTCTGATGGTGGGGCGCCTCATCGTTCTGCCTCCGTTCTTGGCTTACTAGACCGTTCTAGTAGAACGGTCTAGTAGCAGAGAGTGGAGGACCGTCGCCTAACATGTCAATACTTCGGCGGGTGATTTCCGCTGAGCGGCACGCCGGCTGGCTGATCCGCCCGCGTGCCGGCTACGCCCGCCCCGACCAGGACGTCGTCGAGGAGCGCGGGATCAGCTCGGGCTCGATCAGCACGGTGCTGGGCACTCGATCAGGATCCTCGAAGCGGTCCAGCAGCAGCCGTGTCGCCTGCGCGCCGACGATCTCCGGGTGGCCCGCGGCGCTGGTGAGCGGCGGCTGCTGGAAGGCCGCGTCGGGCACATCGTCGAAACTCGCCACAGCGACGTCGCGCCCTGGGACGATTCCCCGAGCCCGGAGCCCGTTCATGATGCCGAAGGCGTACATGTCGTTGTACGCGACGATCGCGTCCGGGCACGGAATCCGCTCGAGCATGCGATCGACCAGCGGGATCCCGCCCTCGTCGCCGATCGCGGGCAGGGACAACGCCAGTGGCGAGGTCACGCCGGAACGCCTCAGTCCCGAGCCGAGCCCCTCGATGCGATCACGGCGCGCGGACGATCCCTCGGCGCCTCCCAGGAACGCCACCGTGGAGACCTCGAGCGCGCCCAGATGCTCGCCGAGCAGCACACCGGACCGCACGTTGTCGGCGCCCACATAGTCGCACTCGTAACCGCGCACCGAGCGGGTGATCAGGACGTGCGCCAGTTGCCCCGCGCCCACGGTCTCCAGCAGGTCCTCCGGCCGGGAGTCGTGGGCGGGCAGCAGGATGAGCCCGTCGATGCGGTGCTCGGCCATCGTCTCCAGGAGCCGCCGCTGCTGCGGCACCTCGTCCCGGCTGAAGCCCTGGAACAACGTGTAGCCGCTCTTGGTCGCCGCGTCCTCGATGGCCATCGTGAGCTCGGCGAAGTACGGGTTACGCAGGTGCGTGACGACCAGCCCGAGGGTTTGCGACCGCTGGCTGCGCATGTCGGCGGCCCGCCGGTTGTAGACGTAGCCGAGTCTGGCCATGGACTCCCGCACGCGCTGCTTGGTGACCTGGCCCACCTGCGGACTGTCGCGAAGCACCAGAGACACCGTCGCCTTGGAGACACCGCAGTCGGCGGCCACGTCCTTGATCGTCGGACGTCTCATCACCCCTCCATGGCCGGCCCCCGGACTCGCGGTCCAAAGCTACCCGACCAATTGATCTCCACAACCTGTCGTGTGCGGGGCCGGCCCGTCCACATCGGCACTCCTCTCCTCTTCGTCAGAGGTCGTTATCATGTGCAAAATTGCTAACAATATCGTTGTCACCCTTACTGTCTACGAAGGAAAGAGGACTACGTGCCGGCTTCGCGTGATGCCCGATCCGAGTCCGACGCGGTCGCTGAGGCCATCCGCGCAGCGATCATGAGCGGCGATTTCGTGCCGGACCAACGGCTGGTCGAGGCAGACCTGTCGGAGCGGTTCTCGGCCGGCCGCGGAGCCGTACGCTCCGCGTTGCTCCAACTGAGCAACGAAGGACTGGTCGAGCGCATCCCCAACCGGGGCGCCCGGGTGCGCGCGGTCTCACTCGCCGAGGCGATCGAGATCACCGAGGTCCGGATGGTGGTCGAAGGGCTCTGCGCGGCCAAGGCAGCACGGCAGGTGACCGAGGTGGAGATCGCCGAGTTGCACGAGATCCGCGAGCAGATGGCCGCGGCCGTCGACGCCGGGGCGGTCATGACCTACTCGGAGCTGAACCAGCGGCTGCACCGCCGCATCATTGAGATGAGCGGGCAAGGCACGGCCGGAGGCGTGATCGAACGGTTGCGCGGGCAGTCCGTCCGGCACCAGTTCCGGCTGGCCATGCAGCCCGGGCGGCCGTCCGTCTCGCTTCCCGAGCACCTGGCGATCATCGATGCCATCTGCAGCCGCGACCCCGCCGCCGCGGAACAGGCCGCCCGGCGCCACCTCGGCAGCGTGATCCACGCCTTGCGCAGCAGCGCGAACGCATCCTCTTCCCTGGCCCGGTAGGGGGCGGGGCCTGGCCGGGCGCCCGCCTGACCGCAACCGCACACTTTCCGTGAAGGTCTTGATGTTGTCTCCGAAATTGTTAACCATCCATTTCACCGAATGGGGACAGGGAGACGACGTGACAGATCGACCGGCCGGGCATCCGGCACCGTCGGACCGTGCTCGCGACCTCGTGGCGGGCGCTTACGACATCCACGTCCACATCGCACCCGATGTGATGAAGCGCAGCGTCGACGATCTGACCCTCGCGTCCCGCTTCGCCGAGGTGGGCCTCACCGGGTTCGTGCTCAAGTCGCATTACGTGCCGACGGCGGAACGAGCCGAGGTGGTGCGCAACGCCGTGCCCGGCTTCGGCGCGGTCGGAGCGATCACCCTGAACGGCTCGGTGGGCGGCATGAACCCGATCGCCGTGGAGATCGCCGGTCGCGGCGGGGCGCAGTTCGTATGGCTGCCGACCGTGGACAGCGCCAACCAGCGGGTCTGCACGGCGAGCGATCCCGAAGGTGCCAAGCCGCCTATGTGGGTTCAGCTCCAGGACGAGCTGCGGGCCGCCGGCATGGCGGCCGATCCGGTGGACGTGGTGGGGCCGGACGGCGAGGCGTTGGAGATCACCCGTCAGGTGCTCAAGGTGATCGCGGCGCACGACATGACGCTCGCCACCGGCCACCTCAGTTCCGACGAGATCGCCGCCGTCGTGGACGCCGCCGTCGAGGAGGGCGTGCGGCGGATCGTGATCACGCATCCGGAGTTCACCTCTCAGCGCGTGGGCCTGGAACGTCAGCGCGCGCTCGCCGCCAAGGGCGCCCTGCTCGAACGGTGCTTCACCACCCCGCACACCGGGAAGGTCTCCTGGGATCTGTGGCTGGAGAACATCAGGGCGGTGGGCCCGGAGCACTCCGTGCTCTCCAGCGATCTCGGCCAGCCCTTCAACCCTCCCGTTGAGGACGGCCTGGCGCTGCTCGCCGACCGGTTGCTCGCCGCGGGCTTCTCCGAGCAGGAGATACGGACCATGGCCGTGGACAACAGCCGGTGGCTCGCGGGGGCGGTGAAGGAACGATGATCACCACGGGAGCGATCACGACCACGAACAAGGAGCGGAGGGGCGGAGTGTCCCGCCCCCCGCTCCGGCGGCTACTTCACGAGGTAGGCGTCGGCGAGGATCTGCTGGACGGCGTTGCCGTCCTTGTCCTTCGCCTCGACCTTGATCGAGACGCTGCCCGGGCCCTTGGGGTTGAGCACGAGCACCTTGTCGCGGGGGAGCACCGTCGCCCGCGTCCAGTGCGCGCCCTTGTCGCTGGAGATCCAGACTCCCCGGAGGGAAGGCGACCTGCCGCCCTCTGGCTTGACGGTGAAGGTGAACGGCCTGCCGCCCTGGACCGTGTCGTTCTCCGGCAGCCCGAGCCCGTACTGGAGCCGGATCATGGGCACCTGGGCGCAGGGCTGCTTGTCATCCCACAGCGCGGCGTCCAGGCAGGGGTACGCGGGGCTGCCGCTCGCCGGGCGGGCGGAGCGGAACGTCCACGTGGTCTCGACGGCGGTGCCGGGGTGCTTGCCGGCGAACGCGTCCTTCCACGAGTTCGTCAGCCGGTACGTACGTAGATCGGTGGGGACGGTGTAGTAGGGCACGCCCAGGTCGTCGTACTGCGGCTTGACCTCCTCGGCGCCGCTGAACAGGCGGGTCTCCTCGGTCCCCGGCGCGCCCTGGTACATATGACTCGGGTCGGAGGCGTCGGAGTAGTAGCCGAAGCCGATCGGGCTGAGCGCACGCAGCCGCAGCCGGTCGCCCTGGCGGCAGCCGTCGCAGTAGACGCCCGGGCCGACCCAGTCCGGCACGCCGGTGCCGGTCGTGAGCTGCGCGGGGACGAGGGCCTCGTTCCAGTCCTCCCGCTCCTGGGTGGCGCGGGTGAAGCCCCGGGCGGAGAAGGCGAAGCGCCCGCTGAACGTGGCGGCGTCGAAGAAGGTGTAGTGGCGCTCCCACAACACGTCACGGCCGGGCGCGTTGTAGTACTCGGTCCTGGCCGTGGGCCCGGCGAAGTGGTGCGAGCCGCGGACACTGAGGCGCTGCTCGGGGGTGTAGGTGTGGTTGACCTCGGTGAAGTCCGCGTACGGCCCCCACGTGCCCGTCTTCGGGGCGAACTGCGCATGGTAGGTGGTGTCGATCTCGGTGAGGTCGCGGGCCTTCGGAGCGAAGCTCAGGCGGCCCGCCGTGGTCCCCTTCACGTAGTAGGCCAGTTTGTACTCGAACGGGGTGGTCGGCGTGGCGCGCAGGGCGGCGCTCGGGTACGGCTTGCGGGTCAGCGCCTTGCCGAGCCGGTCGGCCTCGCCGCTGTCGATCCACAGCACCGGGATCTTGTTGTGGGCCGCGTAGACCGAGGAGGAGAGCAGCCAGGCGAACCGGTCGCTGGTGACCACGCCCGCGGCCCCCGCCTTGATGGCCAGCTCCAGGTCGGTCAGCAAGAGCTGGAGCGAGTCCCTGGCCGGGAGGTGGACCAGTTTGCCGCGCACGTCCGCGCCGCCGCGCATGTCGTCGCCCGTGGTCAGGCTCAGGCGCTGGTCGGCGGCGAACTTCGGCACCAGCGGGTCGTGCTCGCTCACGTAGTGAGGGTTGAGCCGCACTCCCGGCACGGTCAGCTCGACCTCGGGGGCGCGGCGGATCTGGTCGAACAGCAACGTGGAGGTGCCCACCGTGGGCGCCGTCCGCACCGGCGTGACCCAGTACTTGCCCCTGTTGACCGGCTCATAGCTGATCAGCGACGCACCCGCGTACATCCGGCCCGAGGCGGTCGTCCGGGAGTACATCAGGTTCATGAACACCGGCTCCGACCTGCGCGGTGTGCTGACCTCGATCGGCTCGACCCTGGTCGCGTCCAGGGTCACCGTGGTGTCGCCGTCGAGCTTGATCTCGGGGGCGAGCAGCGTGGCGTACTGGATCTGCCGGTCGGGCTTGGTGTACCACCAGGGCGTGTCGGCGATGGAGTAGACGCCGCCGTGGGCGAGCTTGAACTCCGTCTCCAGCGTGCCGGGCGTGCCGGTGGCCCGCCAGTCCCCCGTGGTCACGGTCATCGGCTCGCCTTCGAGGAGCGGGTCGGTGTCGCTGACCCGGACGACGGACACGTTCCCGGGGTTCAGCGTCCATTCCGGCCGGCCCACGAACCTGACGCGCACGGTGTTCATCCTGGCCTGCTTGCGGAACGCGATCGGCGCCGTCAAGCGGGCCGTTCCCGCGGTGGCCGTCAGGCGTCCCTCGTACCAGCCGGGTTCGCCGAGCGTGGGCTCGATGGTGAGGACCGCGCTCGCCGTGCCGCCCGCCGGGACGGTCAGCGACGACGGGCTGAGCGTGGCCATCCCGGAGGGCGGCTCGGCCTCTTGGCCGGCGCTGCCGCGCTTCAGCGCCATGGAAAGGTCCAGCGTGACAGGCTCCGCGCCGGTGTTGCGGAAGGTCACCTTCCTGGTCAGCGTCTGGCCGGTGTACGGGTCGGTGAACCCCGCGTGGACCGTCGCCAGGTCGTCGAAGACCTGCTGGGTGACGGCCTGTCCGACGTCCAGCCGCCCCGAGCCCTGCTCGTAGACCGTGGCGTCGCCCGGCTTCGCGGTGCCCGTCAGCGCGGTCTTGAGCTGGTCGGCCGTCCAGTCGGGGTGCTGGGCGGCGAGGATGCCCGCGGAGGCCGCCACGTGCGGGGTGGCCATCGAGGTGCCGGACGCCGCGGTGTAGTGCTCGTCGACCGGGCCGCCGCCCGGGACGCTGCTGCCCTCGCCCAGCGAGGTGCCCGCCGCGCGCGCCGCGATGATGTTCACTCCGGGCGCGGTGAGCTCCGGCTTGATCGCGAAGTCGTCGCCCAGGCGCGGGCCGCGGCTGGAGAACGAAGCGATCTTGTCTGCCGAGTCCACCGCGCCGACGGTGAGCGCCGAGGTCGCCGCGCCGGGAGAGGCGACGGTGTACCGGCCGGGGCCCGAGTTGCCCGCCGCGACGACGAACAGCGTGCCGTACTCGGCGGTCAGCTCGTTGGCCGCCTGGCTCAGCGGGTCGGTGCCGTCGGTCGGGTTCCTGCTGCCGAGGCTCATGTTGATCACCCGGACGCGCTCGGTGGCCGCCTGCCACTGCATCGCCGCGATGATCTCGGAGTTGTTGCCGCTGCCCGTGTCGTCCAGCGCCTTGGCGATGGTCAGCTGGGCGCCGGGGGCGACGCCCTTGTACTTGCCGTTCGAGGCGGCGCCGCTGCCCGCGATGATGGCCGCCACATGGGTGCCGTGGCCGACCCGATCGGTGACCTCGTCGGGGTTGCCGCCGCCCGGGCTGCCCGCGGGGACGAAGTTGCGGGACGAGACGATCCTGCCCTGCAGGTCGGGATGCGCGAGGTCGATGCCGGAGTCGATGACGCCCACCTTGGCGCCCGTGCCGTCGTACCCGGCCGCCCAGGCCGCGGGGGCGCCGACCTGCGGGTTGCTGACGTCGTCGAGCGCCTTCACCTTGCCGTCGAGCCACACCTTGCGAAGGCCGTCCGTGAGCGCCTTGGCGTTGTTCCGGCCTGCTCCCAGAGACTGCCAGAACGCCGGGGCCTGCTTCTTGTCCACCTTGATCGCGGCGCCGTCGATGCTCTCCAGCACCATCGGCTCCGCGCCGCCCTTCAGCGACCTGGCCTTGCCCGCCAGGTCGCCGGCCTTGGTCTGCGGCTGGTACTGGAGGATGAGCGGGATCTGCGCGGCCTTGGCGTCGCCGTACCCGTTGGCCGCCAGGTAGTCGACATTGAACAGTTCCTTGTCCAGCAGGCCCTTGTCGACGTAAGGTCCGGCGTCAGCGGGGATCACGTAGTAACCGTGCTCGTCCTGCTCGGCCTGGTACGTCGGCACCTCCCGGCCCTCGGCGGGCTCCAGAGTGGCCGACGCGCGGCCCGCGCCGTCCTTCTTGTAGGTGACGGTGTCCCCGGTGATCAGCGTGATCTTGACCGGCGGTGTGCCGGCTACCGGGGCGTTCGCCTTGACGGCCGTGGTCGTCACGGCCGTCGCGGTCGTCGCGGCGGTCGTCGCGGCGGCCGTTTCCGGGGCCGCGACGAGAGGCACGGCGAGTACGGCCCCGAGTAAGGCCACAAGTCTGCGGCGCCGGGGGGTGGACAGCATGCGCACAACCTTCTCCAGACGTGAGAAACACCGGCCATCGTCGCCCGCGCGCGATGGAGATCGTTTCTTCGCTGACCTAATCTGGTGATCAGTCAGGGCGCAAGTCCGCCGAACGGGCCAAAACCCGCCAGGTGGCGGTAATCCGCCAGCTGTCATCGGGAGAACCAGCTGTCATCGGGAGAAAGGGCGTCGCCGATGCTCGAAGCGATCGGCCTGTCACCGGCCGAGAGCCGCCTGTACGCGATGCTCGTCGAGAATCCGCGATCATCCGCCGCCGAACTCGCCACGCACTGCGGCGTCTCGACGCTCCTGGCGGCCCGCACGCTGGCGGCCTTCGCGCGGCGCGGCCTTGCCAGCAGGCTGCCGGGCCGTCGCGCCCGTTACGTCGCCGTCGCCCCCGACATCGCCGTCAGACCGCTGCTCACCCGCCAGGAGGAGGAGCTCCACCAGGTGCGCACGGCCATTCACGAGCTCACCACGTCGTTCAACCTGGCCTCGCGCTACGCGGCGCATCCGGCCGAGCAGGTCGAGGTCGTCACGGGGACCGACAACATCATCAGCAGGGCGTACGCGCTCCAGGACAGCGCCCAGACCATGTTCCGCAACATCGACAAGCCCCCGTACGTCATGAGCGGCCACGCCGGCAACGTGGATCGCGAGCGCCGAATGCTCAAGTCGGGCATCGACTACCGCAGCGTGTACGACCTGGAGTCCCTGGCGCTCCCCGGCAAGTTGCGCCTCATCCGGGATTCCGTGGCACACGGCGAGCAGGCCCGCGTGGTGGCCGGGGCGGCGGCCAAAATGTGGATCGCCGACGACTCGCTCGCGCTGATCCCCATCCGCAACGGGGCCTACTCCATCGACGCGGCGTTCATCCTGCACCCGTCCGCCCTGCTCGACGCGCTGATCGCGCTGTTCGAACTGGAGTGGCGGCGCGGGTTCCCCTTACGCGCGGCACCCCGTGCCGCTGTCGCCTCCGATGAGCCCGACGACGTGACCAGGGATCTGCTCGCGCTGCTCGCGGGCGGCTTGACGGACGAGGCCATCGCGCGGGCGCTGGGGCTCGGGCTGCGCACGGTGCAGCGCCGCATCCACGCCGTCATGCGCGACCTGAACGCCATCACCCGATTCCAGGCGGGGTTGGCGGCGCGGGAGCGCGGCTGGATCTGACCCGGTGGGAAGACGGGTCCAGACCGTCCCCCGTCGGGTGAGCGTGCTTCGCCATCGGGGTATACGTCGTACACCTCATGGGTTTACGGCCTGGCGCACCGGCGTGGACATCGACCGGCTCAGCCTCATCCACGAACACCGACCGGCCGCGCTACGACCGGCTGGTGCGCGCCTTCCTGTCCGCCGGCCTCCCGGCTGGGCGGCCATCGCGCCCTCCTCGGTCCTCTCCTGACGCGTTGACATCCTAAGGCATCTATGTTTCCTTAGAGACCATAAGAGAACTTATAGTCTCTAAGGATCGATATGAGATCACGCAACCCGCTGGCGGGGGCCTTGGCCAGGTACATCGTCGAGGCGCGCGTCGCCGAGACCGAGCAGGTCACACCCACGATGCGGCGCATCCGGCTGACAGCCACCCAGCCCCTCGCTTTTCCCTACACCCCCGGCCAGCACATCCGGGTCCAGATCAACGACCCGCTGTCGGTGCGAGGCATCCTGCGGCCCGCCGACACGCTGCGCACGTACACGATCTGGGAGTACGCACCCGAAGAGGCGGCGGTCGAGCTGCGCGTGCACCTGTACGGCGGCGACGGCATCGGACTGCGCTGGGCCCAGGAGGCCCGGCCCGGCGACCCGGTGACCTTCTGGTGGCCGCAGAGCGACTTCTTCACCCGCGACGGCGCGCCGTACCACCTGTTCCTCGGCGAGGAGACCGCCGGCGCCGCCTTCGGCCCCATGATCCGCACCCTGGGCGCGTCGGCCCGGGTGCTCGGTGTGCTGGAGAGCGAATCCCCTGAACACGACCTGCCCATGCCGGGGCCGCACCAGCTGCGCCGAGTGCACCGCCGCGGCGCCCCCGCCGCCTCCTCCGCCACCCTGCTCGCCGCGCTGACCGGGCTCGACCTGCCCGGCAACGCCGGCGCCGCCTACATCGCCGGCGAGGCCAGGACCTGCCAGTTGCTCCGCGACCACCTCGTACGCCAGCGCAACTGGCCCCGGACCGCCATCAAGGTCAAGCCCTTCTGGGCGCCCGGCAAGAAGGGGCTGCACTGAGGGCCGCTGCCGTGCCCCCAGCGAGAAGTCAACTAATCCAGATTGATTTATCTATCTGGATTGATGTAAACTCCAGGTGTGCGTTCCATCATTCCCCCAGGCGCACAGGCAGCACCGCCCGGTTTCCTGCCTCTGACCGGGCGTCCTGTGCGGTGGCGATTGCTGATGAGCCGGCGCTGCGCTTCATCCCGGCCTCCAGCCGCTCTCGTCAGCAGCGATCGCGAACGCACCGAAGCCGAGTTCGGCGCACGGTCAAGAAGCTGAGCTCGGGCCTGCCGAGACTAGGGAGATCTTGCCATGGCCGACGGGACTGATCGTCGCGGAAGCCCTGTAGCGCAAGCGGAAACGGACCGAAACCGATGGTGGCTGGTGGTCGCCGCCGGCTTGGCCGTGTTCATGGCGTCCGTGGACATGAGCATCGTCAATGTCGCGCTGCCGGCGATCGAGCGCGACCTGGGGATCGCCACCACCATGACCGAGTGGGTAGTGCTCGCCTACCTGCTCCCACTCGCCGGCTTGGCGCTGCCGAGCGGCCGTTGGCTGGACAGTGTCGGGCGGCGCCCGGCGCTGGTGTTCTCGCTCACCGGCTTCGCACTCGCGAGCGTCGCAGCGGGACTCTCGCCCAACCTGGCCTGGCTGATCGGCGCGCGGCTGATCCAGGGAACCTTCGGCGCGCTCCTCTTCTCGCTGGTTCCCGCGCTGGCCACGACGGCCGTCAAACCTCAGGCGCGCGGCCGGGCGATGGGGCTGATCACAACTCTCGGCCCGCTTGGACTCATCAGCGGGCCCGGACTGGGCGGCCTGATCGTCGACGCGCTGGGCTGGCCGTGGATCTTCTTCGTCAACGTCCCGGTGAGCGTCCTCGTCATGGCGGTCGGACTGCGCATGCTGCCGTCGAACGCGCCACTGCGAGCGCCCGATCGTACGTGGTTCACCGAGGCTCTGCTGCTCAGCGCAGCGGTCGCCGCGCTCTTGCTCGCCCTTTCCTTCACGGCGAGCGAGGGGCCGGCATGGATGCTGCTCGCGCTCATCGCGCTGCCGTTGCTCGTCTTCTGGTTGCGCATGCCCATCAGCGGCGCCATCCGCAATCTCTTCCGTGTTCCGGGGGAGGTGGGACCGCATATTGCGCTGACCTCGGCCGCGACGGCCATCGGCACCGTGTTCTTCATGATCCCGTTCTTCATGCAACGGGAACTCGGTGAGTCGGCGTCGGCCGTCGGCGTCACGGTCCTGGTCTTCCCCGCGGGCATGGCCTTGATGGGACCGGTCGGCGGCTTCTTGGGCGACTGGTGGGGATCCCGGAAGACGGCCGTCCTGGGAGCGGCTCTGTTCACCGTCGGCTTGGCTCTCCTCCTGCCGATGGACGGCTCATGGAGCCTTACCGATCTGGCGTGGCGGCTGTTCCTGGCCGGCTGCGGAAACGGCCTGTTCAACGCCCCCAACATGGCGATGGCGATGACCAACGCGCCGCCGCCGTTGCTGGCGACCACAGGCTCCTCCACCAGCCTCGCCCGCACGATGGGGTTCGCCTTGGGGCCCGCGCTGGCCACGCTGGTGTGGTCCCTCTCCTCCTACCAGCCTGGGGGGATGCGGGGAGCCATGACCCTGGCGACGGTGCTCAGCGCGTTGTCGGTCGTCGCCCTCGTGCGCACGCGCGTACCCGGCGAGCAGCCGACGGTGGCCGTCCAGGACCAGCGTGCCCCGGACCGCTCTGTGACCTGATCCCAGAGACTCCAAGCCCGCCGGAGGCCTGCCGATCGGCAGGCCTCCGGCGCATTCCGGCAATGGGCAGGTGGCGATGGCCGAGTACGCCGGGCATTTCTCGGAACGTCGGGCTAAAAGGCTTCCCTGCGTTCGCCGCCGAGAATTAGACGCAGCCGGTGCCGTCCGCCGGAATTTCGTCGTCAACGGCTCTCCTTTTGAGGTGTAAGGCTGTTCGGAAAGCCATTCCGGTTCCTGTCGTCGTTGCCATGGAGCGCGCCACTGCAGGCGATATCGGCTGAGCCCCCTATTCAGGTAGTAGCCACTACTCGAGTCGAGTGGTGACTTGCCGGCCTTGAATTCGCTAAACTCATTCTGCGTCCGTCGAATGACCGGGCTGAAGTAAGAATGCCCGGTCGGCGAATTCGAGACCGCCCCCTAAAATACTGGGTGATCTGACATGGATACTGGGCACAATCTTTTCATCCGCGAGTTCCTGAGGAACCCGCTCCGCACCGCATCGGTGATCCCGAGCTCGCGGCGTGTCGCCAGGCACATGGCCGCGGCGCTGCCCGAAGAGGGCGATCCGGTGGTCGTGGAGCTCGGACCCGGCACCGGCGCGTTCACCACCGAGATCCAGCGCCGGCTCCACGGACGTGGCCGCCACCTGGCTGTGGAGCTGAACGACAGGTTCGCTGCTCTGCTGCGCGACCGGTTCCCGGCCGTCGATGTGGTCGTCAGCGACGCGCTGCATGTGCGCCGGCTCCTTGACCAGCAAGGTTGGGAACGCGCCGATGCGATCATCAGCGGTCTTCCCCACGCGCTGTTCTCCCAGACCCTGCAACATCGGCTGATGAGCGCTGTCCGGGACTGTCTGGCGCCGGACGGGACGTTCGCGGCGTTCGCGTACGTCCACGCCGCGTGGTCTCCGCCGGCACGCCGCTTCTGCCGACTGCTGGAAGCTGTTTTCGGAGAGGTCGCCGTCGGCAAGATCGTCTGGGCGAACCTCCCTCCCGCCTACGTGTACACGGCGCGCCACATCAAATCCCGGCCGCACGCGGGCGTCGCGGGAGCATCCCGCAGGGGAGCGCTCAAGCCCTGACGCCGGCGGGAAGCAGCGATGCCAGCAACTCGCCGAGGATCTGCGGTCCGTGCTGGGTGAGCACCGATTCGGGATGGAACTGCACAGATCGAAAGCCTGGACCGTGCAGCGCGTGAATCTCGCCTGATCGGCGGTCACGGCTGACGCGTACGGGCTCGCGTACTCCCGCGCAGGAGACGAGCTCCTGTTCGGAAAGGCCACTGTAGGTGTTGTAGAAGCCCACGCGTTCAGGTCGGCCGAACAGATCGATCAGCCGCTGAACACCCTGGTTGGGTACCTTGCGCCGGACGACCTCGAAGCCGAGTTCGGCGGCGAGCACCTGATGGCCCAGGCAGATGGAGAGGAAGGGGACGGTGCCGGCGAGCAGCTCACGGGTGAGCGCGCGCAGCGCGCCGATCCGCGGATCCGTCTCATCGCAGGGGTCGCCGGGGCCGGGGCCGACCACGACGATCTCGAACGCCTCCGGGATCAGGGAGTCGTCGAACCGCGCGATCGTGGTCTCCAGCCCGAGGGCGCGCAGTTGATGGCCGAGCATCGCGGTGAACGTGTCCTCGCCGTCGACGACCAGCACGCGCCGCCCGCGCAGCGCCGGGTCCGGTGCGGCCCGGTGGGCTCCCTCGAGCCAGAACCGGGACAGCGTGGTGTTGCGGGCCTTCAGCGCCCGGCGCACCCGCGGATCGGCGGCCGGCGACGCGTGCGTTTCCGCCACGGTGGGCGGCTTGTCCGCGCGGCGGGCTTCTTGCGCGAGGCCAAGCGCTTTGAGCATGCCCGCGGCCTTGGCGCGGGTCTCGGCCACCTCGGAGTCGGGATCCGAATCCCGGACAAGGGTGGCGCCGACGCCCAGACGCAGCCGGCCGTCATCTCCGAACTCGCCGGTCCGGATCATGATGGACGAGTCGAGTGTGCGGCTGCCGAGAGAATCGTGGCCGATCAGCGCGAGGACGCCGCCGTAGTATCCGCGGCCCGTCGCCTCATGACGGCTGATGACCCGGAAGGCGTTCTCGAGAGGACTGCCCGTGACGGTCGGCGCGAGCAAGGTTTCCTGGAGCACGTCGCGCACGTCGAGATCGCTGTGGCCGCTCAGGACGTACTCGGTGTGGGTCAGGCGCGCCATTTCCTTGAGAAATGGGCCGTGGACGCGGCCGCCCGAGGAACACATTCGTGCCATCATTTTCAATTCTTCGTCGACGACCATGTAGAGTTCGTTCGCCTCCTTCGGGTCGTCGAGAAATTCCAGGAGCCCCGCTATGTCGGGACCGCCGGGCGGATGCCGGTAGGTTCCACTGATCGGGTTCATCATCACCGTGCCGTCGGTCAGGCTGACGTGCCGTTCCGGCGACGCGCCAATGAATGTTCCGGCACCGGTGTGGAACAGGAATGTCCAGTAGGACCCGAGCTCGCCGGTGAGGAGCCGGCGGAAGATGCCGAGTTCCGTACGAACCGAGTAATCGTGCACCCGTGCCACGAAGGAGCGTCTGATGACGAAATTGGACCCGGCGCCCTGTCCGATCTCATCGCGCAGAACCGGCCGCACGCTCGCCGCATAGTCCTGATCGTCGATGTCGAATCCGGCGTCGAACACGCGCACGTTCTCGTCGGGCAGACGCGTGAGGGCTTCGGTTCGGCTGAGTTCGGCCCGCGCTTGGACACGCATGGCCAGCAACGGAGCGTGATCGTCATGACAGGCGAACCCGCGCTCGACGATCTGCCGGTACGGAACCGCCACGAGAAGGTCGTGCCCGGCCTCGGCCCGTCGTGCGGTGAGCGCCGGCAGATCGGGCAGTGGCAGGTCGGCGAGGCGGTCCACGCAGGAGACCTCGCCGACGAGAACCTCTATCGGCGCTTGCCGGGCCGAGCGCGGTCGATAGAGCAAGGCGAAGGCACGTCCGTCCTCGCCGAGATCGGCCAAGTCGTACGTGGAGTCGACCATGCCCGAGTTCGTCCCGAACATATCGGGCCCTTTCGCGTGAGATCAGGGTTTCTTCTTCGATCCTGCGATGGCGGAACGGGCTGGACAACTACCTGAGCGAGCAACTCCCGCGCTGCCGTATGTGGGCGAACAATGGCGTGAATCCGCCACCGGAAGCACTCGACGCATCGGGATGGCGCGTCTTCATCGCGCAACCGCCGGAGAAGCGGACAAGAAATCACGTGATACTCCCGCGGGATTCGGCCGGGAGCCATGGCGTGAATACCTGCATGAGGTGGCCCTACTCGCGTGAGTAGTGGGAATGGCGGCGCATCGCGATTAATGTCGTGCTCAGCCGAGCTCGATATACAGGCGGTGATACGACCATGGACGTGCTGGTCCAGAAGTGCGGCGATATTTTCTCGGAAACGAGGTGGACAGCGTGAGCGAACATGCCGTCAGCAAGACCGTCTCGCGGGGGCGCCTGCGTGACAAGGTGCTCTTGGCGGTGCAGATCGTGGTGGGCCTCGATTTCATCATCGGCGGGATGCTGAAGCTCTTCGGTGCGCAGTCGATGCTGGACCTGTTCACCCGCATCGGCGCCGGCCAATGGCTCAGATACCTGGTCGGCTTCGCGGAGCTGGCCGGCGGGATCGGCGTGCTCATCCCCGCGCTGGCCGGCCTCGCGGCGCTCGGGCTGGCGACGCTGCTGGTACTGGCCACCCTCACCAACGTGCTCGTCATCGACGATCCCCCCTGGGTCCCGCTGATCTGGCTGGTCATAGTCGGCATCGTCGCCTGGCACCGCTGGCCGCGGACCAAGGCATTGTTCACCGGCACTCGATCGACAAGGAGGACATCGACATGAAAGTCACCGTTGACCAGGCCAAATGCTACGGCTCCGGCCAGTGCGCGCTGCTCGCGCCGGAGGTGTTCGGCCAGCGCGAGGACGACGGCATCGTCGTCCTTCTGGAGCCTGAGCCCGACGCGGACCAGCACGCCCTGGTGCGTGAGGCCGCCGTCGGCTGTCCCGCTGCCGCGATCGAGATGAGCGAGGAGGTGTGAGCCGCCGGCCCGGCTGAGTGCCCTGGCCGCGGTCTCAGGCACAGATCGCGGCCGGCACTCCGCCGTCGCCTCCCCGGCCTCGTCGGCGCGGATCCCGGATCGAACCCGCCGCCCGGCTCGGGCATCGTGTGGTCCAGACGACGCGATGCCCGAGCCGGGCGGCTTTCGCATGGGACGGACACGCGCCGAGACACCCCGGATCGTTGCGGAGGGAGGGAGGACGGTGTCACCCACCTACACGTCCGGGTCCGGCGCCGAGGTCAGCGTTCCCCGCCGTCTGCTTCCAGGCGAAGGCCTTCTGCTTCCAGGCGAAGGCGCGCTCCGGCTCGATGTGCTCGGGACCCTTGGTGGTCGAAGAGACGGCTGGTGGTCGAAGAGACGGCGCCCTTCGGCCGGGGAACATCGGGATGAGATGGATCCCGATCTCGTTCCGAAGCCGCCGCGCTGACGGCGCGACGGCTGGAACTCCTTCAGCGAACCTCAGGCGCCCGTTCTGGATGTCGACCACTCTCGGTCGAGGGGCTTCGGGGAGCGGACCCGTACAACGTAGTTCTCGTGGTCGAACCGGCGGGTCCGTTGGCGGAAGGCACGGGTGAAACCGGGCCACAGTGTGGTGTTACGGCCGCGGGCGTCGAGATACCAGCTCCTGCACCCGGACGACCACACGGTCCCGGTCATCTTCCGCTGGACGTCGGATACGAATGACGCCTGGACCTCCGCGCGTACCTCCACCGTCGCGACATCGGCCTCGTTCATGAACCGTACGGCGTCGATCGCGTAGTCGACCTGGGCCTCCATCGTCAGCAGCGACGAGTTCTGCCCGGAGACGGTGTTCGGCCCCAGAAGCATGAAGAGGTTGGGATAGCCGGCTATGGCCGTGCCCAGGTAGGCCTCCGCGCCTTCGCGCCAGGCGTCGGCGAGCAGCCGGCCGTGCCGTCCGCGAAGCCGACCGGCGATGGGCATGTTGGCCGACTCGAATCCGGTGCCGAAGATGATCGTGTCGACCATGCGTTCAGTCCGGTCAGCACTGATGATCGAGTTCCGGCGCACCTCGCGGATCTCGCTCGTCACCAGTTCGGTGTTCGCCTGAGTGATCGCGGGGAAGTAGTCGCTGGAGAGGATGATCCGTTTGCAGCCGAGCCTGTAGTCGGGAGTCAGCGCCGCACGCAGCTCAGGATCGCCGACCTGCCGACGCAGGTGACGCCGCGCCAGCCTCTCCACCGGCTTGAGCATGCGCTGATCGAACGTCAGGCCGAGGATGAGCGACTCCCGCCACAGGTAGACCGCGGCTCGCGCCAGCCGTTGCACGCCCGGCCACCTGCGGAAGAGTCCTCTTTCGAGGAACGTCTTGTTGCGATCCCAGCGAGGAATCACCCACGGAGGGGTGCGCTGGAAAACGTAGAGCTCGGCGACCTTCGGCTGGATCGCCGGAATGAACTGGACCGCGGAGGCGCCAGTGCCGATCACTGCCACACGCTTGCCGCTTATGTCGTAAGAGGGATCCCAGGTCGCCGAATGAAAGGTGGTGCCGGCGAAGCGCTCCAACCCGGGAACGGATGGCCTGGCGGGCTCGCTGAGCGGGCCGGTCGCGACCACCAGGACGTCCGCCGTCAGAGATCCCTTCGAGGTGACGACGCGCCAGCGAGCGGAATCCTCGTGCCATTCGGAGGCCAGCATCTCGTGACCGAAGCGAAGATGCCGGTTCAATCCGAACTCCGCCGCGCAGCGCCGCAGGTATCTCTGGACCTCCGGCTGCGAGGGGAACGTACGGGTCCAGCCCGGGTCGGGCGCGAACGAGTACGAGTAGAGATTGGAGGGCACGTCACAGGAGGCGCCGGGATAGATGTTGTCCCGCCAGGTCCCGCCCACGTCGTCGGCGCGCTCGAGCACGACGAAGTCGTCGATGCCGCGTTGCTTGAGCCGGATGGCCATCCCCAGTCCGGCGAAACCGGCCCCGATGACCGCGACACGGACGTGCCGCTCCGGTGACGGCGCGAACGCCCCGGCGGTTTCCCTGGTGGCGGGGGGCGACTCCGTCGCCACAGCCTGAGCCGGCTGGGCGAATCGTTCCCGCACCCACATGACCGGTCCCGACGTCAGGTAAGCGGCGACTAGCAGCCCGAAGGTCACCTTCGGGCTTGCCGGCACCGCGGCGATCAAGATCAGCCACACCCACCACGGAAGAGCGGTGAGCAGACCGAACTTCGCATACGGGAACATAGTGATCATGAGGACGGCCAGAGCCCCGATCACCGCCACATGGCCGACGACCGGCTCGATACCCAAGTGGATGGTGACGGCGAGGATGACGGCGGGCATCGCCGCCGGAAGGCCGGAGAAATACCGTGCGTCCTTGGGCTGCACGTTGAAGCGGGCCAGCCGGATCATCGCGCAGGTGGCCAGGACGGCGCACGCCGCCACGATCGTGTAGTGCGGGGCGGCGCCGTTCAGCCAGTGATAGGCCAGCAGCGGTGTCGCCACCCCGAACCCGCAGAGATCCGCCAGCGAGTCCATCTGGGCGCCGAACGGACTGGTGACCCCGAGCTTCCGGGCGAGCGCACCGTCGATGCCGTCCAGGCAGAAACAGCCCAGGACGCAGATTCCCGCCCAGCCCAGTTCGCCGCTCGCGGCCAGCAGAATGGCGCCGGCTCCGAGGAGCAGGACAGTCACGGTGCACATGTTGACGATGGCGAACTTCAAGAGCCGTCCGGGGGCCGGTTCCCCCGGCAGCAGTGCGCCGAGCCACCGCGACGGCCACCGTCCCGCAAGAACGACGGCCGCTCGAGACCGTTGGCTGACGGATAGTTGTCTCATGGACACGCGAGAGCCTCCCAACCGATATCGGCACGCTCTTTCACCTTCAGCAGTCTCTGCTTCCGGTGGGGCGGGCGGCGTCACCCGTTCCCGCGATTTCCGCGAAATTCCCGTGAACGGGTGATGCGATGGGACATCCCGGTCGCGCGGTGCATTTATAAGGCGGTGGAAGACGGCCGCCGGTAAATATCAGGACCCCTTTGCCGGGCGGCTGCCTGAGCGAGCGATCCCCGCGCTGCCCGGGTAGGCGAACGGTGGCGTGAATCCGCCATCAGAAACGCTCGGCACATCTGGACGGCGCGTCCTCATTGCGTACCCGCCGGAGAAACTGCTGAGAATCACGCGCTACCCCCGGTGGGGGCCATGGCGTGAATACCTGCATGAGGTGGCAATACACGCGAGAGTAGTGGGAAAGGCGGCACATCGCGATTAATGTCGTGCTCAGCCGAGTTCGCTATCAGGCGGTGACACGACCATGGATGTGCTGGTTCAGAAATATGGCGGGACTTCTTTGGAGACGCTCGACCGCGTTCGCAACGCCGCCCTGCGTATCGCGCGGGAGCGGCGGCGGGGGCGGTCGCTGGTCGTGGTCGTCTCCGCGCGGGGAAGCAGGACTGATGATCTGCTGCGGCTGGCTGTCGACATCGGCCCGGCGTGTCCGTCCCGGGAGCTGGATCAGTTGCTGGCCGTCGGCGAATCCGAGTCGGCGGCATTGATGGCCCTCGCCTTGAACGGACTGGGAGTGCCGGCGATCTCGCTGACGGCCCACCAGGCCGGGATACGGACGACCGATCGGCATGGCGACGCGCTCATCTCAAGGATCGGGGCGGCGCCGGTGCAGGCGGTTCTGGACGAGGGCAAGGTCGCCGTCGTCACCGGATTCCAGGGAGTCAACCATGCCGGAGACATCGCCACCCTCGGGCGCGGCGGCTCGGACACGACCGCGGTAGCGCTGGCGGCGCGACTGCGTGCGTCCGCTTGCGAGATCTACACCGATGTCGACGGTGTCTTCAGCGCCGATCCCCGCATCCTTCCCGCCGCCCGATGCCTTCCGTGGATCCATCCCGGTGTCATGGCGGAGATGGCGTTCGCGGGTGCGCGGATTCTGCATACCCGTTGCGTGGAACTGGCCGCCATGGAAGGGGTCGAGGTGCGCGTCAGAAACGCATCATCGCAAGCGCCGGGAACGACCATCGTCGAGCGACACGACGGTAGGCCGCTGGAGACCCGGCGGGTCGTCGTGGCGGTCACCCATGACACCGACGTCGCGCGCGTTCTCGTGTATTGCCGGAACGGCCGCCGCGACCTGGCCCCTGACGTGTTCGGGGCACTGGCCGCCCAGGGGACAGTGGTCGACCTGGTAGCCAGATCCGGACCTTATGAGAACGAATTCCGCATGGGATTCACGATCCGCCGCAGCCAGGCCGACCCGGTTCGGGCCGCATTGCACGAGGTGGCGGTCGGTTTCGGGGGCGGCGTGCATTTCGACGAGAACGTCGGCAAGGTGTCGGTGGTCGGGATGGGCCTGCTCAGCCGTCCGGAGTACACGGCCCGGCTCATGGCGGCCCTGGCCGCAGCCGAAATTCCGACGAGCTGGATCTCCACCTCCCAGTCGCGGCTGTCCGTCATCGTGCCGAAGGAGCGCACCGTCGACGCCGTCGACGCCCTGCACCGGGAGTTCCGTCTCGGCCGGCACGAGCAGCGCTCTCCTGATGCCACGCGCACATCGTCAACCTCAGCCCCGGTTTGAGAGAGGCAGGACACCATGGCCGTACACAACGCCTCGTTCGCCCGGCGTCTCCGTATGCGACGCCTGTTCCGTCACGGTGACGGACGCCTGCTCGTGGTCCCGCTCGATCATTCCGTCACCGACGGACCCCTCGGCCGTGGTGACCTGAACGCCCTGGTGGGCGAGCTCACCGGCACCGGCGTCGACGCCGTGGTGCTGCACAAGGGCAGTCTCCGCCACGTCGATCACGGCTGGTTCAGCGACATGTCGCTGATCGTGCATCTGAGCGCCAGCACGAGACACGCTCCGGATCCGAACGCCAAGTATCTGGTCGCCGGCGTCGAAGAGGCATTGCGACTGGGCGCCGACGCGGTCAGCTTGCACGTCAACCTCGGTTCGGACCAGGAGGTCCGTCAGGTCACCGACCTGGCCGCGGTGTCGGAGGGCTGCGACCGCTGGAATGTCCCGCTGCTCGCCATGATGTACGCCCGAGGACCGAAGATCAGCGACTCCCGGGCGCCGGATCTGGTGGCACACGCCGCGTCGCTGGCCGCGGATCTCGGCGCGGACATCGTCAAGACCGACTATGCCGGCACACCCGGCGACATGGCCGAGGTCGTACGCGCCTGCCCGATACCCGTCATCGTGGCCGGCGGACCCCGCCAGAAGGAGACCGGCGCCGTCCTGGCCCACGTTTCCGACGCGCTCCGCGGCGGAGCCGCCGGAGTGGCCGTAGGACGCAATGTCTTCCAGGCGAGCCGGCCCAGCCGGATGGCCGCCACGATCGCGAACCTGGTTCACGATCCCCGTTACCACCCGGACCGGGAAGCGCTGGACGACCGGCTTTCCCTCACCACCTGACCTCGGCAGAGGAGAGAACCCGTGAAAATGTGCTGGCTGGACATCCGCAACGCCGACGGAGTCAAGGAAGCGATCGTCGAGGAGGCCATCCACCAGCGGGTGGATGCCATCGTGGCGGCCGATCCGGCCGACCTGGCGGTGCTTCCCCCGACGGTGAAGAAGGTTCTGTTCCCGCCGGCGGAGCCGCTGCCGGAGAAGCTGGAACCCGCCGACCTGGTCATCGTCTCCCCGGCCCACCACGGAGAGCCCGCCGAACTGGCCCATCAATACCCCGATGTGGAGTTCGGCCGGTTCGTGGAGGTCACCGACCCCGACAGCCTCGAGGAGGCCTGCCGGGCGGCGCGCCTCGACCGGTGGAGCTTGCTGGCCTTCCGCGACCCCACCAAGATCCCGTTGGAGATCGTGCTGGCCGCCGGGGCCGGAGCGGACGGCTCGATCATCACCCAGGTGGCCGACGTCGAAGAGGCGCAAATCGTCTTCGGCGTGCTCGAGCACGGCTCCGACGGAGTGATGCTCGCCCCCCGGGCCCCGGGTGAGGCCACCAGCCTGACGGCCGCCGCGGCGGGCAAGCCGGCCGACCTGTCGCTGGAGGAGCTGGAGGTCACCGCGATCCGGCGGGTCGGCATGGGCGAACGGGTGTGCGTGGACACCTGTTCGCAGTTCCGCCCCGACGAGGGCATTCTCGTCGGCTCGTACTCCCACGGCATGATCTTGTGCTGCAGCGAGACCCACCCGCTTCCCTACATGCCGACGCGGCCGTTCCGGATCAACGCCGGGGCGCTGCACTCGTACACGCTGTCGGACCAGGGACGCACCAACTACCTCAGCGAACTCGGCGCCGGCGGCAAGACGCTCGCCGTGGACTCGACCGGGCGGGTACGCATCGTCACGGTGGGGCGGGTCAAGATCGAGAGCCGGCCGATGCTGGCGATCGACGCGGTCGCCCCGTCGGGCGTTCGCGTCAACCTCATCGTCCAAGACGACTGGCACGTACGGGTGCTCGGGCCGGGTGGCACGGTGCTGAACGTCACGGACCTGGCGGCGGGCATGAAGGTGCTCGGATACCTGCCGGTCGAGCAACGGCACGTCGGCTACCCGATCGATGAGTTCTGCATCGAGAAATGAGCAACGAGAAATGATCATCTGGAAATGAGCGGTGACCGAGATGACAGTGCAACCCGTCCTGGACTTCCACGTCCGCCTTGCTCCCAGGCCCGGGGCACGGGAGCGCCTGCTGGCGGCGCTGGACGACTGCGGGCTGGAGCGGGCGGTGGTGTGCGCGGGCGGCACCATCGACCTCGACCGGCTGTCCCGCCAGCTCATCGAGGGCGGGCACGTCGAGACCGACGCTGACAACGACGCCGTGCTGGCCGCCTGCGAAGGCACGGACGGGCGCCTGGTGCCGTTCTTCTTCGCCAATCCGCACCGGGCGCCCGGCTCCTACCGCGTCAGGGCGGCCGAGTTCCGTGGCCTGGAGGTGTCGCCCGCCGTGCACGGCGTCGGCCTGGCCGACCCGAAGGTCGAGATGCTGGTCGACGTGGCGGCCGCGGCCGGCCACCCCGTGTACGTGGTCTGCCTCGCCCGTCCCGGCGCCGGCGTGGCCGACCTGGTCGCCCTGGCCCGTCGATTCCCTCAGGTGAACTTCGTGCTCGGCCACAGCGGCATCGGCAACATCGACTTCTACGCCCTCGCCTTGATCGAGGACGAGTCCAACATCCTCCTCGAGACCTCCGGTGGTTACACCTGCGTGGCCGAGGCGGCGCTGCGCCGTCTGGGCGCCGACCGGGTGTTGTTCGGCTCCGAGTACCCGCTGCAGCACCCCGCTGTGGAGCTGGCCAAGTTCCAGGCGCTGGGGATAGCGCCCGAGCAGTGGCGGCGGGTCGCCTGGGACAACGCTCACCGACTGCTAGGAGAGGAAAAGCCATGAACGACTCGAGCTCCGGACTGCCTCAGCTCGGTCAGTGGAACGGCATGGAAGATGTGCAGCGGCTCCAGGAGAAACAGCTGCCGCAGACAGTCTCCTGGGCCGCCCGCTCGCCGTTCTACCGCCAACGGCTGAACTCGGCCGCCTTGCCCGCGAACGCCGCGGACCTCGCCGCTCTGCCGCTGACCACGAAGCAGGACCTGCGGGACAACTATCCGTACGGCATGCTCGCGGTGCCCAAGGAGCGGCTGGCCACCTACCACGAGTCCAGCGGGACCGCCGGCCGGCCGACACCGTCGTACTACACCGCGGAGGACTGGATCGACCTGGCCGAGCGGTTCGCCCGCAAGTGGATCGGCATGTCGGACAAGGACATCTTCCTGGTGCGCACGCCTTACGCCCTGATGCTGACGGGCCACCTCGCACACGCCGCCGGGCGGCTGTGCGGGGCCACAGTCGTGCCCGGCGACAATCGTTCGCTGGCCATGCCTTACGCCCGCGTGGTTCGTGTCCTGCACGATCTGGAAGTGACGCTGACCTGGGCGGTGGCGACGGAATACCTGCTGTGGGCCGCCGCGGCGACCGCCGCCGGGCACCGGCCCGACGCCGACTTCCCCGCGCTGCGCGGGCTGTTCACCGGCGGCGAACCGCTGACCACCGTTCGCCGCAAGCGGATCAGCAGGATATGGGGAGTGCCGGTCATCGAGGAGTACGGCTCCACCGAAACCGGCAGCCTGGCCGGCGAGTGTCCGGACGGGCGGCTGCACCTGTGGGCCGACCGGGCGCTGTTCGAGGTGTACGACCCGGAGACCGGCGCCGTCCGTACGGAGGGCGAGGGGCAGCTCGTGGTCACGCCGCTGTACCGCGAGGCCATGCCGCTGCTGCGCTACAACCTCGAGGACAACGTGTCGGTCTCTTGCCGTGACTGCGCGTGCGGCTGGGGTCTTCCCACGGTCAAGGTGCTCGGCCGCGCCGCTTTCGGCTACCGGGTCGGCACGGCGACGATCACGCAGCACCGTCTGGAGGAGCTCGTCTTCTCCCTCCCGGACTCGTACAGGGTGCTGTTCTGGCGGGCAAGGGCGGAGCCGGCGGTCCTGCGCGTCGAGCTGGAGGTGCCGGAAGAGCACCGGGAGGCCGCCCGGGCGGAGCTGGCGGCCTCGATACGGGACACGTTCGGTGTCGACAGCGACGTCGTGGGGCTGCCACCGGGCAGTCTGGTTCCGTCCGCCGTCCTGACCTCGATGCCCGACGTGGTCAAGCCACGCAGCCTGTTCGGTCCTGACGAGGACTGGGACAAGGCGCTCCTCTACTACTGAACCGTGATGAGGCCGACATGCCGCAGCTGAGCGTGGCCATAGTCGGGGCCGGAATCGCCGGCCTCACGTTCGCCGCCGCCCTTCGCCGGGCCGGCATCGACTTCCACGTCTACGAGCAGGCGCCGCGGTTGTCCGAAGTGGGGGCCGGGGTGCAACTGGCGCCCAACGCCACCCGGGTCCTGCACCGGCTGGGCCTGGGGGACCGGCTACGCGCCGTCGCGGTGGCGCCGCAGGCGATCGAGATGCGCCGTTGGGACGACGGCACGCTGTTGCACCGCACACCGCTGGGCGCCCTGTGTCTTGACACGTTCGGGGCACCGTACTACACCCTGCACCGGGCGGACCTGCACGGCTGCCTGCTCTCGCTCGTACCGCCCGAGCGCGTCCATCTCGCCGCCCGCTGCGCCGCCGTGACGCAGACCGCCGACACCGCGCGGCTGCAGCTGTCCGACGGTACGACGGTCGAGGCGGATCTGGTGGTGGGCGCCGACGGCATCCACTCGATCGTGCGGGAGCGGCTCGCGTCCGATCGGCCACGGTACTCCGGACAGACGATCTACCGGGGTCTGGTGCCGGCCGAACGGGTGCCCTTCTTGCTCGCCGGGCCGCGGGTACGGCTGTGGTTCGGACCGGACCAGCACTGCGTGTGCTACCCGGTGTCGTCCGGCCGGCAGGTGAGTTTCGGCGCCACCGTCACCGCGTCGGACTGGCAGGAGGAGTCGTGGTCGGAGCGGGGCAGTGTGCTCGATCTCGCGCCCGCGTACGCGGGTTGGCATGAGGACGTCACACGCCTGATCGACGCGGCGGACGTGGTCGGCAGGTGGGCGCTGCACGATCGGGAGAGCCTCGATCGGCTCGGCTCCGGCAGGGTGGCCGTCATCGGCGATGCCGCGCATCCGATGCTGCCCTTCCGGGCGCAGGGTGCGAATCAGGCGATCGAGGACGCCATCGTGCTCGCCCGCTGCCTCGCGGAAGCGGGCGGAGGCGGCCTGGGCGCGGCCCTGCGCCGCTACGAGCGGATACGCCTTCCTCGTACGAGCCGGATCCAGCGTGAGTCGCGCGACAGCGCGAACACCTTCCACCTGGCCGACGGAGACGCGCAGCGACGCCGCGACGCGGCCGCCCGCGCCTCGTCGGGCCTGGACCGGCACCAATGGTTGTTCGGCTATGACGCCGAACGAGCCGCCACGAACCGAGCCACGGTGGCCCAGGACATCGGGTGACCGAACAGCGGGAGATCGCGATGGAACTGTCCGGAATCGAGTCGAAGGTCGCGCTGGTCACCGGCGCGGCACAGGGCATCGGCGCGGCGGTGGCGCGCACCTTGGCGAGTGCCGGAGCACACGTCGCGGCGGCGGATCGCAACGCCGAGGGGCTCGCCACCGTTGTGGCCAAACTCGAGGCCGAGGGCCTGCCGGCCCGCGGCCACCCCGTCGACGTACGGGACAGCGAGGAGGTGGAGGCGCTCGTCCGGTGCGTCGAGGACGAGCAGGGCCCCATCGGCATCCTCGTCAACGCGGCCGGCGTCCTGCGCACCGGCAGGGTGGTCGAGCTGCCGGACCGGCACTGGAGCGAGGTGTTCTCGGTCAACGCGGGCGGCGTGTTCAACGTCTGCCGCGCGGTGGCCCGCCGGATGATCCCCCGTCGCCGCGGCGCGATCGTGACCGTGGCGTCCAACTCCGCCGGCGTGCCGCGGATGGAGATGGCCGCCTATGCCGCGTCAAAGGCCGCCTCCGCCCAGTTCACCCGGTGTCTGGGGCTGGAGCTCGCCGCATATGGCATCCGGTGCAACATCGTCTCACCCGGCTCGACCGACACACCCATGCTGCGCTCGATGCTCGGTGAGCAGGCCGATCCGGCGGTGGCGATAGACGGCACGCCGGCCGCGTATCGCGTCGGCATTCCGCTCAGAAAGCTGGCCCAGCCCGGGGACGTGGCCGAGGCGGTCGCGTTTCTGGTGTCCGATCAAGCCGGCCATGTCACGATGCACGACCTGTACGTCGACGGCGGCGCCGCCCTGCACGTCTGACGTCATCCCAGAAAGATCCAGAAGCGGAACAGGAGGCAGACGATGGCCATGAACAGGATCGCGCCGTACCGCATGCCGGGCGATGGCGATCTGCCACGTGCGGAGGTGCCCTGGCGCCCTCGTCCGGGCCGGGCCGTCGTGCTGGTACACGACATGCAGCGGTATTTCCTGCGGCCCTTCCCCGCCGGGCAGTCCCCGCTGACCGAGCTGGTGGCCAACACCGCCAAGCTGCTCGCGGTGGCGCGCAGGGCCGGCGTGCCGGTGATGTACACGGCGCAGCCGGGGGACATGACCCGCCGCGACCGCGGGCTGCTCCATGACTTCTGGGGTCCGGGCATGGGCGTGGAGGAGGCCGACCGCGGGATCATCGACGAGGTCGCTCCCGAGCCGGGCGAGCCGGTGCTGACCAAATGGCGCTACAGCGCGTTCTACCGCAGCGACCTCGAAGAGAGGCTGCGGCGGTCTGGACGCGATCAGCTCATCGTCTGCGGCGTCTACGCCCACGTCGGGTGCCTCATGACCGTCTGCGACGCGTTCACCCGCGACGTCCAGCCGTTCCTCGTGGCCGACGCGCTGGCCGACTTCTCTCTCGACGATCATGTCATGGCGCTTCGTTACGCCGCGGGCCGATGCGCGGTGCCGCTGTCCACGGTCGACACGCTGATCGAGCTGGAGACTCAACCGGCCGCGTCCATCACGTCCTCCGCGGGCGCTCGCCCGGCCGAATAGTGCAGCAGGGTCACTCTGGCCAGCTCGACACGCGAGCGGATGCTCAGCTTCTGGAAGATACGGCGCAGGTGGTAGTTGACGGTGTGCGGTGACCGGAACACGCGGCTGGCGATCTGCTGGTTCGTCAACCCCTGGCTGACCAGGTGCGCGACCGTGCGCTCGGTGTCGCTCAGTTCCGCCCACCCGGACGGCTGCCGGACCGGCCCGGCGAGCCGGATGGCCGGCCGCTCTTCGACGTGCGCCGCGTCCCGGTGGGTGCCGACGTGGTCGAAGGCGGCGAGGGTGAGCTGCTCGACGGCGGCCTCCTGCTCCAGCGCCGTCCGCGCGGGGTGCGGCAGCGAGGCCAGGACGCAGCGCCAGAACAGCTCCTGAGAGAAGACGAGCCGGTCGCCGTCGCAGGCGAGTATGTCCGCGGCGAGCGCCTCCTCGACCGGCGTGAGCAGGTCCGCCGCCGGCCGGCGGAGCATCTTCGTCACATCGCCCAGCGCGAAGCGGACACCGAGCACCGCGCCCACCTGCAGAAACCGGCGGCAGGCATCGCTCAGTTCCGTCACGCACCTTCGCACGCATGCCTGAACGCGATACGGCGGACGGTCGATGATGCCGTCCGGGGCCTCGCCGTGCACGCTTTGGGCCAGTTCGACGGTCAGCAACGGGTTTCCGCCGGTCGCCCGGAGGAGGTCCGGCAGGCCGATCGCGGCGCCGGTCGAATGGTCGGCCACCAGCAGCCCGACGGCCTGGGCGGAAAGCGGCCGCAGGTCCAGGCGACCACCCGCCGGGTGCGGACGTGAGAAGAGCCGGTCGGCCGCCGGCCCTCCGGCGTGGCGGCGACGGCTGAGGACCCAGGCGATCGGGCGATCGCGCAGCCGCCACGGCAACGAGCGGAGGCTGCCGGCGAACGCCGGATCGGCATGATGCAGGTCGTCCAGGACCACAAGGACGGGTCCACGCGACGCGCGCGGACCGACGAGAGCGCCCGGCTCCGCCCCTGGAGACCAATCGGCGTCCAGGACGGTGAACCCGAGGCGGCCGGCGGCGTCGGCCGCCTCCCGCAGCAGCCGCGTACGGCCGCTGCCCCACCCACCCTCAACGTGGAGGACGGCGCTCCCGCCCGCCGCGACCGTGTGGAGCATCCGCACGATCTGCCGCTCTTCTGCCTCGCGGCCACGAAGCTTCTGGGTCATCGGCGCTCCGATCCAAGCGGTCCATCCGTCGCCGGACGGTCGTTGTGTCTCCGAAGTACGTCTCCGGCCGCGGGGGGAACCGGTCCCGACGGGCGACCGGGCCAGAGGCGGCGACCCGGCCAGAGGCCGCGGGCGAGCGGGACGGCGCCCACCGCCACGACCACCGACGCCGCGGCGAACGCCCCGCGGATCCCACCGACGCCGTAGCCCGACAGGCCCCATACCAAAGTGGCCATGGCCGGGCCGAACGCGAAGCCGCCCTGCCGGGCCACGCTGGTCGCGGCTCCCGCCGTGGCGAGGAGGCCGCCGGGCGACGCCGACATCGCCGCGCTCATGTTCGGCGCGTTGAACAATCCGATGCCGGCCCCCGCGACCGCGAGCCGCCACGCGACGTCCGCGGCATTCCAGGACTGACTCGCCGGCATGAGCATCAGCAGGCCGCCTGCCAGCGTGATCACCCCGAGAAGCGCGATCCGCCGGTATCCGTATCTGTCTGCCAGCAGTCCGGCGGGCGGACCGAGCGCGGCAGCGGCCAGCGGAAACGTCAGCATCGTGAGACCGGCGACAGGGGCGGGCGTCCGCAGCAACGTCATGAGGTAGAACGGGACGATATAGAACAGCAGCCCCGTGGCCACCGCGGTGGCGGCGAGCGCGGCGAGCGGTCCGCGCATGCCGGGCAGGACGAGCAACGTCCGCACCGGCACGCTCGCCGGAAGCCGGCGCCAGGCCAAGAGCAGCGGCACCGCCGCGAGTCCCAAGGCCAGCCACCGTGGTTCACGGCCGGTGGCCAGCGTAAGCGCGATCATGATGGCGGCGGCCGCTCCGGTGAGGAACGCCGCTTCCACGGCCGCACCTCGCTCGGGCGGACGGATCCTGCCGCTCCGCGGAACCTGGACGACCGCGAGTACGATCAACGCTCCGCACGCGGGCACATTCATGTAGAAGATCCACGGCCAGCCTGCCGAGTCCACGAGCAGGCCGCCGATGGCCGGCCCGCTGATCAGCCCGAGCATCCCGAGTGTGTCGACGAGCCCCATCGCCCTGCCGCGTACCCGAGCATCGACCGACGTGGTGATGAGGACCGGAATCAGCGCCATCAACGCGGTGCCGAACAGCCCCTGGACCACCCGGGCCGCGATGAGCCATCCGATCGTGGGCGCAAGACCCGCCGCGAGGCTGGAGGCCGCGAACCCCGCGCAGGCGCAGACCAACGCGCCCCGGCGGTCGACGTCGTCCAGCCACCGGCCCGTGGGCAGCGCCAGCGCCACCAGCGGGAGCAGGTACCCGAGTACGACCCACTGCGTGGTCGCGGTCGGAGCCCCGAGCGTGTCACGGACGGCCGGCAGCGCCACGTTGACGATGCTCATGTCGAGCGAGGCCATGAAGACGGCAAGCCCCATGCCGCCGACGACCCACCAATGGTTGGCGGGGGAATGCCGACCGAGCATGTCGTGGCGTGCCTGGATCATCGCGCCTCTCTTCGCCGTGAAGCACTACCGATTCGTGCGGTACCGGCCACGTCGAGCTTCACCGGTTTCGGCCGCGAAAGGCCATCGCCCATTCACGTGGTTCGCCGCATCGCACTCATCGCGGGCGCCTATGTCATCGTGGCGCCGTGCGAAATACCGCGAATACGTGACGACCGTTCGTCACAGCGCCGGGTACGGTCAGCGGACCGATCATTCAACTGCGATGCCGGAGGAATATCAATGTCCGAACGTATTCATGCCGTCGTCATCGGCGGGACGTCGGGGATCGGGCGGCATGTCGCGGAGTCGTTCGCCGGTCGTGGTTGCGACGTGGTCATCACCGGCCGCACGGAGGACCGGGCCAAGGGCGTCGCCGGCGAGATCGGCGGACACACCCGTGGACTCGGACTGGACCTGACCATCCCGGAGCAGATCCCGGTCGCGCTGGCCGACGTGTACAAAGTCGATCGGCTGGTGCTCACGGCGCTCGAGCGGGACCACAACACGGTCCGCGATTACCGCCCCGCCGACGCGACGCGCATGCTGACGATGAAACTCATCGGCTACACCACCGTCATCCACACGCTCGCCGCGAGGATGTCCGCCGACAGTTCGGCCGTACTGCTCGGCGGCCTGGCCAGTCACCGGCCCTATCCGGGTTCCACGACCGTGACGACCGCCAACGGCGGCATCAGCGCGCTGGTGAGAACGCTGGTGACGGAGCTCGCGCCGATCCGGTTCAACGTCCTGCACCCGAGCCTGGTCGCCGACACGCCATATTGGAGTGACAAGCCCCAAGCCTGCGAGGCCGTCAAGGAGCGTACGCCGACCAAGCGGCTGGTGACGATGCAGGATTGCACCGAGGCGATCATGTTCCTGCTGGAGAACCGCTCGGTCAACGGCGTCAACCTGAGCATCGACGGGGGAGAGCTGCTCATCTGACGCCGGATGCCGCGATCCTCCATGGACCCCACCGGCCGGTCGCGCCCTGCCCGTGCTCCCGCTCGGCACGACTGTAACGGGTGAGATCGCGGGCCGAGAACAGGGCCATGCCCACGTGGAAACCCGCCACGGGCACCGGAATCCGTGCCCAGTACGCGCGCCGGCCGTCGACGTACCAGACCGCCTCCGAGGTCTCGGCCTCATAGGCGATGGCGTAGCGGTGCTCGCGCCCCGGCTCCGTCGGCACCTGCAGAACCACCCGGTGGACGTAGTGCTCGTGCGGCCCGGTCACGCCGGGGATGTGCAGTCGTTCGACCACCGCGTAGACGGTGTCATTGGTCGCGGCGAAGTTGAACACGACACCGGTTTCCAGGTCGAAGACGTTCACCGTGCCGAAGGCGTCGAGCAGGTCATAGGGAATCTGCCCGTAGGTCCGCACCGCCATGTCGACCTCGACCTTCAGCCGCCCGCCTGCCGGCACGGTGAAGCGCTCGACGGATCGGTACATCTGTTTGGCGTTGTTCTGAATCGGGTTCGTGTCGTGGAAGCGGCTGAACGGATTGACGGTCACCTCGAAGCGGCCGTCGCCGGTCCGCAGCCGTGCGTTGCGGTCCTGGTACGCGTGCCGTACGCCGTCGGGCCCTTTCACCACCAGGATTCCCCAGCGGGCGGGATCGAGTTCGCCGCTCGTGAAATCGTCGTACGTCCAGGCTTTTGTTTCCGATGCCAAGCTCATCAAAACTCCTCAGCGTTTTCGAACGGCGGATCACGGGTCACAGCCGAGCTGTCACCACCATTGGCCTCGCGGTCGTCGCCGTACATCGCACTTTCGCGTGGTTCGGCCGGATCGGCGCGCCATTTTCGTACCCCGCTGCAAACCCCGTATATGGGGCATGCCCGTGCGGCTGCGATGACGGGATGCTGCGTTTCTGACCGTCACGTCACGACGAGGAGGTGCCATGGGCACGACGAGATCGCTGCCGGACGGCGACCGTTATGTCGCCGTACATGACAGCGCCCGGTTCAAAGCCCTGCGTCGCCAATTGCAGACATTCACCCTCTGGGCGAGCGTCGCCTTCACGGGGTGGTGGTTACTGACCATCCTGCTCGGTGCCTTGGCGCCGGACTTCTATCGGCAGACGGTCGTCGGAAACCTGAACGTCGGCACGCTGTTCGTCCTGGGGACGTTCGTCCTCGTGCTGGTGATCACCCCGATGTACCTGAAATACGCCCGGACTCGGCTGGATCCCGTCGCCGATCAGATCCGGGCGGATCTGGAAGGAGATCCCCGATGACCAACGGTTTCGCGGCGCCGGCGATCGGGGTCGTCATCTCCGTCGCCCTGACCCTCCTGCTGCTCGGCGTCATGATCGCGGCACGCCGCAGTCAACACAGCCCGGCCGATTTCTATGTCGCGGGCCGGCGGATCGGCGCCGGGCAAAACGCTCTCGCGTTGTTCGCGAGCTTCATCCTGCTCTCGACCATGGTCACGATGACCGGGCACATCGCGCTCAACGGCTTCGACGCCTTCCTCTTCGCGGCGGGCTTCACGCTGTCCTGGCTGATCGCGCTGCTGATATTCGCCTCCCCGCTGCGCAACGTGGGCGGGCAGACGATCGGAGACGTATTCGCGCTGCGCACCGGCGAGCGGTCGGCCAGGACCGCGTCGCTGGTGGTCACCCTGCTGCTCTACGCCACGTACACCATCGTCATGATGAACGCGGTCGGCATCGTCGCGAGCGTGATGTTCGGCGTCGCCCCCGGCACCGGACAGGCCGTCGTCGTCGCCGCCGTCGGCTTGCTCGTCACCCTGTTCGTGCTCGTCGGGGGGATGCTGGGAACCACGCGGTTGCTGGCGGTCAAAGCCGTCCTGGTGATCGGGATCCTGGCGGCGCTGACCATTGTGGTGCTGGCCAAGTACCGCTGGAACCTGGGCCAGCTGCTCGGTGACGCCCAGGCGAAGGCGTTGCCCCACCCGGGCGGTTACGACCTGCTGGGAACCGGCCGTGAGTTCGGCGAGGGCAGCCCGATCGTCCACCTGTCGAAGCTGTTCGCCGTCATCGTGGGGCACGCGGCGCTGCCGTACCTGTTCATGCGCCATTTCACGGTTACCTCCGGGCGGGACGCACGGCGGTCGACCGGCTGGGCGAGCATGATGTTCGTACCGTTCTACCTGTGCACCGCCGTCCTCGGCCTGGGCGCCGTCGCGCTGCTCGGTGGACAGAACATCGGCATGACGCCGCCCACCCGCGACATCACCTTGCCCAGGCTCGCGGACCTGCTCGGCGGACCATGGGTGGCCGGCCTGCTCGGCGCGACCGCCATGCTCGTCGTCGCCGGAATACTCGCGGCGCTGCTGATCAGCGCGGTGACGTCCGTCACCCGGGACTTCCGCGCGGCGCGCCGGATGCCACTGGACTCGGCCGCCGAACTACGCGCCGCCCGGCGGAACACCGTGATCATCGGAGTGGCCGCCGTTGTCGTGAGTGTCGCGCTGCTGCAGGTCAACACCCATTCGCTGATTCCGATAACGGTCGACCTCGGCGGCGTCGTCCTGCCGGCCGTCATCTACTCGCTGTTCTGGAAGCGCTTCAACACCGCAGGACTGCGGTGGACGGTCTACGGGGGAATCGCCGTGACCGGGATCCTGTTCCTGTTCTCCGGTCTCATGTCAGGCACTCCGGTGGCCATGTTGTCCGGCGTGGACTTCCACGTCATCGACTTCGACCCCGCGCTGGTCGCGGTGCCGCTCACCTTCCTCCTGGGCTACCTGGGCACGATCAGCAGTCGCGAGCGTGACAGCCGCGGCTTCGCCGAACTCCAGGTCCGCGCCTTCACGGGCGCCGACGTTCCCGCTCGGCGTGATCGTACCGCCGGGCCCGCTCACGCGGACGAACGCCCGGACGAACGCGCGGACGAACCCGCTCGAGCGAGCCAGACGCCCAGCAGAGCCCGCTGAACAGCGCGAACGGTGTGGGGCGGCCGAACCGCCCCACACCCTCAGGAGGCAATCGTGGATCCGGTACCGGTTCTCGTCGTGGGCGCAGGCCCGGTGGGCATGGTCGCGGCCCTCGCGCTCGCCCGCCATGGCGTGGCTTGCATCCTCGTCGAAGAAGGCTTCGAGACGACCGATCATCCGAAGCTGGACTTCGTCAGCTCCCGCAGCATGGAATTGTTCCGGCGACTCGGACTCGCTGACGACGTTCGGTCCGCCGGCGTAGGGCTCGAGCATCCCTCCGACGTGATCTGGTCGACCGGCCTCGCCGGTGAGCCGATCACTGTGTGGAAACTTCCCTCGGTGGCCGAAGAGCGGCGACGCATCGCCGAACGAAACGACGGCACTCAGCCTGCCGAGCCCGGCCAGCGACTTTCCCAGATCGATCTGGAACCGGTCCTGCGCGCCCATTGCCGACGTCATCCACTCATCGATCTGCGGTGCGGCTGGCACTTCGACTCTCTCACCCAGGACGACGACGGTGTGACCAGCCGCCTGGTCAACGTGCTGACCGACAGCCAGGTCAGCCTGCGCTCCCGATACGTGATCGGTTGCGACGGCGCGTCGAGCCAGGTCCGCAAATCTGTGGGCATCGGACTGAAGGGCTTCGACGTACCCGAGCTGCCCCACGCCCTCATGGTGCACTTCAAGAGCCGCGATCTTGACACCTTGCATCGGCACGGGCGCTTCTGGCACTACTTCGCCTTCAGGTACGTCATCATCGCCCAGGACGAGGTGGACACCTGGACCGTGCATGTGAACGGCACGCAGCCAGGCGAATTCGACCCGCCGCCCGCTGATCCGGCGGCATTCGCGCTCAGCACCATGCAGACGCAGCTGAAGATCGACAAGGTGCTTCTGACGTCTCGGTGGCGCCCCGGCTTCCTGATCGCCGATCATTACCGTGCCGGGCGGGTTCTCATCGCCGGGGACTCCGCGCATCAAATGTTCCCGACCGGCGGTTACGGCATGAACTCCGGCATCGCCGACGCGGTCGACGCCGCCTGGAAAATCGCCGCCCTCGTCAAGGGCTTCGGCGGCCCCGATCTGCTCGAAAGCTACGAGGCCGAGCGCCGCCCCGTAGGCCTGCGCAATATGCACACCTCACACCGGCACCTCGGCGTGCACCTCAAGGCCGGGGGACTCCTTCGCGAGGGTGCCTCGCCCGGGGCCGTGGCATCCTTCATCGAGGCCGAGCGGGGCGAGAACGAGTACTCGGGAATCGAGCTGGGCTACCGCTACAACGACTCCCGCATCGTCTGCTTCGACGATTCACCCGAGCCCCCGTGGAGCCCTCAGCAGTACACGCCGACGACCTGGCCCGGCGGCCGCCCGCCCAGCGTTCTTCTCGACGACGGCAGACCGATCCACGACCTTCTCGGTCCCCGCTTCACCCTCATCGACTTCGCCGGCGACGGCCGCGCGGACGCGCTCCTCGCGGCGGCGACCGCTCAGGGCCTACCGGTCAGCCACACCGTGGTGACCGACGCCGTGGCCCGGCACCTCTGGGAACGCGACCTTGTTCTCGTCCGGCCCGACCAGCATGTCGCCTGGCGCGGGAACAGGCCCCCATCGACCCCGGCGGCCGTGGTCCAGCGGATACGAGGCGCGTCACCCCGACAGGAAGGGAAACCGAAATGACCGGACAACGCGTGCTCGAAAGATTCCGCGAATACATGTTGGGGCCGGCGAGGTTCATGAACCTGCTGTGCTGTTTCGAACTCGGAATCATCGACGCACTCAGGAACAGCACCGGGATGACCGCCGACCGGCTCGGGGGCGCGGTCGGCGCGGCCCCGGACGCGGTCGAGCAACTGTTGCACCTGCTGGTCAAGGAGAATTTCGTCTCGTATGACGACGACTCGGGTGCGTATTCCCTCGACGGGCTCGAAACCGTCGCCGACGAGGACCTCCAGCGAGTGCTCGCCATCATGGACATGATCAAGATGGTCATGCTCCGGCAGAGTTTCTACCTTGCCGACAGCGTCCGGACCGGCGCGCCCGTCGGTCTCAAGAAGTTCTACGGGCATGAGGGAAACCTGTACGAAGCCCTCGCCGAGCACAAGGACCTCCGCGAGTCCTGGGGCACGATGATGGACACCGTCACCGCGCACATCGACCCCTGGTTCTTCGAGAACATCGGCATACCGGCCGGCTCGAAAGTGCTCGATCTCGCCGGCAACACCGGCCTCGGCGCGATCTTGACCTATCGGCTGAAGGAATCCCCCGGACTCCGCGTGACGACCTTCGACCTTCCCGAGAAGGAAACCGAGTGCCTGCGGAACTTCAAGGCCCACGGTGTGGACGAGCACTGCTCGTTCATCGGCGGCGATGTCTTCCAGGAAGTGCCTGAGGGATTCGACGTCGTGCTGATCAAGCACTTCTTGGACATGTTCGACAAGAAAGAAGTGTTCAAAATACTCGGCAACACCCACAAGGCGCTCGAAGTCGGTGGGCAGGTGAACATCCTGGGGCCGATATACGCGGAAGACGTCCAGGATTCCCACGCGGTCGACTTCTTCCCCACCTACTTCCTCGGCTGCACCATGGGTCAAGGCGGACCACAGAAGCTGTCGACGTACCAGGCGTGGCTGGAGGAATGCGGGTTCACGGTCACGAAGGCGATCGCTCAAGATCTGACCGACATGCCGGCGGACTCCCTGGTCGCTCACGGCATCCTCTGCGCGACGAAGACGGCATGAGGGGAACCCTTTCCTGAAACAGGCGCTCAGGCCGACGAGCCATTCCGTGCAGAATCATCACCATCCACGAAGACCTCATTTTCTTCCGGCCGCGGTCGATTCGCGATGCGGAAGTCGAGCGAAAGGAGAATGTCGGTGACGAATTCAAGAAGATCTTGGAGTCGGCGCCTGAGGTACTGGGTGACCATCGCGACCGCGACGGTGCTGGCGGGGACGCTGACCCACGGAGCGGCGGCCGCGCCGCAGAAGACGGCGTTCGACCCCGACCAGGGCAACGCCCTGATCGAGGTGATCTACCCTCGGTTCCAGAAGGCGGTGCGCACGGTGACCCCGGACGGCTCCGACGCCACGATGGTCGCCGACCACATCCTGCTGGTGGAGGTGGCCTGGTTCGACGCCATCGCTCCCTATCACCCCACTGCGGTGGGCATCTACTCCAACCTCGGGCGCCGCCCGAGAGGGGAGGCCACGACGCGCAACAGGAATGTCGCCGTCATCTATTCGGCCTACACCTCGCTCAACGCCGTGTTCCCGCAATTCAGCTCCGAGTTCCGCGACATGATGGAATCGGCAGGTCTCGATCCCGATGACAGGTCGGAGAACACCACCACTCCGGCCGGCATCGGAAACCTCGCCGCCAAGAAGGTCCTGGAGGCGCGGAAGAACGACGGCTCGAACCGGGACGGCGACGAAGGCGGCCGCGCTTACAACCGGCGGCCCTACGCCGACTTCACCGGCTACAAGCCGGTCAACACCGCCTACGAGCTCCGCGATCCGTCCCGCTGGCAGCCGAACTCCCTCTCCTTGAACGGCCTTTTCCGGGCTCAGCAGTACGTGACCCCCCAGTACGGCCGGGTCAAGCCGATCTCCTACAAGAGCCCGACCGAGTTGACGCTCTCTCCGCCGGTCAACAGCGACCATCACAACCGTGCGGCGTACAAGCGTCAGGCCGACGAGATCCTGGACGCGTCAGCACGCTTGACCGACCGCCAGAAGATGACCGCCGAGTTCTTCAACGACAAGATCTACAGCCTCGGGCGCACCACCGGCACCGCGGCCTTCCAGCAGGGTAAATTCGACATCGAGAAGGCCGTCCAGTACGTCACCACGGTGGACATCGCCATTTTCGACGCCGCCGTCGCCTCGTGGCACTTCAAGCGGAAGTACGATGCGGTGCGGCCGTTCAGCGCGATCCGCCACCTGTATGGGGACAAGAAGGTGACGGCATGGGGCGGGCCGGGGAAGGGCACCGTCAAAGACATCACCGGAAACGAGTGGCGCAGCTACCTGAACACCGCGGACCATCCCGAATATCCGTCCACCTCGTCCACGTACTGCCTGGCCTACGCCCAAGCGGCACGGCGTTTCCTCGGCACCGACGAGCTTCGCACGACCGTCTCCTTCGCGAAGGGCTCCTCCGTCGTCGAACCGAAGGTCACACCTGCCGCCGACATCACTCTGCGCTGGGACAACCTGACCGACCTGGCCAATGACTGTCGCACGAGCAGGGTCTGGGCCGGGGTGCACTTCCGCTCCGCGATCGAGAACGCCGAACAGTTCGCACCGAAGATCGGCGACATGGTCTACAACTTCGTCCAGCGCAAGCTCAACGGCGGCTGATCCGCGGCGCGAGCCGCAGTCCTGCCGTTGGCCGTCGGCGGCGCCTCCGAGGAGGCTCCGCCGACGGTGACTGTCTGGGGGCGCATCCTCGGGCGCGGCTCCTTCAGGCCCGGACGGATGGGCTGGGTGCCGCGCCGATGGCGGCCAGCCAGAACCCGATACGGGTCTCGATCTCGGCCGCCATCAGCTCGAACGCCGGATAGTTGTCTCCGTGGGTGTCCTGGGCGCCGGAAGCGTTCGGGTCGGGGATGCTCCAGTGGATGTAGGTGGGGTCGCCGGGGAAGGCAGGGCACACCTCCCGGACCCGATCGCACAAGGTGATCACATAGTGGAGACGCCGCCGGGCGAACACGCGCAGGTGTTTGGACTGCTGGCCGGCGATGTCGACGCCGCGGGCGGCCATCACCCGTACCGCATGAGGATGCAGCGGCTTGGGCTGGCTGCCCGCGCTGAAGCTTTGCACCCGGCCGCCCGAACGGGCCCGGATGAGCGCCTCCGCCGCCTGCGACCGGGCGCTGTTGCCGGTGCACAGGAACAACACCTTGCACGAACTGGGGCGAGGAGCCTTGGGAGCGGTGGTGGGCGCGGGATCGAAGGCCAACCCGGGATGCAGCGCCGCCCCGGCCTCGGCCAGCAACTCAGCGCATCGCTCCAGGTCGAGGCGGTAGTAGGTGTCGCGGCCGTCGAAGTTGCTGCGCCGGGCCGCGGCCATCCCGCTGGCCCGAAGCCGGCTCAGGTGATAAGAGACCAGGTTCTGTGGCTGGCCGACCAGCGTCACCAATTCCCGCACGCGCCGATCGCTTACCGCCAGCTCCCGCAACAGCCGCCAACGCAGCGGATCGGCCGCCATCCGCGCGAACGCCGGCGGCGCGAGTTGTGTGCCCGAGCTCATGTCCCAGACCATACATCAATACAAGATATTTCAATATGGCTTGATGAGCTGTCGCGGACGCGGCGGGGGCGGCATCCCGCATTCACGCCATATCTCACCGGGACGGCATCCGCCCGAGACGGCCGAATCCCGCAACCAGATCGCGCGGACACGTGGTGACCGACGGCGCGCCGGCTCCCAGACTTTGGTTTGAAGGATGACACGCAGCCATCAGATTCGACACGAATAGGTGTGGAAATGCTGACGAATAATCCAGTCGTCTTTTTTGGAATCATCACGCTGCTCGCGGTGTCGATCCACCTCTATCTGTGGGTACGGCTCGTGCGCTCCACCACCCTGCCCGGCCGGCGGCGCCGAATCGGTACGATCACGCTCGCGGGTCTCGCTCTCGTCGGCGTGGTCGCGTTCATGGTCACCCGGACGGTCGGTGTGGACGCCTGGTGGCTGGCATGGCTCGGGTACATGTGGATCGCCCTGATGTTCTACCTGCTGCTCAGCCTGCTCGTACTGGAGATTCCCCGTGCGGCGCTCACGCTGTGGTGGCGGCGAAGGAGCCGGTCCGCCGACGCCGGAACGCCGGCCGGCTCCGAGGCGGCACGCGCCCCCGCGGCGGCGGCTTTCGTGGCGACACCGCGCGGCGGGCCGGTGGCGACGACACCCGCGGCCGAGCAAAGGGGGACGACCGCCGAGGAGCCGGGCGGTCCGGGAACTCCGAACCTTCCGTCAGGGCTCGACAATCCAGGACGCCGGTTGTTCCTCGCCCGTGCGTGCGCCGTCACCGCCTGCGCCGCCGCGGCGGGCATCGTCGGCTATGGCATGCGCACCGCGTTCGGTGATCTGCGAACCATACGGGTGGCCGTTCCCATCAGCGGGCTCGACCCCCGTCTCTCCGGCTTCCGCCTCGCCGTGGTGAGCGACACGCATTTCGGCCCGTTTTTCGACAGCCGGCTCGCCGAACGCATAGTCACGCTGGTCAACCGCGAACAGCCTGACATGGTGGCGATCCTGGGCGACCTGGCGGACGGCACGGTCGCGGAGATCGGACAGGCCACCGAGCCGTTGCGCCGATTGGAATCCCGCCACGGCACGTACTTCGTGACCGGCAATCATGATTACTCCTCTGGAGTCGAGGAGTGGGTCGACCAGGTGCGGGATCTTGGAATGCGGCCTCTCATGAACGAGCGGGTGGAGATCACGTCCGGGGGCGCCGCATTTGACCTGGCCGGAGTCAACGACGTGATGGCGCCGATGTACGACCGCCCGGGGCCGGACTTCGCCGCCGCGCTGGGCGGCAGGGACCCCGCCCGTCCTGTCCTCCTCCTGGCCCACCAGCCCGTACAGGTCCACTCGGCCGTCAAGCACGGAGTCGATCTTCAGCTGTCGGGGCACACCCACGGCGGCCAGACGGCACCCTTCGACCGGCTCATCGGCCTGCAGCAGCCGGTGGTCGCGGGTTTGGCGAGGAAGGAGCGCACGTCCATCTTCGTCACCCGAGGCGCCGGCCTCTTCGGTCCACCCGTTCGTGCCGGGATTCCGCCCGAGTTCGCGATCGTCGAACTCCAGTCACGGTCCTGAACTCACGAGCGAGAAGTCTGCACAAGGGGGCATCATGGTCACTCTTCGGCGAACAAGACTGGCTCGCGGAACGAGTCCGTGGCTCGTCCCGGCGATCGTTCTGACGGCCGCCGCAATGGCCGGATCCCGGAGATCACGCCCGTGGGCCATGACCGCTCCGCCGCTGGCGATGCTGACGGGCCTCATGGTCTGGTTCTTCCGCGACCCGGAACGGCAGGCTGGCGAAGGCCGCGTCCTTTCCCCCGCCGACGGCGTGGTCCAGAGCATCCATCCATGGCCGGACGGCCGGACCCGGGTGTCCATCTTCATGGGCCCGCTGGATGTCCACGTCAACCGTGCCCCCTGCACCGGAACGGTGACGTCGGTCGAGCACATCCCGGGCGGATACCTCCCCGCCTTCGACAAGGACAGTGACCGCAACGAACGTGTCGTGTGGCACCTGAACACCGGCCTCGGCGATCTGGAGTTCGCGCAGATCGCCGGTGCTGTGGCGCGCCGCGTCCTCCCCTACGTGAACGCCGGGGCGGCCGTCCGCCGGGGCGAGCGGATCGGCTTGATCCGTTTCGGCTCGAGGGTGGACGTATATCTGCCCGCGGGCCTCACCCCGGCCGTCACCCTTCGGCAGCGCACCCGCGCCGCACGTACGCCATTGGCCTGAATCGAGCAGCGATCCGAGGGAGGCACGTTGAGCGCCGACGGAGATGTCCAGATGAGCACTCTGCCATGGGACGACGTCATCACGGTCGCCCCAGACGACGCTGAGAAATATCTCGCTCTCCAGCGGAGTGCCGCCTTCGCCCGCCTGCGGTCCCGGTCGCGCCGCTACCTCGTCTCGATGACCGCCCTGTTTCTCGGCATGTTCGCCATCACCGTCGCCCTCGCGGGATGGATGCCCGAATCCCTCGCCGTGAGCGTGTTCGGACACGTCAATCTCGGCATGCTGTTCGCCGTCGGTTTGATTGTTCTGCCGGTCATCATCACCGCGGTCCACCTGTTCTACGCGGGCCGGCGTCTTGATCCCTTGGCCGAGAGGATCCGCGAGGAGTTCGAAAGGAACCGACGGTGACTGTCCTCCGGTCCGTACTCACCTTGCGGCTTTCATGATTTTCAGCCTGATCATCCTGCTCGTGGTCTCGCGTTTCGGCCGCGCCCGTAGTACTCGCTCGGACTTCTACACCGGCGACCGGGCCTTCACCGCGCCGCAGAACGGATTTGCTCTCTTCGGCACGTTCATGATGATGACGTCATTCCTTGCCCTGAGTGATGAGATCGCACTCAAGGGGTACGACGGCGTCCTGCTCGCGGCCGGCTTCGCCGTGTCGTGGCTGGTCACACTCCTCCTGGTGGCCGAACCGCTGCGCAACACCGGCAAGTACTCCTTGGGCGACACGCTGAGCGTGCGGATGGGGGAGCGTCCCGTGCGCGTGGCCGCGGCGACCGTCACGCTCGTGGTGTTCTTCTTCTACATGACCATCCAGCTCATAGGCGCCGGCCGCCTCCTGGCGCTCTTGCTGAAGCTCGACGGCCCCATCGGTCAGGCCCTGGTCATCGCCACGATCGGCGGCCTCACCGCCGTGACCGTCTACTACGGCGGTATGCGGGGGACGACCTGGACCCAGATCATCAACGCTGTCCTGCTGTTCGCCGCCGCGGTCATCCTCGCGGGGGCGCTGCTCGCCCGCTATCGGTTCGACGTGTCCGCGTTGCTGGGCGACGCGGCGGCGAAGGCCGCCTCGGACGGCGAGCGCCTGCTGACACCGGGCGCGAAATTCGGCCACGGCCCGCACCGGCTGGAGTTCGTCTCCCAGCTGCTCACCGCGGTGCTCGGGCACGCCGCGCTGCCCTACCTCTTCATCCGTTTCCTCACGGTGCCCAGCGCCAAGCACGCGCGCCGTTCGGTCTCCTGGGCCATCGGGCTCATCACACCGTACTATCTGCTCATCATTCTGATCGGCTTCGGCGCAGCCGCCCTGATCGGGCCCGAGCAGATTCTTTCCGGTCCCGGACAACGCCTCTCCGCGGCGCCCCTGCTGGCATTCGAGCTCGGTGATGTGCCGCTGCTCGCGTTCATCGCCTCGGTCGTCTTCACAACGATCGTCGCGGTGACCGCGGGACTGGCGATCAGTGCCGCGGCGAGCTTCACCCGCGACATCTACGCGAACGTGATCAGGAGCGGGCCGCTCGACGAACAGCGTGAAATCACGGTGGCCCGCCGCACGGTGGTGGTCCTCTGCGTACTGCTGACCGGCTGCGCCATCCTGCTCATGAATCAGAACATCACGTTCATGCTGTCGCTCGACGTCACCCTGGTCGCGTCGTCGATTCTGCCGCCCCTGCTGTTCTCGTGGTTCTGGCGGGGGTTCAACACGGCGGGAACGCTCTGGAGCATGTATGGAGGTGTCGCGGCCACCATCGTCCTGGTCGTGTTCTCGCCGGCCGTTTCGGGTGATCCGCTGGCGCTGTTCCCCAACGCCGACTTCGCCTACTTCCCGTGGAAACACGTGGGCCTGGTCTCGATACCCGTGGCCTTTTTGCTGGGTTACGCGGGCGCCAGGTTCAGTACCGAGCGCGATGCCGCGAAGTACGCCGAGATGGAGGTCCGGGCGCTCACCGGCGCCGGCGCCGCTGAGGCGCTCCCCGGGGATACGCGTGAGCCCGTCGGTGCCGATGGACCGACGGGCATGGTCACTGCGATCCGCCGTGACGACTCGGGCTGAGGGCCAGCCCGTGCCGCACCTTCAGCTGCCGGCGGGTTGGAACAGCTCGACCACGTTCCCGGACGGATCCTCCAACAAGATCTGCTGGCCGCCTGGGCCGGTGACGATGTCGTTGCGGAACGGAAGACCTGCGGCGCGCAGCTTGTCTACCTCGGCGGCGATATCGCTCACGATGAGATGGATGCGGTTCCATCCTCCCGGTGCGGGCTTGGTGCCGTCGGGCATCGGCCGGCCCGCCGAGCTGGCCGGCCCGCTCAGCAAGAGCCGTAGCCGGCCGCGTACGACGTCGGCGAACGCCGGTGCCGCGCTCATCCTGAGGGTGAATCCGAGGTGCCTGGTGTAGAAGTCGATCGCAGTATCGACGTCGTCCACCATGTATCGGACGCTGACCAGGTCCGCCACGTTGTCGGACATTTCTAGACTCCCTCCGAACTCGTTAGAGCGTGTTCGATCGCGTGAAGCAGGAACTGGATGCGCGTGTTCAATTCATCCGCGGTGCGGACGAACGCTGGGTAACTCTGTTCGTCGGCCGTTGATTCGGCCGCCGGGTCGGGGATGCTCCAATGCGCCACCGCGGGATGCCCGGGGAAGTCCGGGCACACTTCCCGTACGCGGTCACAAAGGCTGATCACGAAGTCGAATCGCTGCTCGATGAACTCACTCAGATGCTTCGAGCGACGGCCACTGATGTCGATGCCGTGTTCGCCCATCACGAGCACGGCATTGGGGTGCAGGGGTTTGGGCTGACTGCCGGCACTGACGACTTCGACCCGAGCGCCGCCCCGCTGCGCCAAGATCGCCTCGGCCATCTGAGACCGAGAGCTGTTGCCCGTGCACAAGAACAGCACCCGGACGGGTGGGTCGGCCGGCCGTCGGCCAGGATCGCCCGGCGGCGGTGTCAGCGCGGCCGGGACCAGCTGGAGGCCGGGGTGCAGCGCGGCGCCGGCTTCGGCGAGCCGTTCACGGCACACGGCCAGGTCGAGGCTGTAGTAGGTGTCACGTTTGTCGGCCGAGCTACGCCGCATGGTCACCAGTCCGCCTCCGCGCAATTGGCCGAGATGGTAGGACGTCAGGCTCTGGCGCTGGCCGACCAGGGCCGTCAGCTCGCGGACCTGCCGATCACTGCGTGCCAGCTCACTCAGCAACTGCCACCGCACGGGATGCCCGGTCAGACGCAGGAAGACGGGAGGTGCCGCCGGCGCCTCCGGAGAGATGGTGGAACGCACACTGCCAGCATATATCAATCCAAATAGATGAATCAAACTGGCTTGCTTCATTCCGGAGGCTTCCGAGATGCGCGGCGACCGCATTCCACGCCCGGCTTTCTAAGAGGTTTCGTGCGCGATGAACTGCTTGGTCAGCTCGACACGACTGTTGATGCTGAGCTTCGCGAACACCCGCCGGAGATGGCTGTCGACGGTGTGGGGCGACAGGAACAACATGCTTGCCGCTTCCTTGTTGGTCTTACCGTCCACGATCGCCCGCACGACTCGAAGTTCCGCACTCGTGAGGCTTTCCCACCCTGATGTGGGCCGTTCGGCGCCCAGCGCGCGTACATTGTGCACGCCGAGACGACGAAGCTTCTTCTGCACCCGGGTGATGTCCCGCCGTGCACCGCAGTCCACGTAGAGATCCAGAGCGGAGCCAAGGAACTGGACCGCTTGAGCCTGATGCCGAATGTTCTGCTCCTCTTGTGCCGCGTCCTCAAGGGCGATGCCGGTTGCCAGAGGACGTCCACTGAGCCGGTAGTGCTCCACGGCGTGACGCAAAGCAACCGGGTCATGGCGCAGGAGTCCTTCGGCGTGTTCGGCGCCCCCTGCCAACGACGCCACAGTCGGGTTGCCCTCGCTGATCCGGCGGGCGAAGTCGGCCGCGCCTTCAGCCTCCGCGCTGAGTCCCGCCTTCCTGGCCAGGCGCACGAGCATTGCCGCCGCCGTCGGCGCTTCGGTGAAGAGCACCAGGTCGGGAGCGATCTCCCCTTCGACGTTGATCAGCGTCTGAACCGCCATGCCGGGACGCCCGCTGGCCGCGTGGAACTGAGCGAGCGCCCAATTCAAGTCGGTCTTGTCGGGTACCGCGTCGTCGGACACAAGCCGTTCGGCCATGCGCAAGTGTTCACTGGCGGTGGCGGTATCGCCATGATGCAAGCTGATCCGCGCCAGAACCGCGCGCGCGGATACGGAGTCCTCGGGCGCCGACCGGTCCGTCAGGCGAAGCCCGGTCTCGGCCGCGACGCGTGCTTCGTCGAGCCGGCCGGCCGTCACGAGGAGTTCGGCGAGGTGACCGTGCCACAGCGGCTCCGGCCAAGCCTCGCCGAGCTTCTCCGACTCCTGCTTGATCGCGGCGCAGACGGCGGACGCCTCCTCGAACTGATCGGCTGCGACCAGAGCGCGGACCATCCATGCCCAGAGCGGGCGTTCGCACGTGTCACGGTACGGATGGACCGGCTCCTGCAACGACTCCGCGACGCGGACTCCCCACCCGGTCGCCCCGGTGTCGCCGCCGGCCCTCGCGCGGCGATCGACGATGAGCGGTCGAGCAAGGCTGGTCGACCGCCCGTTCCCGACCGTGGGTCCCGCTCCGGGAACGCTCTTCACACGCTTGGCCGTATCCGCAAGCGACCCCTCCAGCTTGCCCCGGTCCACTTCGCGAAGGTCCCGCCGCGCCAACGTCCGCTGAAGGCACTCGACTGACATGCCGTGGCAGCCGGCGTCCTGGAGCCCTTGAGCGAGATCGAGCATCAGCTGCGCCTCGGCCGCCGCCTCGATGCCGGCACGCACAGCGACGTCCGCGAGGCGACGGGCTTCGGCGGCCCGCCCCGCCCCGGCGAGCAGACACAGGGGCCGGGCCAGCGCCCGCGGTGCTTCGTCGAACGGATCTCCCAGGGCCGAAATGGCCTGAGCCGTGATTTCGTCGCATCCGCATGCCTGAGACTGCGGCGGTGGCGGAGCGATCGCTCGACCGTTGGGCGGCGGCTCAGCACGGGCGGTATTGGGCTCGGCCACACTGATCCGCCCGGATGGGCGCACCATGGTGCCGGTCACGGGCACGGAAGGGGCGGGCTCCACATCACGGAACGGGACATGCTGGAGTGCTTCCCCGATGACATCGTGGACGAAGGCCAGCTTCGCGCCGTTTCTCCGAATCAGCCCTGCTTGTACGGCCTCTTCGACGCTGGAGGACAGGTCGGGGGGCGACGCGCTGAGCAAATCCGCCGCCTCCTCGACCGTGAACGCATGGCCGATCCTTCTGCCGTGCACGAGGAGGCGCCGAACCGCGGACGGCAGCTCGTCCAGCCGGCGGGCGACAGCGGAGAGCACGCATCCGGGCAGACAGTCGGCCAGCACGGAAGCCGTACCATCGACGATGACCACCTGCCCCGCGTCCATGAGTGCGCTGAGCAGGTTCTCCAGCAGCCACGGGTTGCCGCCGCAGTGAGCCGCCCACCTGAGCACCGACGAATCCGGCTTGGCGCCGAGGACGCTGGTACACAGCGCGGCCACGGCCTCATTGTCCAGCGGGCCGAGGTGAAGCCGGCCTGCGGCACGGTCGATCAGCCAGCCGATGGCGTGCTGGGCGAGCGACTGGGCGGGAACCGGCCGGCGCGCGAGCAGCCAGAGCACCGGCGACGAGACGAGCGACTGCACCAGACCCTGAAGAGCCAGACCGCTGACCTCGTCGGCCCGCTGGGCATCGTCGAGAGCGATCAGGAGGGGGCGCCTGCGCGCCGCATTCGCGATCAGTTCGGCCAGGCGATCAGCCAAACAGAACGGATTAATATCCGGGCGAACCAAATCATCGAATTCGGACTCGCTGGGCATCACGTGCCGCAAGAAAGTGATCAGTTCGCGAAGGGGTGTCGGCTGATCGATTACTCCTGTTCGTATGTAAGCCACGGTGAAGCCGCGTTCGGCCCCCTCAAAGGCCGCCGCCTTCAGCATACGAGTCCTGCCTATGCCGATCGGACCCTCGAGGACGATAAACCCACCCGAGCCCTCCAGGGTGGCATTCAAATGATCGACCAGCACGGACAGCATGTGTTCACGCCCGACTAACGGATACATGATCACCTCAGCATCGAGAGGGAAATCTCCCGGTACCCGACGTAACCATGATCACCCATAGTGGTCAAACAATCGCACCCAAGATGGCGTGAATGCGTTACATCAAGATGTATTGATGCAGGTGATCCAAGTGCCCGCGGCCCGCCGCTGTTCGCGGATGCCGGACCTGGTCCTCCGGGACGCGTGTCTCGGAAGACGCCGCCCAACGCTGTGACCGCACGGATGGCTGAGCTGGGTCGGAGGCGCGGCCGACGGGGTCGGCGCAAGGTCGTGCCGAACCGCGGCACAGAACCGTGAGTCGCCGATGAGGCGTGTCCCATCGGCGCGAAGACGTGATGTGCCCGCCCCGGCTGCTGGGTCAAGCTGTCCGAAACGCCTCGACCGGGCGAGGGGCTCCGGTGCGGCCCGCTAACTGGTTTGCTGACGGGAGTAGACATGCAGCCACCCAGCTCCACCGTGGACGTCGACCGACTCCGCCTGCCGGAGAGCCTGCCGGCGGCGCAACAGCCGGAGTGGCGAGAACACGTCGCCTATGACGAGGTCTGTCAAAGGCTGGTTTCGGCTCCGCCTCTTGTGGCGGCCGCGGAAATTCGGCGTCTGCGCTGTTCGCTCTCGAGGCTGATGACCGCGGATGTCCTGCTTCTGCAAGGGGGTGATTGCGCGGAGAGCTTCTACGAATGCACCGAGCAGCACGTAGCGGAAAAGCTGCGTGTCATTGACAGGCTGGGAGATCGCTTGAGCGAACTCACCGGCCGGAGTGTCATACGTGTCGGACGTATGGGTGGACAGTTCGCCAAACCCCGGTCACAGGCAATGGAGCGTCACGGGGAACTCAGTTTCCCCTCCTTCCGGGGGCACATGATAAATTCAGAAATTGCCGCCCCCCTGACCCGGAAGGCCAATCCACGGCGCATGTTGTGGGCCTATGACGCCAGCGACAAAGTGCAACGGGAGATGCGGACGCACCGCCGAGGACACGCCGGCATGCCTGCCATGGAGGGACCGTGGTCCAGTCACGAGGCGCTGGTCATCGACTATGAAACCCGGCTGGTCCGCCGCGATCAGGACATGGGTGACCTGTACCTGACCTCGACGCACCTCCCCTGGGTGGGGGAGCGGACACGCCACCCGGACGGCGCGCATGTCGCCTTGCTGGCCTCGGTGGCCAATCCGGTCGGATGCAAAATCGGATCGACCGCGACCCCCGATGACGTGCTGAACGTGTGTCAGACACTCAATCCGCGCCGCGAGCCCGGCCGGGTCGTGCTGATACCGCGGATGGGCCGGGACCTGATCCGAGAGGTCCTGCCGCCGATCGTCCGGCGTGTGGCGAATGCGGGACACCCGGTGATCTGGCTGGGTGACCCCATGCACGGCAACACGGTCATGTGCGACCAAGTCGGCTTGAAAACCAGGTATCTCACTGACATGATCACTGAAGCCCTGAGATTCCGCGACATCATCGAAGAGCACCGGCAGCACGCCGCCGGACTCCACATAGAGGTCGCGGCGGGCGACGTGACCGAGTGCATCGGCGGGTCAGTGAAGTGCGAGGACGACCTGCTGCGTCACTATTCCTCACTGTGCGACCCAAGACTCAATGTCGCCCAGGCGACCGAGCTCATCGAGGCGTGGGCCAAGGGAGTGGCGACGCGCCGAGCCTGATTCCCGCAGCCGGTGGCGGCGCTCCAGCTCGACCGCTTGGTGATAGGGATAGACAGGAGTTCACCTCGCTGAAACCTACGGTGACCTCGCGCTGGGTACAGTTCCGCCATCCTCGACAACGTTGACCCATTCATCGGCATAGCGGCGACCGACCTGCCTCGAGCGCGCGGTCTGGCCGCCACTTGGTGGTGGCCGAAACCCCAGGTGGGCAACACCCACCCGGGTGCCACGTCGCCGCTGGGCATGGTGTCGGCCTGTGCCTACTCCGGCGCGTACCCGACCGGATACGGGCAGTACGCGAAGAACACCGAGGGCGTGCCCGAGGAGATGTTCGAGCGGCTGCAGGCGTCCGGGTTCACCCACTTCCAGCAGTCCGGCACCGGCGCGATCCGCAAGTACTACAACTACGTTCGGGTCACCCCGATGGTGCAGCCGCTGGACGCGCTGGGGGAGGCGTGGCCGCTGCACGACGAGGTGGCGGAGGCCGGCTACTACGCGGCCACCCTGGACACCGGGGTCCGTTGTGAGCTCACCGTGGGCTCCAAGGTCGCCGTGCACCGGTACACGTTTCCGGAGCACAGCAGCGCCCGCGTAGTGGTCGACCTGTCCTGCGGCGGCCTGGCCATCGAACTCGGCCGTACCGTGCCGTTGCGGGCACAGGTGGAGAGCATGGGCCACGGCCGGGCCCAGGGCACGGTGGTGATGGAGGGCGTCCCTCTGTCGGTGTACCTGGACGTCGACAGCCCGGGCTGGCGCCAGATGCTCTGGTACGACCGGCGGCTCGTCGACGGCGGTACCCGTCTGGACTTCGACAGCATCCGGCACACCACGCTGCGGCCGTTCGGCATGCTCTTCATGGGCCCGGCCGCGGCGGGGCAGACCATCGAGGTGCGGCTCGGGTTCTCGCTGCGCGGCTGCGACCAGGCGCGGCAGAACCTGGAGCGCGAGTGCGGGCAGGGGCAGCCGGCGTTCGACGCGGTGCGTTCCCGGACCCGGGCCCGCTGGGGCGAGCACCTCGACCGGGTCCAGGTCGAGGGGGGCACGCCCGCCCGCCGCACCGTGCTCGCGACGGCGCTCTACCATGCGCTGATCAAGCCGTGCTTCGCCGACGACGAAAGCCCGTTCTGGCCGAGCCCCGGACCGTACGCGTTCGACGTGTGCACCATGTGGGACATCTACAAGACGCAGTTGCCGCTCCTCGCGGCCATCGCCCCGGACCGGGCCGCGGACCTGCTGGAGTCGCTGATCCGGGTCTGCGAGGAGGAGGGCAACTTCCCCATCGGGTACCGGATGGCTCGCGGCGCCGACCGCTTCTTCCGCCAGGCCAGCGCGCTCGCGCACACCGCGCTGGCGGACGCCCACGCTCTGGGCCGGGCGGACCTGGACTGGAACTGGGCGCTCGTGCACATGGTCGACGACCTGCGCCGCCTGTACGGCGAAGACTTCTTCGAGCACGGAGTGGTGCACCCGATCACCCACACCCTCGACCTCGCCTACGCCCACCACTGCACGGCACAGGTCGCCCGGGCGCTGAACGACCGGCGCCTGGCCGACGATCTCGAGGACCGCAGCCGCCAGTGGTCCAACGCCTTCGACCCGGTCACGGGCCTGCTGCGCGACTCGGAGTTCTACGAGGGCGGCAAGTGGAACTACTCGTTCAGGTTGCTGCACGACATGGCCGGGAGGATCGCCCTGGCCGGCGGCGACGAGGCCTTCGCCGACAAGCTGGACATGTTCTTCGGCTTCGGCGCCGCACCGGTGAGGCAGCCCGGCCGGCGCCCGCGGGCGGCGGAGATGGCGGCCGGATACGCCCTGAACCGGTTCGAGGGGTTGAACAACGAGCCCGACATGGAGGCGCCGTGGGCGTACCACTACGCGGGCCGGCCCGACCGCACGGCGCAGGTGGTGCAGGCGGCGCTGACCTGGCAGTTCGGCACCGGCCCCGGCGGGCTGCCCGGTAACGACGACTCCGGCGGCCTCAGCTCGTGGTACGTCTGGGCGTCGCTGGGGCTGTTCCCGGTCGCCGGACAGAACCTGTTCCTGGTCAACGCGCCGGCGTTCTCCCGAGCCGTGCTCCGGACGGGCGGCAACGAGTTCGTCATCGAGACCAGCGGGCACCGCGAGACGCCGATCGGCGTCGACGGCATCGATCGTGACCCGCCGGCGCAGTACGTCCAGTCGGCTACCCTCAACGGCAAACCCCTGCACGCGACACACCTGAGCGCCGCCACCGTGCACCGCGGCGGCCGGTTGCACCTCCGGCTGGGCCCGGAGCCGTCGGCGTGGGGGCGGGGGATCCGCCCGCCGTCCCTTTCAGATCCGCCCGCGACACCGAAGGAAGCGCGATGACCCACCCCCCTCGCCGTCTCGTCATCGTGGTCAGAGCCGACCCGGTCATCTGTGGCCACTCCGGCGAGGCCCGCAACCTCGCCGAGGTGGCACTGACCCGCGGGTTCGCCGACGTACGGCTGTTGACCTGGCCCATTCCGACGCTGCAGGCGGCCGGGCTGCCGCTCAAGCCGCTGGACCGGCTGCTGCCGTACAGCGCCGGGATCACCGTGGAGCGGCCGGAGGCGGTGGGGGACTACCGGGTGCCGGACGGGCGTCACCAGGCCGGCCTCACCGGCCGCCTCGTCGAGCTGCTCGCCGAACCGGTGCCCACGACCTGCCTGTCGATGTACCTCGCTCCGCACACCTCGGTGGTCGTGGAGGCGGTCGCGGCCGCACGCGCGGCCGGGTTCGCGCCCGACATCCACACCGTCGCGAAAGCGGTCGGCTCCGACGTGACCAACGTGATCCGGTCGTGCCTGCGGGAAGGCCGGTTCGGCGCGGCGACCGTGCTGTTCACCACGTTCCTGGCCAACGACGAGGTCGTCGCCGTCTCGGAGTACACCCGGGAGGAGATCGTCGCCTCGGCCGAGCAGGTGGACGCTCTCTGCGGCACCACGTTCGCCGAACAATGCCGGCGCCGCGTGACCGTCAGCTACCCGCCGATCGACTCCGCCGCCTTCCTCGACCTGGATCCGGCGCAGGTGGACGCCGCGCTCGCGCGACGCGGTCTCGAGCGTGACGGGTACATCCTGTTCCTGTCCCGGGTGACGCGGGCCAAGGGGATCGACGACCTGCTGACCGCCTTCAGGCAGATGCGCTGCCGGTCGCGCGTGAAACTGGTCGTCGCCGGCACCGGGCCCATGCTGGAGCAGGTGCAGGCGATGGCCGGGGACGACGACCGGGTGGTCTTCCTCACCGATGTCGACGACCACGAGAAGCCGCTGCTCATGCGCGGCTGTGCGGTCTACGTCCTGCCCACCAAGCCCGAGCCCGACTTCGTCGAGACGTTCGGCATCGCCCTGGCCGAGAAGATGCTGGCCGGCGGTGGGCCGATCATCACCACCATGACGGGTGGGACCATCGAGGCGGTCGGCGACACCGCCGTCATCGTCGAGGCCGGGGACATCGCCGGTCTGGTCGCGGCTGTGGACCGGGTGGTCCTGGACATGTCCGCCGCCGAGCGGCAGGACCTGGAGTTCCGCGCCCGCGCCCGTGCGATGTCCTTCGACCGGGCCGTGGTGTTCGACACCCTGTTCCCGCAGGAGGCGCCCGCCGTCGGGGTTCTCTGACCTGGGCTCGTGCGCGAGCCCGCACCCTTGCCGGGCTCGACCCGGCTGCCCGGGGTCCTGGGGGATCGTGCGGTCAGGCGGCCGGGTTCCGCCTGACCAGCTTGATCGTGGGATTGCCCGCCGGCACGAAGCTCGCCCAGGCGGACGTGGCGCCGGTGTAGTAGATGGTCAGCTTCGCCGGGTCGGCTCCCGTGAACGCGGCGCCGTCCTGGGCCGGTGGCCGCCGGCCGAGGTACAGCGCTCGCAGGCGGGGAGTACGCGCGAAGACACGCGGACCGAGCCTGCTCAGGCTCGGTGCGTACACCGATTCGAGGCTCTCGTCGCCGGAGATCGAGTCGTGCCAGGCGGTGGTCAGCGCGGGCGCGTACAGCTTCTTGAGCGAGGCGAGGTGGACGATGGCGTTCTTGTCCAGCGTCCGCAGGCTCGGCAGCCGCAGCACCTTGATGCCTGTCCCGGCGGCGGCGTTGCCGTTGAGATCGAAGCAGTTGATGCCGATGTAGCGGACCTTGGGCAGGTTGACCGCTTCCAGCGCGTGACTGTCGTTCAATCCGTTCCTGCCGATCGACTCCAGCTCTGGAGCGTTGAAGTAGCGCAGGCGGGAAGCGTCGTCGAAGGCGAAGTCGTCGATGGTGCGCACCTTCGGGAGGTTGACCTTCGTCAGGTACTGGTTGCGGCGGAACGCGTTCGCGCCGATCTCCGTGACGCTGGGCAGGTAGAGCACGCTGAGCTTGGCGTACGGTCCGTGTCCGAACGCCATCGCGCCGACGGTGCGAGCCGCCTTGAAGCTGACCGAGGCGAGGTTGTGGTTGCTGAAGGAGCCAGGCTTGATGTCCTGCAGATCGTCCAGCACCAGGTGCCTGACCCACGACCCCCACCAGCCGTTGTGCCACAGGTAGGGCGAGCGCCCGCCGCGTGCGATCTGCCCGGCGCAGGCCAGCCCGGAGCCGGGTGTGCATTCGGTCCCGCCCTGGAGGGATCGCAGGTTGTAGATGTGCAGCCGGTTCAGATCGGTCAGCCCGAGCCCGCCCGCGCTCGCGGCGTTGCCGACTGTCTGTACCGCCGCCAGGTCGGCATCGTTCAGCGCGGTCCCGCCGGTGAGGTAGAGCGCGATGCCGGTGCTTCGCGCGAGCTCCGCCCGTGCCTTGCCGAGTTGCGCCTTCAGCGGGCGCTGCGAGGCTCGGGACACGTCGTAGGACAGCGTGAACGTGCCGGACGGCAAGGCGTGGTCGCCGGGCTTGGACGGCCGGTAGGCGTACGTCTCCTTCCTGCTCAGCTCCCCGTCGGAGGAGAAGACGGGGTCGGCTCCCGGATCCCTGCCCGGATCGGGCAGACCGGCGCCGGCGTGCGGCGCCGCGGGGATCGCGGTGCGCACGGCTGCCGATGCCGCCGGGCTTGGCGCGCCGCAGACGGCGACCGCCGTCGCCAGCGCGGTCAGGGCCAGATGGCGGGCTGAGGAGTTGGCACGACTCTTGTCGCTCATCGCTGCCTTACTGTCGTCGCCTCCCGGGTGAAGGCTCTCGTGAGAGGAGACGAAACAGACGGGCGCGGATAACAGAAACCTGTGCCCTCATATGGACGGCATCCTGAGGACCCTGCCGCGGCTCCCTGTCCGAGCCAGAACCGCTGTGCGCATAATTGCAGCCGGCTCTCGTCCATCGCTCTCATGAGGGGGTTCGCGTGCGCAGACGCCTGCTGATCATCGTGTTCGCCCTCGTCGCCGGGCTGGTGGCGGCGCTCGGCCTGCCTCTGGCGGTGACGAGCGCCGATCAGACGTCCCAGGAGCTGTTCATCAGCCGGGCCGACGACACGGCCAGGTTCGCGGATGTGGCGGAGTCGGCGCTCTCGACGGGGCGGACCAGGCGGCTGGTGGCCGATCTGGTGCGTTACGACGAGTTGTACGACACGCCGGTTCTCGTCGTGGACTCGGACGGAGGGGTCGTCGCGTCGTCTCGCGAAGGGCTGTCGACCTCGCAGGAGGGGGTCCGCACTCCGCTGCTGCGCGGGCTGGCCGGGCGTCCGCCGCAGCGCCCGCACGTGTTGTGGCCGTGGGACGACCGGCCGTACGTCGTCGTCGAGCCCGTGGTGCGAGACAGCCGGGTCCTGGGCGCGGCCGTCACGATCTCGCCCACGCACAGAGCCCGCGACGAGGTCGCCCGGCAGCTCCTCTACCTCGGGCTGGGCGGGATGGTCGCGCTGCTGGTGGTGGCACTGGCGGTTGCCGTACCCGTGGTGCGGTGGGTGCTGCGGCCGGTGCACGACCTGGACGAGGCCGCTCACGCGGTGGGGTCGGGCCGGCATGCCACCCATGTGTCCGACCGGACCGGGCCGCCTGAGCTGCGGCGGCTGGCAGCGAGTTTCAACGCGATGGCCGACAGCGTCGCCGCCGCCGTGTTCAAGCAGCGCGCCTTCGTCGCCCAGGCCTCGCATCAGCTTCGCAACCCTCTCACCGCCCTGCGCCTGCGGATGGAGAACGCGGACTCCTACGTCTCGGATGCGCACGGACGTGAGGAACTGCGGCTCGCCCTGGAGGAGGCGGACCGGCTCGGGGAGAGCGTCGACGCGCTGCTGCAGCTCGCCCGGGCCGAGTCCATGAACGCGGCCCCGCGCTCGCTCGACGTGTCGGCCGCGATCCGGCGGCGCGCGGTGGCATGGCAGGCCGCCTACCAGAGCTCGGCCACGCCCCTGGAGGTCGACGTGCCGGACGGCATGACCGCCACCGGCCTGCCTGATCTGCTCGATCACGCCTTGGACGCGCTGCTCGACAACGCGCTGAAGTTCGGACGGGGAAGCGCGGTGGAGGTGAAGGCCCGCTCCCGCGACGACGTGGTGGAGATCCGCGTCCGCGACAACGGGCCGGGTCTCTCCGCGGAGGAGCTGGCCCGGGCGGGCGATCGGTTCTGGCGCAGCCCCCGGCACCAGAACGTGCGCGGCACGGGCCTGGGACTCGCCATCACCCGGACTTTGGCCGAGGAGAGCGGCGGCTCCATGGAGGTGTCGGCCGCGAAACCACACGGGCTGGAGGTTCTGATCACGCTTCCCGTCACCGGTGCGACGAGCGATACCAGCGGATCGCGCCCTCGTGCAGATCAAGCGGATAGGTCATGATCGCCGAACCGGGGTCGAGGCGGCGGGCCTCGGGATGCGTTTCGGCGAGCCGGGGCTGACCCTCGAAGAGCAGCCTGGTCAGCCAGTAGGCCGTCGCCGCCGGCAGCCCGCGCCGGACGACGAGATAGTTCGGCACGCTCACGGTCGTCACCGCGCTGGACAGCCCATAGACCGAGGCGGGCACCGTCGTCTCCATGTAGAGATCGCCGTACGTGCGGGTGAGCGACTCCGCGGTGGTGCCGAGGTCGATGAGCCGCACGTCCGTCCCTCGGCGAAGGTCCGTGATGGCGGCGCTGGGCAGCCCTCCGCTCCAGAAGAACGCATCGATCTTCCCCGCCGCGAGCGCTTCGGCCGAGGCCCCGACGTCGAGGCGCCGCAGGTCGACCTCGTCGGCGAGCCCCGCTGTGCCGAGGATGCGCGCGGCCGTGACGGCGGTCCCCGACCCCTCGCCGCCGTCCGAGACACGCCTGCCCTTCAGGTCCGCGACGGTCCGCACCGGACCGTCGTCGCGCACCACGAGCTGGACGTAGTTGTCGTACAGGTGCGCCAGAGCGACGATCGGCTGTGGCGCGCGGAAGGGCGGCCGCCCGGCTACGGCGTCGGCTGCCACGTCGGCGAGTGCGAATCCCACCTCGGCGTGGCCTGCCGCGACCATCTCGATGTTGTCCACGGTGCCGCCGGAGGCGACGGTGACGGCGGTCCCAGCGAGCCGGTCCCCGAGCACGCCGGCGTACGCTCTGCCGTACACCTCGTAGACGCCGCCTTCGGAGCCTGTGGCGATCCTGACACCGCCCGCCGGGACCGGCGGCACCTCCGCTTGGCCGCATCCGGCGGCCACGGGAACCGAGAGGATGATCGTCAACAGGCCGCGCCTGGAGAGCTCCCCGCGCCACATCATGTCCCTAGCTCCTGGCCAGCCGGTAGCCGACGCCGCGCACGGTCTCGAGCACCGTGGGCTCGCCGAGTTTGGCACGCAGCGTGGCCATGTGGACGTCAAGGGTACGGCCCGCCCCGGGCCATGTCGTGCCCCAGACCTCGATGAGGAGGCGCTCCCGTGGCACGACGACACCCGGCTCGTGGGCGAGGCAGGCGAGGAGGTCGAACTCCTTGCGGGTCAGGACGACCGGTTCCGCGCCCCTCGTGACCGCGTGGGCGGCCAGGTCGATGTGCAGGTCGCCGATCTCGACGACCGGCTTGGGTCTTGGCCTGGACCGGCGCATCACGGCCTCGACGCGTGCCATCAGTTCGGCCATCGAATAGGGCTTGACCAGGTAGTCGTCGGCTCCGGACCGCAGCCCGACGATCCTGTCGCGTTCCTCGCCGCGGGCGGTGACGGCGATGATGGCGACATCGGTGTCGTTCCGTCGCAACCGGCGGCACAGATCGACGCCGTCGCCGTCCGGCAGTCCGAGATCGAGCAGGATCATGTCGACGGTGGGCGCGGCCAGTGCCTCGGCCACGCTGCCGGCACGCAGGACCTCGAAGCCGTGCCGGCACAGCGCCGCGGCCAGGGCGGCGGCGACTCGGGCGTCGTCTTCCACGACAAGGACGCGCATGGTCACGCCTGGTTCTGTCTGCCGACTCGTGGTTCATTGTCCCACGAGAGGTGTCCGGGGGTACCGTCGTCCATCTCCACCGCCGTCTGCCGGACCTGACCAGTCGTCTGCGCCCCCGGCCCGCCTCTGATGCGGTTCCGCAGCATGCGCACCATAAACCGGAATGCCGTCCTGGCGGCCTCCACGATGCCGGATTTGATCTGGCCTTAACACAGGCGGCGTGTCTTCCCTAAGAGTTCATCAAATGCGGATGCCGGCACCTTCAAACGTGCGCCAGGTCACATCTACGTTTCACGCAACCGGCGGCTGTGCGCCGGAGAGCATGGAGGTAGTGGTGACAACCGCCGATCAGAGCGCCACCCAGGCCCGCAGCACCGAGGAGCTCATCGCCGAATACGACGCCGAGCGACCGGCGCGTCACATCACGGGGCGGCTGGCGTACGTCATCGGCGCACTGGCGCTCGGCGTATCGCTCTACGCGCTCTACGCCGTCTTCAACCCGATGCCGGTGCTGCCGTATCGGATGAGCTTCCTGGCCGCGGTGCTGCCGCTGACGTTCCTGGCCTACCGGCCCGGCCTGCCGCGACGGCCGGGGCGGCGGTCCGCGGCGCGAGCCACGGACAATCCCGGCGTCGCCGACTGGATCCTTGCCGGGCTCTCCCTGGTGGTCTGCGCGTATCCGCTGCTGGGCTTCGACATGTTCATCCGGCGGACCTTCGAGCCGTCATCCCTCGATCTGCTCATGGGCGCCGGGTGCCTGCTTCTGGTGCTCGAAGCAACGCGCCGTACCGTGGGGGCTATCCTGCCGGGGATCTGCCTCGCCTTCCTCGCCTACGCCTACTACGGCGGCTACCTCCCCGTCGATTCCGTCGTCGGACATCGCGGCTACGGCGTCGAACGCATCGTCGTCCAGCTCTACATGGGCACCGAAGGGCTGTTCGGGGTGCCGCTCGACGTCGCCGCGACCTACATCGTGCTCTTCACGATCTACGGTGCGGTGCTCGAGTATTCGGGGGCGGGGGCCTTCTTCGTCAACATCTCGTTCGCGGCGTTCCGCCGGTCGGCCGCGGCGCCCGGGCGTACGGTCACCCTGGCCGGGTTCCTGCTCGGCACCGTCTCCGGCTCGGGCACGGCCACCGCCGTGTCGCTGGGCAGCGTGGCGTGGCCGATCCTGCGGCGGGCCGGCTATCCGCGCGAACACGGAGGCGGCATCCTCGCCGCCGCGGGGATCGGCGCGATCCTGTCCCCGCCGACGCTCGGGGCGGCGGCGTTCATCATCGCCGAGTACCTCAAGGTCTCGTACCTGACCGTCCTGCTCTACGCCACCGTGCCGACGGTGCTGTACTACCTCGGGATCATCCTGGCCGTCGAGATCGACGCCCGCCGGTTCGGCACGCACGGCGTCGAGATGGAGACCGGCTCCGCCTGGCGGCTGCTGTCCCGGTTCGGTTACCACTTCTCCTCGCTGATCGCGATCGTGGTGCTGATGGCGTTGGGCGTGTCGCCCTTCCGCGCCGTCGTCTACGCCACCATCCTGGCCTTCCTGCTGTCGTTCCTCGACCGCGAGCAGCGCCTCGGCCCCCGGCGGGCGGTCCAGGCGCTCTCCGCCGGAACGCTGGGCGTGCTGCCCGTCGCCGCCACCACGGCCGCGGCCGGGGTGATCGTCGCGATGGTGACCCTCACCGGTCTCGGACTGAAGGCCTCACGGATCATCGTCGACCTGGCGGGGGGCCATCTGGCGATGACCGCCCTGGTGGCGGCGGTGGCGGTGCTGCTGCTGGGCCTCGCCGTCCCGGTGACCGCGTCGTTCATCATCGCGGCCGTCATCATCGGTCCCGCACTGCAGACCCTGGGCGTCCCGGCGGACGCGGCGTACATGTTCATCTTCTATTACGCCGTCCTGTCCGAGGTCACGCCGCCGACCGCGCTGGCCGCTGTCGCGGCGTCGGCCATCACAGGTGGCAACGCCTTCAAGACGATGATGATGACCTGGAAGTACACCCTCCCGGCCTTCCTGGTGCCGTTCGCCTTCGTGCTCGCCCCCGCCGGGCGGGCGCTGCTCTGGCAGGCTCCGCTCCCTCAGGTGCTCATGGCGCTGGCGGTATCGGCGGTCGCCGTGATCGCCCTGGCGGCCGCCACCGGCGGCTGGATGGTACGCCGTGCGGGATGGCCCGAACGTGTCATGTCGGGGGGCGCGGCGGTCGCCCTCCTCTATCTCGAACCGTCGAGCATCGCGGCCGGGCTGGCCCTGCTCGCCCTGGCGCTGGTCGTCCACGTGGCGCTCCGCCGGCCGATCACCCCCCACCACATTCAGGAAGGAAAATGATGGGATCTGTCATTCGTCTCGGCACCGCCGCGGTCGCTCTCCTCATCGGTCTCACCGCCTGCGGCGGCGAGCGCCCGAGCGCTGCCGGTGAAGCTCTCTACAAGAGCGGCCGGCTGTCCATCGCCACCGGGAACACCACCGGCGTCTACTACCAGCTCGGCGGAGGCTATGCCGATCTGATCACCAAGAACCTGCCGGGCTACCAGGTCACGGCCGAGGCCACGGGCGCCTCGGTCGAGAACATCCAGCGAGTCGTCCGAGGTGACTCCGACATCGCCTTCACCCTGGCGGACGCCGCGAGCGACGCCGCCACGGGCAAGGGGGCCTTCAACAGCCCGCAGCCGATCAGAGCCCTGGCGCGGATCTACACGAACTACACCCACGTGATCGCGCGCGCCGACGCCGGCATCCGCACCGTCGCCGACATGAAGGGCAAACGGGTTTCCACCGGATCGCCGAACTCGGGTACGGAGAACATCGCCCTGCGGCTCCTCAAGTCCGCCGGCCTCAACCCGGACTCCGACATCAGCAAGCAGGCGCTGTCTCTGCCGGAAACGGTGCAGGGCATCAAGGACGGCACGCTGGACGCGTTGTTCTGGTCCGGAGGTCTGCCGACGGGAGGCATCACCGACCTCACCACGAGCCTGAAGGACGACATCATGTTCGTGCCGGTCGACGATCTGCTCCCCAAGCTGCAGGCCGAGTACGGTCCCGTCTACCAGGCCACCGCTCTGAAGAAGGACGTGTACGCCACCGGGTCGGACGTGCCGACCATCGCCGTGCCCAACCTGCTGGTCGTGTCGGACAAGATGCCCGCCGATCTCGCCGCCGGCCTCACCAAAATCATCTTCGATCATCAGGCGGAGCTGGTGAAGGTCCACCCGGAGGCGAAGAACATCAGCAGGAAGGATGCGCCTGAGACCGAGCCCGTTGTCCTCCACGACGGCGCCCAGCGGTATTTCCAGGGCACCTGAAGCCGAGCTCGGTGATCCAGGCGGTCACCTTGGCGCAGCGGGCCGGAGTCGCCTCCGGCGTGCTCTCGATCTTGGCGAGTGCCGCGCCGCGCACGGTGTAGAGGCGGTCGGCCTCCATCCACAGGTCGCCGTTCGGCGCGCTGGCGGGGTTGCTGAGCTCCAGCGCCAGCACGACGACCGCCGCTCCCGCGATGGCGGCGAGCACGCACAGGCCGGGCCAGACCCAGAGGTGCGGGTCGATCACGACGCCGATGCCGCCCAGCAGGCAGCCCAGCCCTGCGGCCCCGATCAGCAGGATCCGTCCCCACGCACGGTGCATGAGGTCATGGTGGCGCCGGCACGCCTGGCCGGCCGCTCGTAGCGGCGAACTGTGATGGAGGCGTCGCCTAAAGTGCTGGGCGGCCTGCCCGGTCGTCCTTGGAGACGCTCCGAGCGGCGGTAAGCCACATTTCACGATCTCCCACAGCTTATGATCATTTGTACCTGTAAGGCCGGAACCGCGAGAAAGGATCGTCCTGTGGGGGACAACTTCGACGTACGGAATGCCGGCATCGACACGACCAGGCCCAGCATCGCGAGGGCTTATGACGTCGTCCTGAACGGAAAGGACAACTTCGAGGTCGACCGGGCCTTCGTCGCCGAGATCGTGAAGGTCGTCCCGGAGATCTACGACGTGGCGACCTACAACCGGCAGATCCTCGGCCGAGGTGTCCGGTTCATGTGCGCCGAGGGTGTCACCCAGTTCATCGACCTCGGCTCGGGGCTGCCGACCGTCGAGAACACCCACCACGTCGCGCAGCGGGCGAACCCGCGGGCGCGGGTGGTGTACGTCGACAACGACCCGATGGTGCTGGCCCACGGGCGGGCGCTGCTGGCGGAGAACGCGAACACCGGGGTCGTCACCTCCGACCTGCGCGACCCGGCGGCGATCCTGGCCGACCCGAGCGTCCGGGAGCTCATCGACTTCGACCGGCCGGTGGGCGTGATGCTGGTCGGCATCCTGCACCACCTGCACGACGACGAAGACCCCAAGGGGATCGTCGAGGCGTACATGGAGGCGGTGCCGCCGGGCAGCCACCTGTTCATCACGCACTTCTGCGACTCCAGCGAGGAGGCCAGGGACGCGGAGAAGAAGTTCCTCGCGCTGCTCGGCACCGGGCGGTTCCGGACCCCGGAGGAGATCACCGCGTTCTTCGACGGCTACGAGCTGCTGGAGCCGGGCGTCGTACCGCTGCCGCTGTGGCGGCCGGACGGGCCGGTGCCGCAGCACCTGACCGTGGGCCAGCGGCTCATGTACGGCGGCATCGCCCGCAAGCGATAGCGGACACCGGCCGGGTCAGAAGGGGAAGGTGCGGTCCTGGTCCCGGACGGTGATCCACTGGAGTTCGCAGAACTCCTCGGCCGCGAAGCCCAGCCCGAACCGTCCCCAGCCGCTGTCCTTGACGCCGCCGAACGGCATGTGCGGCTCGTCGTTGACGGGCTGGTCGTTGACGTGCACGATGCCGACGTCGAGCGCGGAGGCCAGGCGCAGGCCGCGGCGGCTGTCCCCGGTGATGATCGAGGCGGCCAGGCCGAAGTCGGAGTCGTTGGCCCGGGCGACGGCCTCCTCCGCCGAGCCGACCGCCTCCAGCACCACCACGGGCCCGAACGTCTCGCCCTGCGCGATCTCGGCCTCGTCCGGGACGTCGGTGAGCACGGTGGCCGGGTAGCACGGCGGTGCGGGCACGCCGCCGGCCAGGACGCGGGCGCCGAGCCCGACCGCCTCCTTGACGCGGCGGTCGAGGAGGGCCAGGGCCCACTCGTTGATCACCGGGCCCACGACGGTGGACGGGTCGGACGGGTCGCCCATCGGCAGCGCCGCCACCCTGGCCGCGAACCGCTCGGCGAACTCCTCGGCCAGCGGGCGTTCGACGTAGATGCGCCTGGCGCACATGCAGACCTGCCCCTGATGGACGAACGCGCCGTAGGTGGCGGCGTTCACGGCGTACTCGAGGTCGGCGTCGGCCGCCACGATGAGCGGGTTCTGGCCGCTGAGCTGGAGCACCACGCGCTTCAGGTGCCGGCCTGCCTTCTCCGCCAGCCGCCTGCCGGTCGGCGTCGAGCCGGTGAAGTTGATCCGCTTGACGAGCGGACTGGCGAGCAGCGCGTCGGCGACGGCACCGGCCTCGCCGGGGGCGTGGGTGACGACGTTGAACGCCCCGGCGGGCAGGCCGGCCTCCTGGAGAATTTCCGCCCAGAGCATGCCTCCCGTGTACGGGGACTCCTCCGAGGGTTTCAGCACCACGGTGTTGCCGAGTGCGAGCGGCCCGATGGTCGCCCGCCCGGCGAGGGTGAGCGATGCGTTCCACGGCGCTATCGCCGCGACCACGCCCACGGGACGGCGTACGGCCATCGCCTGGGTGCCCGCGATGTCGGAGGGCAGCAACTCCCCGGCCGGCCGGTAGGCCAGGTGGGCGGCCTGGCGCAGCAGCTTGAGCGTGAAGCCGAACTGCATGTCGCCGAACTGGCGGCCGCAGCCGGTCTCCGCGGCGAGGGCGGCGAGGACCTCGTGGCGGCGGCCCTCCAAGAGGTCGGCCGCGCGCAGGAAGATCCGCTGCCGCTCCGCGGGCAGCGCGCGGGCCCAGCCGCCGAACGCCTCATGGGCGGCGGCGATCGCCCGTTCCGCGTCCTCGCGGTCTCCGGCGGCGACCTCCCCGAGCGCCTCACCCGACCAGGGGGAACGGTTCGGGTACGTGCGGCCGGAGCCGGCCTCCACCCGGTCGCCGCCGATGAAGTGCCCCACAGGCGGCCTGGGCCAGCCGCTCCCGGTGCGCTCCCCTCCGGCCATAGAGCCCCCCGATCTCCGCGCTCGCGCCGGTCCGGCCAGAAGCGTTCACGCCATCGGCCCTGGCCGTCAAAATGGTTCGAATACTTAGAACGATAGGGCCGTATCCTGACGCCCGTGACCGATGACGCCTCTCCACGACCAGGTCGAGCTCCGGGCCGCACGACGGCCGACCCCTCCGCCGCCTTCTCCGTGTCACTGGAACGCGGCCTGCGCGTCCTGTCCGCCTTCAGCGGGGACCGCTCCGTGCTGGGGATCGCCGACCTGGCGCGGGCCGTCGGGCTCAACAAGAGCACGACCTACCGGTACGTCGCGACGCTCACCAAGCTGGACTACCTCCGGCAGGACCCGGAGACGAAGAAGTACTTCCTCGGCCCGCGGGTGGTGGACCTCGGATTCGCGGCGATCGACTCCATGGAGCTCACCAAGGTCGCCGGCCCCCTGCTCCAGGCCCTGGCCGACGAGACGGGCTTCACCGTGAGCATGGGGCTGTGCGACGGGCCGGACGTGGTCTACGTGGACCGCAGGCGCAGCGGCCGGCGCAGCTCCCTCGCCATGGATCTCAACCTGCACGTCGGCTCCCGGCTGCCGGCCTACTGCACCTCCATGGGCAAGGTCCTGCTGGCGTACAAGGACCCGGCGACGCTCAGGCAGATCCTCGACCACACCGACATGGCCCGCCGCGGCCCCAAGACGATCACCAACAGGGAGCAGCTGATCGCCGCGCTCGCCAAGGTGCGCCAGAGCGCCGTCGCGGTCAACGACGAGGAGCTCGCCCCTGGGCTGCGGTCGTTCGCGGCGCCGGTGCGGGACCGCTCAGGCGAGGTCGTCGCCGCGGTCAACATCGCCGTCCATCTCACCGTCGCGCCGACCGCCGTGGAGGCGCTGGCCGGACGCCTCGAACCGGCGCTCCGGCGCACGGCCGCCGAGATCTCCAGGCGCCTCGGCCACCGCCCTCAGCCGTAGCCGGCGTTTCAACCAGGCAAATCACGTTCGAACCCTCGGAACACAGTGTTGCTCTGGTGTTAACGGGACCGTACGGTCGGCTCAACTTCCGCCACCCGAGGTCCGTGCCGCTCCCCGGCCACGGGGTGCCGGGCGAGTTACCCCCAGAGCAACCGCGGTGTGCCCAGGACGAGTGACGCCTGCGCGTGCCGTCGACGCAAGGAGTTCGGTGTGAGCGACACCTCCACGGACGACCTGAACCGCCGGCACGATACGGAGAAAGAGGAACCACCTGTGGGACTGCTCGCCAGCGTCGACTGGCAAGGAAAGATCTTCAAGAACGGCGCGTGGACGGCCGGACGCGGCGGCGACTACGCGGTCGTCGAGCCCGCCACCGGCGGCGAACTCGGCCGGATGGGGCTCGCGACCCCCGACGACGTCGCCGACGCCGCCGCGAGCGCGGCCGAGGCCCAACGGGAGTGGGCGGCGATGCCGCACACCGCCCGCGCCGCCGTCCTGCGCAAGGCCGGTGACCTGTGGCAGCGGCACGCCGAGGAGATCAGCGGCTGGAACGTCCGCGAGGTCGGCACGGTCCCGGGCATGGCCGGGTTCGCGCTGCACGTCGCGGCCGAGGAATGCTACGAGGCCGCCTCGCTGCCCGGCCGCGCGATCGGCGAGCTCCTGCCCTCGGAACAGCCGCGGCTGTCCCTGGCGCGCCGCCTGCCGGCCGGGGTGGTCGCGGTGATCTCGCCGTTCAACGTACCGATCATCCTCGGCATCCGCTCGGTCGCGCCGGCGCTCGCGCTCGGCAACGCCGTCATCCTCAAGCCCGACCCGCGTACCGCGGTCACCGGCGGCACGCTCATGGCCCGCGTGTTCGAGGAGGCGGGGTTGCCGCCGGGCGTGCTGCAGATGCTGCCCGGCGGCCCCGACGTCGGCGAGGCGCTGATCATCGACCCGCACGTGCGGGTCATCTCCTTCACCGGCTCCACCCCGGTGGGCCGCCGCATCGGCGAGCTGGCCGGGCGCCATCTCAAGCGCGCCCACCTGGAGCTCGGCGGCAACTCCGCGCTGCTCGTGCTGGACGATGCCGACGTGGACGCGGCGGTGAACCTGGCCGCCTGGGGGTCCTTCTTCCACCAGGGCCAGATCTGCATGACCACCGGTCGCCACCTGGTCGCCGACCGCCTTTACGACGACTTCGTGGAACGGCTCGCCGCCAAGGCCGGCGGGCTCCCGGCCGGCGACCCGGCCACGGGCGAGGTGGCGCTCGGCCCCGTGATCGACGCGGGCCAGCGCGACAAGATCCACCGTATGGTGACCGCCAGCGTCGACCAGGGCGCGAAGCTGGCCTCCGGCGGGACCTACGAGCAGCTCTTCTACCGGCCGACGGTGCTGGCCGACGTCCCGCTGACCGCGCCCGCCTTCGCCGAGGAGGTCTTCGGCCCCGTCGCGCCGGTCACCCGCGTCTCCTCGGCAGAGGAGGCCGCCAAGCTGGCCGCCGCCGGAGAGTACGGCCTGTCGCTCGGCATCGTGACCCGCGACGTGATGCGGGGCCTGGCCGTCGCCGAGCAGATCCCGACCGGGATCGTCCACATCAACGACCAGACCATCAACGACGAGGCCAACGCGCCGTTCGGCGGCGTACGCGCCTCCGGCACCGGCGCCCGCTTCGGCGGGGCCGCCGCCAACATCGAGGCGTTCACCGAGACCCGCTGGATCACCATGCGCGGAGAACCGCCGCGCTACCCGTTCTGATCGGGAGCAGCCAGGCCGCCCGGCCGGGGCGGTGGGCACGCGCTCACCGCGCCCGCCGGGTCACGGATTGCCCGACCGGCAGATCGAACTGGTGTGGTACGCGACGGACGCGCCGCGCGAGCCGCTCGCACTCGCCGCCATCCAGGGTCGCAGAGGCCCGGCGCTAGCCGAGCGCGTGGTCGAGGTTGAAGGCGGCGCTGATGAGCGCGAGGTGGGTGAATGCCTGCGGGAAGTTGCCGAGCTGCTCCCCGGTGTGCCCGATCTCCTCGGCGTACAGTCCCAGATGGTTGGCGTAGGTCAGCATCTTCTCGAAGGCGAGGCGGGCGTCGTCGAGGTAGCCGGCGCGGGCGAGGGCCTCGACGTACCAGAACGAGCAGATCGAGAACGTGCCTTCCGGACCCTGCAGCCCGTCCGGGCTGGCCTCGGGATCGTAGCGGTAGACCAGCGAGTCGGACACCAGGCCGCGGCCGAGCGCCTCCAGGGTGGACAGCCATTTGGGGTCGGTGGGTGAGACGAACTTGGCCAGCGGCATCATCAGGATGGACGCGTCGAGGACGTCGTCGTCGAAGTGCTGGACGAACGCCTGCAGCGTGTCGGACCAGCCGTGTCGCATGATGTCGCGGTAGATCGTGTCGCGGGACTGCCGCCAGCGCGGTATGTCGGCGGGCAGGCCGCGCTGCGCGGCCATGCGCATGGCGCGTTCGATGGCCACCCAGCACATCAGACGCGAGTAGACGAAGTTCTTGCGTCCGCCGCGGGTCTCCCAGATCCCCTCGTCGGGCTGGTCCCAGTTGTCGCAGACCCAGTTCACCAGCGTGCACACCTCTTCCCAGCGGTCGCTGGAGATCGGGGTACCCCACTTGTTGTAGAGGTAGATGGAGTCGACGAGCGCCCCGTAGATGTCCAGCTGGAGCTGGTCGACGGCGGCGTTGCCCACGCGTGCGGGAGCGGATCCCCTGTAGCCCTCCAAGTGGCTCAGCTCGTATTCGGGCAGGTCGCTGCGGCCGTCGATGCCGTACATGATCTGCAAAGGGCCCGTGCCGTGGTTGGTGTCGAGTCCGACGTGCTTGGACAGGAAACCCATGAACGCCTCGGCCTCCTCGGTGAAGCCGAGCCGGAGCAGGGCGTACACGCAGAAGGCGGCGTCGCGTACCCACACGTAGCGGTAGTCCCAGTTGCGCGGCCCGCCGATCTGCTCGGGCAGGCTCGTGGTGGGGGCGGCGACGATCCCGCCGGTCGGGGCGTACGTGAGCAGCTTCAGCGTGAGGGCCGAGCGGTGGACGACCTCCCGCCACCGGCCCCGGTAGCGGGAGGCGGAGAGCCAGTGCCGCCAGAACCGCACCGTGGCGGTGAACTCATCCTCCGCCTCCTCCAGCGGGCAGCCCCGGGGCGTGACCCCCGCGCCGACGCGGTCCAGGGCGAACACCGCGTGTTCTCCCTCCCGCAGCTCGAACCGGCTCCAGGCGTCCCGCTCGTCGGTCTCCACGGGCACGCTGGCGGACAGGGCCAGGCACAGCGACTCCGATTCGAAGATCGTCCGTGACCCGTCCCGGCGAACCTTGTGGGGTTGCCTGGCGTAGTCGAACCGGGGCGCCACCCGGGCGCGGAACGGCATGGTGCCGCGGACGCAGGAGACCCGGCGGATCAGCCGGTGCCGGTCGGCCTCGAGCCGGTCGCCGGCGATCGGCATGAAGTCCTGGATCTCGCCGACCCCGTCATCGGCGTAGAAACGGGTGATCAGGACGTTGGTGTCGGGGAAGTAGAACTGCTTGGTGGTCGCCGGCACGTCGGCGAACAGCTCGAACGAGCCGCCTTTGTCGGCGTCCAGAATCGAGCCGAACACGCTGGGCGAGTCGAATCTCGGGCAGCAGTACCAGTCGATCGTGCCGTTGGTCCCTACCAGTGCGACGGTTCGCAGGTCACCGATCAGCCCGTGCTCCCCGATCGGGAGGTACCGGGAGTCGTCCCGAGTCGTGGGCGTCGTGTCGGCGTTGTCTGGCTGCATGTTCTCAAACTAGACAGCGCGCTCCGAATGCGGAGCGCTGTCGTACGTCAAGGGGCCGCAGATCTTCCCGGCAAGGCCTCGTACGGCATCAGGAATGAGTCGCGGTCACCACGTCGACGGCGAGGCGGCGATGGGCGGCGAAGAGTTCCAGGGCGGTCCCGGTGTCGCGGGCGCGCAAGGCGGCCACGAGCTCGCGGTGCTCCGCGGGGATGCGGGTGAGATATCCCTCCGTGCTGCGGCCGATCCGGGTCAGCAGGAACAGATGAACCTGGCAGCGGATGGCCTCCCACGCCTCGGCGAGCCGCTGGTGGCGGGCGGCGGCGAAGACGGCGTCGTGGAAGGCGATGTCGCAGCGCACCATCTCGTGCGCGCCCATGGCGCGCTCCATCAGGTCGGCAGCCTTCTCGATGGACGCGAGGTCCTCGTCCGAGGCGTGCGCGATCACCTGCCGGACGGCGAGCTCCTCCAGAGCGCCGCGCAGGCTGCCCAGCTCGGCGACGTCCTCGCGGGACAGTGTCGTCACCGTGGTGCCGCGGTGCCACGCGCAGTGGACCAGCCCTTCGCGCTCCAGCAGCCGCAGCGCTTCGCGCACCGGGCCGCGGCTGACGTCCAGTGCTTCGGACAGCTCGACCTCGCGCAGCTGCGCCCCGGGGGCATAGGCCCCGCTGAAGATGGCCTCCCGGATGCGGTCCGCGACCTCGTCGGCCAGTCCTCGGCGGCGTGCGGGGGCCACCCTGCCCTGGTCACTCACGGTGCGCACCTCCTCATTGTTCTGATGTTAACATTCGACGTCAGAAGGCCTTGACGAGGACGACGTAGACGGCGGTCAAGCCGGCCCCGTAGGCCGAGAGCCCTAGGCGTCGGCGTATTCGTCGTGCCAGTTCCACCACTCGTACGGCGGGGTCTGGGGATAGCCCTCCGGCGAGTCCTCCCACTGCTCCTGACGCCCGAGCGCGGTCATGTCCAGGTAACTCCACGTGCTCCCCAGCGCCTCGTCGCCGCGGTTGTTGATGAAGTAGGTGCGGAACACCCTGTCGCCGTCGCGGATGAACGCGTTCGTGCCGTGCCATTGGTCCACGCCGAAGTCGGCGTCGAACTCGTCGGTCAGGGTGTACCAGGGCATCGCCCAGTCCATCCGCGCCTTCAGGCGCGCGATGTCCGGCTGCGGGGCGCGGGAGACGAAGACGAGCGTGGTGTCGCGAGCGTTCAGATGGGCGAGGTTGGCGACATGATCGGCCACCATGGAACAGCCGATGCACGCGTGGTCGGGCCAGCCCTCCACGCCGGGTTCGAAGAAGGCGCGGTAGACGATCAGCTGACGTCGGCCCTCGAAGAGGTCGAGCAGGCTCACCTTGCCCTCGGGGCCGTCGAACTCGTACTTCTTCTCCACCGCCATCCACGGCATCCGCCGGCGCTGCGCGGCCATGGCGTCCCGGGCGCGGGTCAGCTCCTTCTCCTTCACGAGCAGCTGCTTGCGCGCTGCCTCCCACTCCTGCGCGGACACCACGGGGTGTGTTGGGAATCGCTCCGTCTTGCTGGCGTCGGACATGGTTCCTCCGGTTGCTCGTCTGGCCGCGACCAGGTGCGGGCGCCCCCCGGAGAACTCCTTCCTCATGGAGCCCGGCGGCCCCCTTCGCCCAGCGGCTCTTGCGGGCCCTGGCGCGGGCCTACCGCATACCCGTTCAGCGGCCGCCGTCACTTCCGCGAGCTGCTGACCGGCTCCGACGGATGAGCCGGACCTCGGCTGAGATGCCCCGTCGCGCGTCGCTGACCGGTCACCCGCAGCCGCGTTCACCCGGCTTGGCCACCGCGCCGGCCGCCGCCTCGCCCTGCGCCGCGGCATAGCCGCCCACGACCAGCTGGTTCTGGTAGATCCGCTCGGTGGTGGACAGCTTGGCGAGAAGCCGGCTCTCGCCTGTGGTGACGTTCATGGCGTAGACGTAGGAGCCGACGGGCGTGTCAGGCGTCTTGCCGGGGCGCTCCCGTCCCGCCGCCGCGACGATCTCCTCGGGGCCGAGCCAGTCGATCACGTCGGCCCGGTAGACGTCGGCGGGCAGCCGCGGCTTGACCGTGGTCATCTTGCCCGTCCGGGTGGAGAAGACCGCCAGCCAGACGGGGGTCATGTCCGGTCCGCAGGCGGGCGGCTCCTTGGGCACCAGGTTGGCGGCCCGCCCGTCTCGCGCGGCGAAGGCGCCCCAGATGTGGTATTTGCCCACCTTGGCGGGGATCTTGGCGGTGACGCTGCGGCCGTCCCCGACGGTGCGGAACGTCCCGCCATGCGCCCCCGGCCGGAACAGGGTGATCCGCCCGGTGCCGGGGTCGGCGTCAAGCGGCTCCCAGCCCTTGGGCATACGCCGGGCCGTACCGGCCTCCACCTGAGCGAGCATGGCCGCGGGCGTCTCGACGTCGGTCCGGACGATCGCCAGCCGGCTCCCGTCCCGGACGAACCTCAGCGTGAACGGCGAGCCCACCGAGCCGCGCGGCGCCCGGTAGGGGATCGCCCAGCTCTCCCCGGAGGCCAGGTCGCGGACCACGACGCGGTCGTCGCCGGCCCGCTGGTAGGCGACGCGCGTTCCGTCCGGGCTGATCGCGAAGGAGCCGGGCTCGCCCAGTGCGTCGGGATCCTTCCCCTTGTCCCAGCCCAGCGCCTCGGGGACGGAGAAGATCTGCCCGTCGGCCGTCACCAGCCGCCAGGTGTCGCAGGGTCCCGAGGGGATCGCGTCGCGGTCCTTGGGGTTGACGCACAGGTAGGCGAAGGCGGCGGGACCGGATCCGGAGTCCGGCAGGGCCGGCGGCCGGCCCGGCGCGGCCGCCCCCACGGCCGGCGCGGGCGCGGCGACGCCGGCCACTGTCAGGGTGATCACCGCGGTGGCCCGCAGGCGCGTGGCGAGTTTCATGCTTTCCCCGTTCCAACGTGGCGTTTCCCTGTTGGAGCTTGTCGAAGGGGGAAAAGTTCGTGGCCGGTCCGTCCGGATCTGCGCCCACGAGCACACTGAGCATCGGCGCTAGGCGCGCGTGATCTCCACGGGCAGCTTCTTGATGCCGTTGACGAAGTTGGAGCGCACCCGCGGCACCTCTCCGATGAGGCGGACGCCGGCGATGCGCGGGATCAGCTCCTCGAACATGATGCGGATCTCGGTACGGGCCAGCAGGTTGCCCAGGCACAGGTGCGGGCTGCCCTTGCCGAAGGTCACGTGGTCGTTGTCCGTTCTCGTGACGTCGAAGTCGTACGGGTTCCCGAAGACCTTCTCGTCGCGGTTGCCGGAGGCGTACCACATGACGACCTTGTCGCCCTCCTTGATCTGCTTGCCGCCGAGCTCGACGTCACGGGTCGCCGTACGGCGGAAGTGGTAGACCGGCGAGGCCCAGCGCAGGAACTCCTCGACCGCGCCGGGGATCAGTGACGGGTCGCGGCGCAGCAGGTCGAGCTGGTCGGGGTGCTGGATCAGCGCGAGCATGGAGTGCGTGATGGCGTGCCGGGTGGTCTCGTTGCCGGCCACGACGAGCAGCAGGAAGTAGTTGTCGAAGTCCTGGTCCGACAGGGGCACGCCGTCGCGGGGGGTCTCGTTGACGAGCCTGGAGACCAGGTCGGCGCCGGTGCCGCCGCGCCGCTGCCGGGCCAGTTCACGGCCGTACTCGAAGACCTCCAGGGAGGCGGGGGAGCGGAAGGGCAAATGCCGGTACTTCTCGCTCTCCTCGCTGTCGAACAGCACGTCGGCGTAGTCGGGGTCGGTGTTGCCGATGATGCGGTTGCCCCAGTCGATGAGCTGCCGGGTGTCGCCTTCCGGCACGTCGAGGAGCCGGGCGAGCACGTTGATGGGGAAGTCGGCCGCGACCTCGGCGACGAAGTCGAAGGAGCCCTTGGCCAGGGCCGCGTCGAGGGTGGTGGCGGTCAGGCCGCGCAGGAAGTCTGCGTACCGGCCGATGACGGCGGCGCCGAACTGGCGCTGGAGCAGGCCACGCAGGGCGCGGTGCCGTACGCCGTCCAGCTCCAGGATGGAGGCGCGCCGCCGGATCTGGTCGTCGTCGACCTCCTCCAGGTTGACGAACTTGGCGGAGGTGAAGGTCTCGGCGTCGCGGTCGACGCGGACGATGTCCTCGTGCCGGGTGAGCGCCCAGAACCCCGCGTTGGGCGCGGGCTCGGGTTGCCAGTGGACGGGATCCTCCTGGCGCAGGGTGTGGAACATGCGCCACGGCGTGACGCCGTCGGTGAAGTTGCCGGGGTCGGCGAGGTCCACCTCGTCCAGCGGGAGGGGTTCGGGGATCATCGTGCTCCTCCTGGTCACAGGTGGTAGGCGTACTCGGTGAACTCCCAGTCGGTGACGTGCCGGTGGAAGCGTTCGATCTCGTTGCGCTTGTAGGAGAGGTAGGAGGCGGCGAAGTCCTTGCCGAGCAGCTCGGTCAGCTCGGCGTCGGCTTCGAGGGCGTCCAGCGCGTCCGCCAGCGTCATCGGCAGGACGGCGGCCCTGGTGGTGTCGTAGCCGTACCCCTCCAGCGGCGCGGGCGGCTCCTGCCCGGCCCGCACTCCGAGCAGCGCCGCGGCGATCGTCCCGGCGATCAGCAGGTACGGATTCGCGCTCGCGTCGCCGAGACGCAGCTCGAAACGGGCGCCGGCGCCGCGCTCGGGCGGGATCCTGACCATGGCGCTGCGGTTGTCCAGCCCCCAGTCGATGAGCCAGGGCGCCAGGGTGTCGGGGCCGAAGCGCTTGTAGGAGTTGACGGTGGGGTTGGCCAGCGCGGCGAGCGCGGGAGCGTGGGCGAGGACGCCGGCGATGGCGTGGCGGGCCGTGGCCGACAGCCCGTACGGCGCCGACGGGTCGTCGAAGACGTTCGCGCCGCCGGAGACGCAGGACAGGTGCAGGTGGAAGCCGGAGCCGCCTTCGTCGTTGAACGGCTTGGCCATGAACGTGGCCAGCCGGTCCTCCGTACGGGCCAGCTCCTTGATCGCCGCCTTGAACAGGAAGGTCCGGTCGGCGGCGTCGAGCGCGCTCGCGTGCACGAGGTTGATCTCGAACTGGCCGCTGCTGAACTCGTGGTTGCCCATGCTCACGCCCAGGCCGAGATCGCGCAGGTGGCGCAGCGTGCGCAGGAGGTGGCCGTCGGGGTCGCCGCGGCGGCCGGCGGAGTAGACGTTGCCGGGGGCCTCGGCGTACCGCCGCCACCCGCCGGGAGCGGCGGCGTCGCGCTCGCACAGGAAGTACTCCAGCTCGGGCCCGGCGACGGGGCTCAGCCCCTGTTCGGCGCACCGGGCGAGCACGGCGCGGAGCAGGTCGCGGGGTGATTCGGGCACGGGTGCACCGGTCACCGGGTCGGTCACGTCGCCCAGGCACCAGGCGACCCCGGGCTCCCAGGGGAGCGGGGCCAGCGTGCTGAGGTCGGGTCGTACGACGACGTCGGGGAGCCCCGCGTCCAGCCCGCCCGCCACCGGCACGACGTCGCCCTGGGGTGAGGTGTGATAGACGGCGCGGCAGAAGGCGAGCCCGTGCTCGCAGGCTCCGGCGAGGTGGTCGAGCAGGACGTCCCTGGCCCGGTCGACGCCGATGAGATCGGGATACGTCACGCGGACCACGTCCACGCCCTGGGCGGCGAGGCGGGCCGTCTGCTCCTGTGTGTGCGTGGTGTCGTGAGCGCTCACCGGTCTCCTCCGGGCGGCGTAGGGGGCCGAGCACCCGAAGACGCTCGTTTGATTCCAAACGATATGGAGGGGCATCACGCCCCGCAAGTGGGGTGAGGCACATATTTATCCATTTGGATAGGTATTGACCAGCCCCTCCTTGGCTTTCTATGTTGTTTGGAGCCAAACGAGTTGGCGAGCGATGTTCAGGAGGGCCGGCCATGAGGGTCGTCGTCGACATGACCAGATGCCAGGACCACGGCCAGTGCGTCTTCGCCGCCCCCGACGTCTTCCGCTTGGACGACGCCGGGAAGCTGGCGTACGTCGCCGAACCCGGCGAGGCGCTGCGCGCGGACGTCGAGGACGCCGCCGACGTCTGCCCGCTGCAGGCCATCAGGATCGAGGCGTGAGCATGGTGGCCCGCGTCGTGGTGGCCGGGGCCTCCATGGGAGGGTTGCGTGCCGCCGAGCAACTGCGGGCCGCGGGCTACGCCGGGACGATCACCGTGGTCGGCGCCGAGCCCCACATGCCCTACAACCGGCCGCCGCTGTCCAAGGAGGTGCTCGCGGGCAAGGAGTCCTTCGAGTCTCTGGCGTTCCGGCTCCGGGCGAGCTGCGCGGACGTGGAGTGGCGGCTCGGCACGACGGTGACCGCCGCGCGGCTGGACGAGCACGTGGTCCGGCTCGGCACCGGCGCCGAACTGACCGCCGACGGCCTGGTGGTGGCCACCGGCATGCGCCCCCGGCGGCTGCGCTGTCCCGGCCCCGCGCGGGGCCGTCACACGGTCCGCACCCTCGACGACGCGCGTGGCCTGCGCGCGGAGCTGGCCCGGCCCGGTGCGCGGGTCGTCGTGGTCGGGGCCGGGTTCATCGGCTGCGAGGTCGCGGCCACCGCCGTCGCGCTCGGCGCCGCCGAGGTGACCGTGGCCGATCCCGAGCCGCTGCCCATGCTGCGCCCGCTCGGCGAGCTGCTGGCCCGCGCGCTGTACCGCAGGCACCAGGAGCGCGGCGTGCGTTTCGCCCTCGGTACGGGCGTGACCGCCTTCCAGGGCGAGGACCGGGTCACGGGCGTGGTGCTCGAGGACGGGCGGGTGCTCCCGGCCGACGTGGTGGTCGAGGCGGTCGGCTCGATCGCCAACACCGAGTGGCTGGAGGGCAACGGCCTGGACCTCACCGACGGCGTGCGCACCGACGGGCTCCTGCGCGCCGGCGGCCGGCCGCACGTCGTGGCGGTCGGCGATGTCGCGCGTTTCCCGAACGCCCGCTACGACGGCGTGCCCCGGCGGGTCGAACACTGGTCCATCCCGGGCGACACCGCCAAGCGCGCCGCGCGGACGCTCGCCGCCCACCTCGCCGGCCAGGAGCCGGATCCGGAGCCGTTCGCGCCGCTGCCCACTTTCTGGAGCGACCAGCACGACTTCCGCCTGCAGTCCTTCGGCGCCCCCGCGCTGGGCCTGGACGACGCGCGCGTCCTGGAAGGCGACCTCGCGGAAGACGTGGTCGTCGGCTATCACGCCGCCGGCCGCCTGGTCGGGATCGTCGGCCTGGGCGGGGCCTCCGTCGTCGCCAAAGCCGCCCGTCACCGCGCCGAGCTGCTCCGGCAGCCGGCCCTCACCGCCTAAGGAACGCGCCACATGACCCAGCCCCGCGGCTTTCTGTATCCCCGGACCGCGACCGGAGACTCCTCGCTCATCCCCGCGCCGCCGTGGCTGTACTCGGGGGACCTGCTCACCATCGAGTACCGCACCGACCCGGCACGGGTGCGCGAGCTGCTGCCGGCGCCGCTGGAGCCGGCCGAGGAGGATCCCGGCGCCGTCGCCCTGATCTGGGCGGACTGGCAGTCGTGCGCGGCGTCCCGCGAGGAACTTCTCGACCCGGTACGCGCCCAGTACAAGGAGGCGTTCGCGGTCGTGCGCTGCTCCTATCGGGGGCGTACGTACTCGCGCTGCGTCTACATCTGGGTGGACAAGGATTTCGCCATCGCCCGCGGCATCCACCAGGGGTATCCGAAGAAGCTCGGCTCCATCCACCTGACCCGGCCCCACCCGTACGGCCCGGCTCCCCGCATCGAGGCGGGCGCCCGCTTCGGCGCCACGCTCGCCGCCGCCGACCGCAGGCTCGCCCAGGCCGTGGTGACGCTGACCGGACCGGCGGAGACCAACGGCTTCGTCAACGGCCACCCGATGGCGCACCACCGCCTGATGCCCTCGATCGAGAAGGGCAAGGGCTGGGCGCTGGACGAGCTGATCGAGTCCGGCGCGGCCTCGTTCGACGGCGGCGTGCCCTGGCGCGGCGAGGCCGACCTGGAGCTGTTCGAGGCCCCCACGGAGGAGCTGGCGCGGCTGGAGATCCACGAGCCCATCGGCGCCTACTACCGCCGGGTCGGCGTCGTCTGGGACGGCGGCACCCTGCTCGAATCATCTGCGAAGGACGAGTCATGACCCAGCACACCGCGACCGTCGCCGGAGTCGCCGTGGACACCCGGCACTGGATCGGCGGCGAGCGCGTCGCCTCGGCCGCCACGTTCACCGACGAGTCGCCCATCGACGGCCGCGTCCTCGCCGAGATCGCCCGCGGCGGCCAGGCCGAGGCGGACGCCGCCGTCGCCGCCGCCCGGGCCGCCTTCCCCGGCTGGGCGGCCACGCCGCCCGCCGAGCGCGCCCGCCTGCTGCGCGCCATCGCCGACGGCGTCGGCAAGCGGCTGGAAGAGCTGGCCATCGTCGAGACCACCGACAACGGCGCGCTGCTGCGCTCGCACCGGCGCGGCGTGATGCCGCGCGTGGCGCACAACTTCCGCTTCTTCGCCGACTGGCTGGACGGCTTGGCGCACGACGATTTCGACACCCGCGGCCACACCAACCACGTCTCCTGGGACCCGGCCGGCCCATGCGTGCTGATCACGCCGTGGAACGCGCCGCTGATGCTGGCCACCTGGAAGGCCGCCCCGGCGCTGGCCGCCGGGAATTCGGTGATCCTCAAGCCCGCCGAATGGTCCCCGCTCACGGCCTCCCTGCTCGCCGACATCGCCGCGGAGGCCGGGCTGCCGCCCGGCGTGCTCAACGTCGTGCAGGGCTACGGGGCCGAGGCGGGCAACGCGCTGGTCGCGCACCCGGGCGTGCGCCGGATCAGCTTCACCGGCTCGGTGCCCACCGCCCAGCGCATCGCCCAGGCCGCCGCCGCCAACCTCGTGCCGGCCGGCTTCGAGCTGGGCGGCAAGTCGCCGCTGCTGGTCTTCGCCGACGCCGACCTCGGCCTCGCCGTGGACCTGGCCGTGGAGCAGTACGACAACGCCGGCCAGGTGTGCCTGGCCGCCACCCGCCTCCTCGTCGAGTCCTCGATCGCGGAGGAGTTCACCCGCCGGTTCGCGGCCAAGGCGTCGCGGCTGCGGCAGGGGGATCCTCGTGAGGAGGCCACGGACCTCGGCCCCAACATCCACGCCCGGCAGGTCGAGAAGATCGACGGCTTCGTCCGCCGCGCGCTGGAGGCCGGCGCCCGCGCGGTCGTCGGCGGCGGGCCCAACACCGACCTCGGCGGCCTGTACTACCGGCCCACGCTGCTCACCGACGTCGCGCAGGACAGCGAGATCGTCCAGGAGGAGGTCTTCGGCCCGGTTCTGACGCTGCAGACCTTCGACACGGAGGAGGAGGCGGTCCGGCTCGCCAACGGCACCCGCTTCGGCCTGGCCGCCACCCTCGCCACCGGCGACCGGGAGCGCGCCGAGCGCGTCACCGCCCGGCTGGTGGCCGGTACGGTCTGGGTGAACTGTTTCTTCGTCCGCGACCTGCGCGCGCCGTTCGGCGGTTCCCGCGAATCCGGGGTCGGCCGCGAGGGCGGCACCTGGAGCTTCGACTTCTACTGCGACGTCAAGAACACCGTGACCGCGCCGAAGGGATGGACCGACCATGGGTGAGATCGTCGGGGCAGGTCTGCTGGCCCACGTCCCCACCATCGTGCTCCCGGAGGAGGAGCGCAGGGAGCTGAACGACGGCAAGGAGATCACCCTCGTCACCGGCCTGCGGGAGCTGCGCAGGGAGGTCTTCGAGACCCTGGACCACGACACCGTCGTGGTGCTGGACTCGCACTGGGCCACCACCGTGGAGTTCGTGGTCACCGCCCAGCAGCGCCGCGCGGGCCTGTTCACCTCGGAGGAGCTGCCGCGCGGGATGTGCCGGATGCCGTACGACTTCCCCGGCGACCCCGAGCTCGCCCGCAACGTCGCCTCCTTCGCCGGCGAGCACGGCACCTGGATCACCCCGATCGACGACGAGTACCTGCCGATCTACTACGCCACCGTCAACCTGTGGAAGTATCTCGGCGAAGGGCTGCCGGACAAGCGCTGGGTCACCATCGGGGTGTGCCAGACCGGCGACATGGAGGACCACCTGCGCCTGGGCCGCGCACTCGCCGACGGGATCGCGGCCACGCCCGGCCGCAAGGTGCTGGTCATCGCTTCGGGCGCGCTGTCGCACACCTTCTGGCCGCTGCGCGAGCTGCGCGAGCACGAGAGCAGCGACCCGCGCCACATCTTCACCCCGGAAGCGCGCGCCGCCGACCACGAGCGCATCGCGTGGTTCAAACAGGGCCGCCACGACCGGGTCCTGGAGACCATGCCCGAGTTCTGGAGATACAAGCCCGAGGCCCGCTTCCACCACTACCTCATGATGGCCGGAGCCCTCGGCGAGGCCGCGTGCACCGCGCCCGCCCGCCAGTACGGCGAGTACGAGAACTCCATCGGCACCGGCCAGGTCCACCTCTGGTTCGACCGCCCGGCGGGCGGCTGGACCGCCCCCCGCACCCCGCAGGAGCCCGCCCATGCCTGAACACCGCCGCATCCTTCTCAACGGCGCCGTCGTGGAGACCGTGCGGGAGGGGGACGAGCTCGTCGCCGGCGACGGCCGCCGCGTCACGATCGACGAGGCCGTCCACCTGCCGCCGATCGTCCCTTCGAAGATCATCGCGGTGCACCTCAATCACCGCAGCCGGGTGGAGGAGTTCCAGATCAAGCTCCCCGCCACGCCGACGTACTTCCACAAACCGACCTCCTCGCTCAACTCCCACGGGGGTGACGTCGTACGCCCCGAGGGTTGCAAGTGGCTCAACTACGAAGGGGAGATCGCCATCGTCATCGGCAAGACCTGTCGCAACATCGCGCCGGACGAGGCGGGGGAGTACATCGCGGGTTACACCGTGGCCAACGACTACGGCCTGCACGACTTCCGCGACACCGACGCGGGCTCCATGCTGCGGGTCAAGGGCTCCGACACGCTCTGCCCGCTCGGCCCCGGCCTGGTGACCGACTGGGACTTCCACGGCAAGTACCTGCGCACGTACGTCAACGGCGAGATCGCGCAGGACGGGTCCACCGACGAGATGACGTGGGACATGCATTACCTCGTCGCCGACATCGCCAGGACCATCACCCTCTACCCCGGCGACGTCCTGCTGTCCGGCACGCCGGCCAACTCCCGCCCCGTCCGGCCGGGTGACCTGGTGGAGGTCGAGGTTGAGGCCCTGGGACGGCTCCGCAACCGTGTCGTCAGCGGCCCGGCCGCGATCCGCACCGACGTCGGGGCGCAGCCCACCCAGTCGGAGGAGGTGCTCTCCACGGCTCTCGGAGGCGACTGGGAGTTCCGCGGCATCCGCCCGCCCCGCCGTGGCTGACCCCGGCTTGTAGGGTCGCCGCATGACGGATTCCCCCGAGAGCACCTCACGACGCCGGGAGCGGATCTCGTACGGCGGCGGCCGCGAGGCGCTGCTCCGGGCCGCCGTGCGCGTCGTGGCGCGCGGCGGGCTCCGCAAGCTCACCTACCGTGCGGTGGCCGAGGAGGCGGGGGTGACCCACGGTCTCGTCGTGCACCATTTCGGCTCGCGGGACGCGCTGATCGCGGAGGCTCTGGCGCACAGCGTGCGTGAGTCCATCGGCAGCACCTTCGAAGCCCTCGGGGAGGAGAGCGAGGGCATGATGATCGGGCTGTCCGCCATGGTGGAGGCGGATCCCGACATCCAGGCGTTCCAGTATGAACTGCTCCTGGAAGCCCGGCGCAGGCCGGAGCTGCGGCCGCACATCCAGCAGCTGTACGCCGAGTACTTCGGCGCGACGGAACGCGAGCTGACCCGCATGCTCCCCAAGGGCGCCACACCCGCGCTGACGCAACTGGTCTTCTCCGCCCTGGACGGTCTCGTCCTGCGCCAGCTCACCCTGGGCGGCGCCGAGAACACCGACGCCGCCCTCGACGAGCTGCGGGGGCTCCTCCGCGCCGTCCAGAAGGCGCAGCAGGAGGACGAAGAGCCGGCCTCCAAGTGACGGCCGACGCGCACGGTGCCGGGTACGCGGCGCCGGGCACACGCAGCTCGTGCTGCACCGGTCCGCCGTACGATCAGTTTTCCCAAGAGAGCCCTCGTTGATTCAACTTCGATCATTTTCGATCGGTAGTATGAGCTGTCGGCGAGGAGGACAATGACGAACACCGCAACCGGCTCATCAGCCCGCCGGACGGAGACAGCACCCGGCCCGCTGCTCGCCGCCTGGAAGGCCGCGGCTTCGCCGGACGGCCTGGCCCGCACCTTGCTGCCGCCGGACGCGGCGCTGCCGGTGCCCGCCGCCGGGGCGGCGGTCTGGGACCGGATCCCGGCCGGGACCCTCGTCAGCGTCCGCGAGCGGGCCGAGGCCGAGGTGGGCACGCCCTGGCCGCAACCGCTGGCGTCGCAGTACGCGCGGTTCTTCCGCGACGGGAACCGGACGGTGTACGAGAGCAACGTGTTCGAGCGCCAGGACCGGCTGACCCGGGCGGTGCTCATGGCGGTGGCGAGCCGCGAGAGCGGCTGGCTGGACGAGGCGGCCGACGGCATCGTCCAGCTGTGCGAGCAGAGCTCGTGGTGCTGGCCGGCGCACGAGGAGTCGTGCCGTCCGCGCGGGACGGTGCTGCCCGACATGGCCGCGCCGTGCCTCGATCTCGGCGCCGCCGACGTCGCCGCCCAGCTGGCCTGGGCCGATCACGTTCTCGGAGCGGAGCTGGACGCGCGGTTTCCCGGGATACGGGAACGGGTGCGCGCGGAGGTGCGCGGGCGGGTGCTGGATCCGTTCGTCCTGCGGCAGGACTGGCATTGGCTGGGGCTCGACGGCGATGTGCACAACTGGTGCCCGTGGATCTGCGGCAACGTGCTCGTCGCCGCGCTGCGCCTGGCCGAGCCGGGAGAGGACCGGGCGCGCCAGGTCGCCCTGTCCGTGGCGGGGATCGATCGCTACCTCGCGGCGCTGCCGGACGACGGCTCCGTCGACGAAGGCTACGAATACTGGTGGAACGGGGCGTGCCGCGCGCTCGAGGCGCTCGACGTCCTGGAACACGCCACCTCGGGGGCGCTCGACGCGACCGGGATCCCGGTCGTGCGCGAGACGGTCCGGTTCCCGCACCGCATGCACCTGGGCGGGCCGTGGTATCTCAACCTGGCCGACGCGCGGGCCCGGCCCCCGGCCGATCAGCCGTGGCACGTGCCGTACCGCTGGGCGCGCCGGCTCGGCGAGCACGACGGGGTCCGGCACGCGGTGTCCCGGCGCGGGGCCGCGGTTCCGGCCGCGGCCGAGCTCGGGCGGGCGTTGCGGGAGCTCACCGACGCCGAATGGCTGGGAGCCGGAGGGGGCGAGCCGCCGCTGGTCCCCACGGTCTGGCTGCCCGGCACGCAGGTCGGCGTCGCGCGTCCGGCCGGTGGGACGGCACGCGGGCTCACGCTGGCGATCAAGGGCGGGCACAACGACGAGCACCACAACCACAACGACGTCGGCTCCGTCGTCGTCGCCGTGGACGGCGTGCCCGTGCTCGTCGACGCCGGCCGGCCGACGTACACGGCGCAGACGTTCGGGCCGGACCGTTACGCGATCTGGACGATGCGGAGCGGCTGGCACAACGTCCCCGTGATCCGGGGCGCGGAGCAGGGGCAGGGCGGCCGGTTCCGGGCTCGTGACGTCGAGGTGGTGGACAAACCCGATCTCTTCGAGGTACGGCTGGACCTGGCCGCCGCCTACCCGCTGCCGGAGCCGGCGCGATGGTGGCGGACGGCCCGGCTGGACCGGCGCGAATCGCGGGTCACGATCGAGGACGTGTGGAGCCTCGCCGGTGACGGCGACCCCAGCGTCCTGCACTTCCTGCTGGCCGGGCAGGTCGAGCGGCCGTCCGCCGGGCAGGTCGTCGTCCGGCCGGCCGACGGCGGGCGGGCCGCGCTCGTCACCTGGGACCCGGAGCGCGTGACGGCCGCGCTCACCGTCCGTACGCTGGAGGACCCCATGCTCTCGGACGTGTGGGGCGATCACTTGACCCGGCTGGAGTTGCAGTTGCCCGGCACGGCGCGCGGCGCCTTCGACATCCAGGTGGGGGTGCAGGAATGACAGTGTCAGACTCGCCGGGGCCGTTGCCGGACGAGCGCCGCGCCCAGGTGGTCGAGCTGCTGCGCAGGCGCGGCGTCGTACGCGTCAACGAGCTCGCGACTGAGCTGGACGTCTCCGCCATCACCATCCGCCGCGACATCGCGCTGCTCTCTTCCCAGGGGCTCGTCCGCCGCGTCCGCGGCGGGGCCGTCCTGCACGGCGGAGCGGTGGCCGACACGCTCGCGGGCGACGGCCGTGACGAGTCCCCGCCGCCGCGTCCGGCGCCGGAACCGACGGCGGCCGCCGAGGGGCAGGTCACGGTCGGGATGGTGGTGCCGTCGGTGAGCTACTACTGGCCCGACGTGATCCGCGGGGTCCGCGAGGCCGCGGCGGCCTCCGGAGCCCGCATCGTGCTGCGCGGCGCCACCTACCGGGCCGCCGACGAGCGCCGCCAGCTCGCCCGGCTGGTCGAGGCGGTGGGCGTGGACGGCCTGCTGGTGGCGCCGACCACCGCCGGTGACGAGGGGGAGGAACTGGTGCGATGGCTGCAGGGCGCGGGCGTGCCGGTGGTCCTCATCGAGCGCACCGCGACCGTCGGCCCGTATCACGAGACGATGGAGTCCGTGGTCAGCGACCACGCGTTCGGGGCGGCCATGGCCGTACGCCACCTGGCCGCGCTCGGCCACCGGCGCATCGGCCTGATCACCACCTTCCAGAGCCCGACGGCCCCGCACGTGCGGCGCGGCTGGCGGCAGGCGTGCGAGGAACTGGGCCTCCTGCTCGACGGCACACCGGACGCCGACACGGTCGACCAGCGGGATCCCGAGTGGCCGAAGGTGCTCGACGGCGTGATCGACCAGTGCGTCGTCTCCGGGACGACGGCGCTGCTCGTCCACTCCGACCCGGAGGCGATCAGCCTGGTCTCTCGCTCCCAGGAACGCGGCATCCGGGTGCCCGCCGATCTCGCCGTGGTGACCTACGACGACGAGGTGGCCGAGCTGTGCGACCCGCCGCTGACCGCTGTCCGGCCGCCCAAGGCGGCCATCGGGCGGGCGGCGTTCGGGCTGCTCGCGGCCCGCATGGCGGACCGGGATCCGGAACGGCCGGCCCACCGCGTCGTCATCGAGCCGCGCCTGATCGTGCGCTCCTCCTCGGCGTCGTCATCGAGCCGCCGCTGAGGGGGACAGGACGTCGGCCGTTCCGTCCGGCCAGGTCAGACGGGCGAGCGCCGGGCCGTCCCAGGACAGGACCGGCGGGTCGCCCGGCTCCTGCCCGCCGAGGTACACCGCCGCGTCGTACCACGTGTCCGGCAGGGCCGGCGCGCTGGTGGCGCACCACGGGACGAGCGTGCCCGGGGCGAGCGGCGTGGAGTCCTCGGCCGTGGTCGTGCCGGACAGGTCGAACCCGGCTCCCGGGATGACGCGCGAGCAGCCGGCGTGACCCTGGGGGAGCGGCCATCCGCCGGCCCGCAGCGGGCCGGGCCGCTCCCCGGCCGGGGCCGACAGCCGTACCAGGCGCACCTCCCAGGGACCGCGTACGGCGGAGATCACGTCGATCCACGGCCCGAGGCGGACCGTTCCCGACTGTCCGGAGCCGTGGTCACGCTGGTCGCCCTCGGGGGAGACCCAGTGGGCCTGCCAGCGGGACGCGCCGAGCAGCGTGCCGGTGGGGAGACGATCGACGCGGAGCGTCTCGAAACCCGTCCGGTGGCTGGGCCGCTCGTTCTCGTCGAGGATCACGACCGACTGGTCCAGCGGATCGGCGGCATGCTCGCCGGCGAGCAGGGGCGAGGTGGCGGTCGAGTATCCGAGCCGCGCGTACAGGGGCGAGTCGGTGAGGTGCGTCCCGGGGCGTGAATGATCGGTGCCGTGGTTGACCACGCGTACGACGCCGTCGGCGCGAGTGCCGCTGACCAGCCAGCCGGGCGCGGCCACGGCGAGCTGGAAGTCGCCGGACTCGACAGGCAGCGGTTCCTCGACGGCCGTCCACACCGGGTGGTCGGCGGGCAGGGTGAGCCCGAAGAGGCCCTTGGCGGCCCAGTACGGCGAGCCCGGCCCGGAGTACGACTGGGCGATCGGCGGCCAGGCCCCGTGCCAGCCGAGCGTCAGGACCCCGTCGTCGCCGGGCGCTCCGCGGTCGGTGAAGTGGCGGGCGATGCCGGAGGCGGCCCGGCGCAGGAGGCCGGGCGCGGGGGTCGCGACGCCCGCGCGGGCGCCGGCCCAGAATTGCGTGGCGGCGGCGAACCGGTAGGTGAGGCTGCGCCCCTGGATGAGCGGGGATCCGTCGGCGCCGACGAGGTGGACGGCGTCGTGCAGGTAGCGCTCGAGCCGCTGGAGGTAAACCGGCCGCCGCGAGTCGGCCGCCGGGTCGCCCGCGGCCATCTCGGACCACATCAGCGGGTAGAACTGCAGCGCCCATCCGGCGTAGTGATCGTAGGCGCGTTCGGCGCCGTCGGCATACCAGCCGCCCTCCCGCGCGAAGCCGTCGGAGAGCGCGAGTCCTTCCTCGATGTCCTTGCGCTCGAAGGGGCCGCCCACGGAGGCGAGGAACTGCTCGACCACGATCTGGAACCAGACCCAGTTGATCGGAGGGTAGTCCGAGCCGATCGCGGGCGCGAGATAGTCCACGACCTGCTCCCGCACGACGGGATCGAGCCGGTCCCACAACCACGGCCTGGTCAGGTGGAGCACCAGGGCGATGGACGCGGCCTCGACCTTGGCCTGGCCGTGCTCGTCGAGGCGTACCCAGCGCTCGGGCGAATGCGGATCGGTGCCGGTGGCGAGCCCCTGCGCGTACCACTCCATCAGGCCCAGCGGGTCACGCCCGCCCTCTCCGGCCACCCGGAATCCGGCGGCCAGGAACGTGCGCGCGAAGCCCTCCAGCGCGTCGACGTCGGCCCCGTATCCGCCCGGCGGGCCGGGGAACGAGATGCGCGCGTGCGAGTCCGAGGCGTAGCGCCGGGCCGACAGCAGGAGGTGATCGGCGAGCGCCGCCCAGTGGTTCCGGGTCCAGCCGGTGTAGGGCGAGAGCCGCAGGTCGTCGAACTCCCGCAGCATGCGCATGGGTGCTCCTGTGTGTGAAAAGTGATCGGACGTGATGATGTAACGCGAACGCTTCGTGCCACGTCAAGGCGCCAGGCCGGGATTTGCCGCTCATTCGATCAATATCGATCAGATAACGTGATCGTTCTGATTAACAAGGTATTGACCTGATTGAAACGATCGGACATGCTCTGCGGCATTGGTAAGCGCTTGCCGCCCGAAAGGACTCGAGTGAAGGACGCACGGCCACAGGCCCTGCTGGTCATGGACCCCGCGAAGTTCAGCGTGCAGTTCCAGGAGCCGCAGCTACGCCGGTTGCACGGTCTCGTCGAGCTCACCGACCCGATCGTGACCCACGACCTCGACACGGCCCGCGTACGGCGCCGCCTGCGCGAGGTCGAGGTGCTCGTGACCTCGTGGGGCTGCCCGGAGCTGACGGCCGAGCGGCTCGCCGACGCGCCGCGGCTGCGTGCGATCTTCCACTGTGCGGGGACGGTGCGCACGTTCGTCACCGACGAGGTGTGGCGGCGCGGGATCCTGGTGACCAACGCCGCCGACGAGAACGCGATCCCGGTGGCCGAGTTCACGCTCGCCGCGATCGTCTTCGCCGGCAAGAAGGCGCCGTTCCTCGCCCAGGACGCGCGCAAGCACCGCGACGACTGGTCGTACTCGACCCGCCGTGGAGAGCTGTCCAACCGCGGGCGCACGATCGGCGTCGTCGGCTTCTCCCGCACGGGGCGCCGGGTCGTCGAACGGCTGCGCACGCTGGAGGTCGACATCCTGGTCGCCGATCCCTACGCGGACCCGGCCGAGGTGGCGGCGGCCGGCGGCCGTCTCGTCCCGCTGCCCGAACTGCTGCCGCGCTGTGACGTGCTCACCCTGCACGTCCCGGCGCTGCCGTCCACCCGTCACCTCATCGGGGCCGCGGAACTGGCCCTGTTGCGTGACGGGGCGACCGTCATCAACACCGCGCGCGGCGCCGTCCTGGACACCGCCGCCCTGGAGCGCGAGTGTGCCGCGGGACGGATCGACGCGATGCTCGACGTCACCGACCCGGAGCCGCTGCCGGCCGACTCACTGCTGTACGACCTGCCCAATGTCATGATCACCCCCCACATCGCCGGCTCTCTCGGATCGGAGACCCGGCGCATGAGTGAGAGCGCGCTCGACGAGCTCGAACGCTACCTGTCCGGTCAGCCGCCCCACGCGGCCGTGACCGCCGACGAGTTCGTGGTTAGCGCCTGAGCCCTGAGACCGGCTCGATGGAAAGGAGACCGGATCAATGATCGCTTCGAACACCTCTGGAAGGGCCCACGTGCGACGCCACCTTGTGAAGAGCCTGGGAGCCGTGGCCGCGCTCTCGCTCGCCGTGACCGCCTGCGGTTCCGGAGGCGAGCCGGAGGCCGGCGGTGGCGGGAACGTCACCCTGAGCGTCACGGTGTGGAACATGGCCAAGACCCCCGAGTTCAAGGCCCTGTTCACCGCCTTCGAGCAGGCGAACCCCGGCATCAAGATCGAGCCGGTGGACATCCTCGCCGACGACTATCCCGAGAAGATCACGACCATGCTCGCCGGCGGCGACACCTCCGACGTGATCACGATGAAGAACGTCACCGACTACGCGCGCTACTCCAGCCGGGGGCAGCTTCTCGAGCTCACCGACCTGGTCAAGTCGGGCGACACCTCGAAGCTCGCGGGCCTGGACGCCTTCGACGTGAGCGGCAAGTACTACGCGATGCCGTACCGGCAGGACTTCTGGCTCCTCTACTACAACAAGAAGCTCTTCGACGACGCAGGCGTGAAGTACCCCCAGAACATGACCTGGGACGAGTACGCGAAGCTCGCGCAGCAGCTCACGAAGACCGTGGACGGCAAGAAGGCCTACGGCACCTACCACCACACCTGGCGCTCCGTGGTGCAGGCCGTCTCGGCGGCGCAGACCGGCGGCGACCAGCTCAGCGGTGACTACTCCTTCTTTACCGACCAGTACAACGTGGCCCTCGGCCTGCAGAAGGCCGGCGCCACCCTCGACTTCGGCACCGCGACCTCGCAGAAGTCCGACTACCGGACGATGTTCGAGACCGGCGCGACCGCCATGCTGCCCATGGGCACCTGGTACATCTCCGGCATCCTGGAGGCGAAGGCGAACGGCAAGACCGACGCCGAGTGGGGGCTGGCCCCGATGCCGCAGCGCCCGGGCGGCTCGGGCGTGACGACCTTCGGCTCGCCGACCGCCTTCGCCGTCAACAAACGCGCCGAGCACGCCGACGCGGCCAAGAAGTTCGTGCAGTTCGCCGCGAGCAAGGCCGGCGCCGAGGCGATCACCAAGGTGGGCGTGGTGCCGGCGCTGCAGAGCCCCGAGATCACCTCGGCCTACTTCTCCATCAAGGGCATGCCGACCGACGAGGTGTCCAAGAAGGCGTTCGAGCCGGACAAGGTCGTGCTGGAGATGCCGGTCAGCGACAAGACCTCCGACATCGACACGATCCTCAACGAAGAGCACCAGCTCATCATGGTCGGCGACAAGACGGCCGCCGACGGCATCAAGGAAATGAACGAGCGCGTCAAGGGCGAAGTCCTCAACTAAGGACCGGCGGCGGGCCCGGAGGCATCCGGGCCCGCCGCGTCTCCCCGAACGACCTCGAAGGACGACCATGGCTCAGGTAATAACGCAGCCGCCGCCGACCGCCGCCGCCGGTCGCCGGCGGGCCTGGCGCAACATCCTCGTCGGATGGAGCTTCATCCTCCCGAACTTCATCGGCTTCGCGCTGTTCACGCTCATTCCGATGTTCGCCGCGTTCGCGCTGGCGTTCCTGGAGTGGGACTCCTACAGCACGCCGGAGTGGGTGGGGCTGGACAACTTCCAGCAGTTGCTCGATGACCAGAACTTCCACGTCGCGCTGCGCAACACGCTCTACTACGCGGTCGGCCACATCCCGCTGACGCTGGTCGTCGCGCTCGGCCTGGCGATGGCGCTGAACCGGAAGATCCGCGGCGTGCAGTTCTTCCGCACCGCGGCGTTCTTCCCGTACATCACCTCGCTGGTCGCCGTCGCGGTCGTGTGGAACATGCTGTTCAACCCGACGGCGGGTCCGATCAACCAGTTCCTCGAAGCGCTCGGCATCGCGGATCCGCCCAAGTGGGTGGCCAGTCCGGACTGGGCGATGCCGGCCGTGATCGTCACCAGCGTGTGGCGGGACATGGGGTACTACATGGTGCTCTATCTGGCCGGCCTGCAGACGATCCCGCAGGAGTACTACGAGGCCGCCCGGGTGGACGGAGCGAACGCCTGGCAGCGCTTCTGGAGCGTCACGCTGCCGTGCCTGCGGCCCACGACGTTCTTCGTCGTCGTCATGCTGACCATCCAGAGCTTCAAGGTCCTGGACCTCATCCTGGTCATGACCGAAGGCGGCCCGGGCCGCAGCACGCTGGTGCTGGCCCAGCTCGTGTACCGGGAGGGCATCACCGAAGGGAAGTTCGGCTACTCGTCGGCGATCGCCCTGGTGCTCTTCCTCATCGTCCTCGTCGTGACCGTCGTCCAGTTCCGTATCAACGAACGGAGGAGCGCCCGATGACCACGGTGCACGAGGCTCCCCCGGCCGCCGCCCGGCCGCGCCCGCCGGCGGCGCCCGGCGGTCAGGACCGCCGCGGCCGGCGTCTCATCCGCATGACTTTGGCGTACGTCTCGCTCGTCGCCGTGGCGGTGCTGGTGCTGGTGCCGTTCGCGTGGATGTTGTCGTCCTCGCTGAAGCAGGACAACGAGGTCTTCACCATCCCCATCGAGTGGATCCCGCGGGAGTTCCGCTGGTCGAACTTCGTGGAGATCTGGGATCGCATCCCGATGCTGACGTACCTGGGGAACTCGGCGTTCCTGTCCGTCACGATCACGCTGCTGCAGGTGCTCACCGGGAGTTTCGCGGCGTACGGGTTCTCCAAGGTGCGCTTTCCCGGGCGGGACGCGCTCTTCCTCGCCTACATCGGCACCATCGCCGTGCCCTGGCAGGCGTACATGGTGCCGCAGTACATCATGATGCAGCGGGCGGAGCTGACCAACACGTTCTGGTCGATCATCCTGCTGCAGGCGTTCGGGGCGTTCGGCGTGTTCCTCATGCGCCAGTACTACATGTCGATCCCGGACGATCTGTGCGAGGCGGCGCGGATCGACGGGCTGAGCGAGTACGGCATCTACTGGCGGATCATGCTGCCGCTGTCCAAGCCGGCGCTCGCCAGCCTGGCCCTGCTCACCTTCGTGAACACGTGGAACGACTACATGGGGCCGTTCATCTACCTGACGAGCAACCGGCTGTGGACCGTGCAGCTGGGTCTGCGGTCGTTCGACGGCGTGTACGACGCCGAATACGCCATGATCATGACCGGCGCGGTGCTGTCGGTGCTGCCGATCCTGGTCGTCTTCCTGTTCGGGCAGCGGTTCTTCATCCGCGGCATCGCGACGAGCGGGCTGAAGGGATGAGCGCGCACGGGAACGGCGCGGGGCTGCGCAGCCTGCTGCGGCCGGCCGGCCAGACCACGTACGAGAAGATCTTCGACACCGTCTACGTCGGCCTCATGACGAACGTGCTGCTCGCCGTCGCCTGCTCGCCGCTGCTGGCGGCGCTCGCGATCGTCCGGGACCCGTTCGCGTCGTGGCCGTTCTTCGTGGTGCTGTCGTCCCTGTGCGCGCCCGCGCTGGGCGGCGCCTTCCGCTGCTTCGCCGCGCTGGACGAGGGATCGACGGTGGTGTTCCGGACGTTCTGGCATGGCTACCGCCGGACCGCCGCCCGCGCGACAGCCGTCTGGGCGGCCGGCGCGGCGGCCGTGAGCATGCTGGCCGTGGACGCCGTGGTGGTCTCGCGCACCGCCTGGGGGCCCGCGCTCACGCCGTTCTTCGCCACCGCGGCGGCCCTGGTGGTCGCCGTGACCTTCGCCGTCATCGTGCTGCTCGCGGAGTCGCCCGGCGCGGCCTCACGGCTGCGCGCCCTCGTCCGTCCCTGCCTCTACCTCGTGGCCCGGCGCTGGTATCTGGCCGCCGCGACTCTCGTCGTGCTCGGGCTGGCCGTGGCCGTCATCCTGGTCAAGCCGGTGATCGGCCTCCTGCTCCTGTGCTCGCCCCTGCTGTACGTCGCGTGGGCGACGACGAGGTTCATCCTCGCCCCGGCCCTGCCGGGCGACTAGATCGTCACTTCCCGGGCGCGGGCCGTGCTGCCGCGGACGACCAGCCGGGTCGGGACGAGGTCGGTGCCCGGCGGCGCGGCCTGGCCTTCGCGGATCTGGAGGAGGGCGCGCTGCACGCATCTCCTGCCCACCTCGGCGAAATCCTGGTGGACGGTGGTCAGGGGCGGGATGTAGCAGGCGGTTTCGGGGATGTCGTCGAAGCCCACCACGCTGATCTCGTCCGGGACCACGCGGCCGCGTTCGTGGAAGGCGCGCAGCAGCCCGAGGGCCATCTGGTCGTTGGAGGCGAACACCGCCGTGCAGCCGGGCTCGTCGGCGAGCGCCAGACCGGCGGTGTAGCCGGAATCGGCCGACCAGTCGCCGTGCAGGGGCTCCGGGACCGGCCGGCCGGCCGCTTCGAGCGTGGTGCGCCAGGCTCGGGCGCGGCTCTGGCCGGCGTAGGACGTGCGCGGCCCGGTCACGTGCCACACGGTGTGATGTCCCAGGTCGAGCAGATGGTGGACGGCCTGGCGCGCACCGTCGGCCTGGTTGGTGTCGACGACGCTGTAGCGGTCACCCGCGTCGGAGTCCACGACGACGGTGTGCACGCCCGGGGGCAGGGTCACGGTGCCCGTGTCGAGCAGGTGGACCTCGATGATGACGATGACCGCGTCGACGGCCAGCTCGCCCAGCCGGGTGAAGGCGCCCAGGACGTTGTCCTGGGTCGGCACGTCGATGGGGATCAGCGTGATGGCGTACCCTTCGGCGGCCGCGTGGGTGGCGATCGCCTCCACCGTACGGCTGTTGCCGGTCGAGGACAGGTTGAACAGGATGACGCCGATGGTGTTGAACTGGCCGTACCGCAACGCGCGGGCGGCGCTGTTGGGCCGGTAGCCCAGCTCGCGCATGGCCGCGAGCACCTGCTCGCGGGTCGAGTCGACCACGCTCGGGTGGCCGTTCGAGACCCGCGACACGGTCTGCGACGAGACACCGGCCAGCTTGGCGACGTCGGCCATGGAGACGCGCTGCTTGCGGCGCCCGCCCGGGATGCTCGACCCGCCGCGCTGCGCGCCGCCGCTGGGCATCGTGCCCGGCTCCCGACCGCCCCGGCTCATTGCTTCCACCTTGTCCACCCTTTCGCCGCCGCTCGAATTGTGACCTTCGAACTGGCCTTTTACGTCCGGGAAACCTTGACGACCCGTGTGGCCGGTGCCACGATACCGCACGGAAGTTTACGTAAACATAACCGTGAGATCTTCTCCGACAACCCAGGGTCAGCTTTGCCGGGCGGTCGTCACACAGTCTATGTTTACGTAAACACCCCACGCTAGGTCGGGTATCCCGGCAGGGAGGAGTGAACCGGTGGTCGCAGCAGTGCAGGGCGGCCGGAGGGCGGCGCCCCGGAGGCGGCGATCGTGGGTGGGCTGGCGGTTCGTCGCCCCGTTCATGGCGGTGTTCGCACTCGTCTTCCTGGCGCCGATCGTGTACTCGATCTACTTGAGCCTGTTCCGCACCCAGTTGATCGGCGGTACCGCCTTCGTCGGCGCCGACAACTACCTCAAGGCGCTGAGTGACCCGCAGTTCTGGGACTCCTTCGGCCGGGTGGCGCTCTTCCTGGTCGTGCAGGTCCCGATCATGTTGTTCCTGGCGCTCCTGGTGGCGCTCGCGATCGACAGCGGGCGGTTGTACGGGTCGAGTTTCTTCCGCATCTCGGTGTTCCTGCCCTATGCCGTGCCCGCAGTGGTCGCGACGCTGATGTGGGGCTTCATGTACGGGACCCAGTTCGGCCTCATCCGCAACCTGAACGAACTGCTCGGGGTGTCGCTGCCGGACCCGCTGTCGGCCGACCTGATCCTCGCCTCCATCGGCAACATCGTGACCTGGGAGTTCGTCGGCTACAACATGCTGATCCTGTACTCGGCCCTGCGTGTGGTCAATCCCTCGCTGTACGAGGCGGCGGAGATGGACGGCGCCGGCCAGTTCCGGATCGTGTGGGCGATCAAACTCCCCGCCCTGCGCGGTGCGCTGCTGATCGCGACGATCTTCTCGATCATCGGCACCTTCCAGCTCTTCAACGAGCCCGCCATCCTCAAGAACCTCGCGCCGAACGCGATCACGACCAACTACACGCCGAACTACTACGCGTACTCGCTGTCCTTCTCCGGCCAGCAGTTCAACTACTCGGCGACCGTCGCCATCGTCATGGGCGTGATCACGATGATCATCGCCTACGTCGTCCAGCTCCGCGGTATGCGGAAGGGGGCCTGACCATGACCGCCGCCACCCCCGCGACCGCCCGCGAGACCCGCTCCGCCGGCCCGCTGGTGATCCGGCACCGCCACCGGCGTCACGCGCGCCGGAACCGGCGCAGCGTCACGCTGACCGTCCTGACCGCGATCATGCTGGTCTACACGCTGCTCCCACTGGCCTGGCTGCTGATCAACGCGACCAAGACGCAGGAGGGGCTGTTCGGCTCGTTCGGCCTGTGGTTCGACGGCGATTTCGCGCTGTTCGACAACATCGCCGGCACCTTCACCTACGGCGACGGCATCTTCACCCGCTGGCTGCTCAACACCGTGCTCTACGTGGTCGTCGGCGCGGGCGGCGCCACGCTGCTGGCCACGGTCGGCGGGTACGGGCTGGCGAAATTCGACTTCCCCGGCAAGAAGGCGGTCTTCGCGGTCGTCATCGGCGCGGTCGCGGTGCCCGGCACCGCGCTGGCCGTCCCGACGTTCCTGATGTTCTCCGACCTGGGCCTGACCAACACCCCGTGGGCGATCATCATTCCGTCGCTGATCTCGCCGTTCGGCCTCTATCTCATGTGGACGTACGCCGCCGACGCCGTCCCCGACGAGATCCTCGAATCGGCGCGCGTGGACGGGGCGCGGGAGTTCCAGACGTTCTTCCGCATCAGCCTGCCGCTGCTGGCACCCGGAATCGTCACGGTCCTGCTGTTCACCGTCGTCGCGACGTGGAACAACTACTTCCTGCCGCTGATCATGCTGAAGGACCCCGACTGGTATCCGCTCACGGTCGGGCTCAAGAGCTGGAACGCTCAGGCGGCCACCGCCGGCGGCGAGGCGATCTTCAATCTCGTGATCACCGGTTCAGTACTCACCATCGTCCCGCTGATCGCCGCGTTCCTGCTGCTCCAGCGGTACTGGCAGTCGGGACTGGCCGCCGGAAGCGTCAAGCAATGACCGGCGCCCCGCCCGACCGTCCGCAGGTACACCCATGAAAGGGACATCCATGACGACAACCCGCCGCCACGCTCTCCTGCTGGGCGCCGCACTGTCGGTATCGCTGCTGGCCACCGCCTGTGGCTCCGGCGGCGGCGACGGCGGCACCAGCGCCGCCCCCGCCCCGAGCGCGTCCGCCGTCGACCTCGAAGCCGCGCTGAACGCCGGTGGCACCATCACGGTCTGGGCGTGGGAGCCCACACTGAAGCAGGTGGTCACCGACTTCCAGACCAAGTACCCGAAGGTGAAGGTCAACCTGGTCAACGCCGGCACAGGCAACGACCAGTACACCGCTCTGCAGAACGCGATCAAGGCCGGGTCGGGCATCCCCGACGTCGCCCACATCGAGTACTTCGCGCTGCCGCAGTTCGCGCTCGGCAAGTCGCTCGCCGACCTGAAGGCCTTCGGCGCGGACAAGCTCGACGGCACCTTCACCCCCGGCCCGTGGGGCTCCGTCCAGACCGGTGGCGGGGTCTACGGCATCCCCATGGACTCCGGCCCGATGGCCCTCTTCTACAACAAGGAGGTCTTCGACAAGCACAAGATCGAGGTGCCGAAGACCTGGGAGGAGTACATCGCCGCGGCCAAGAAGCTGCACGCCGCCGACCCCAAGGCGTACATCACCAGCGACACCGGCGACGCCGGCTTCACCACCAGCTTGATCTGGCAGGCCGGCGGCAAGCCCTACCAGGTCGACGGGACCAAGGTCGGCATCAACTTCGCCGACGCGGGCGCGCAGAAGGTCACCGCGGCCTGGCAGCAGCTCGTCAGCGAGAAGCTCCTCGCGCCGACCCCCGGCTGGAGCGACGCCTGGTTCAAGGGGCTGGGTGACGGCACCATCGCCACGCTCGTGATCGGCGCCTGGATGCCCGCCAACCTCGAGAGCGGCGTCAAGGCCGGAAAGGGCAAGTGGCGGGTCGCCCCCATGCCGCAGTGGGAGGCGGGCGGCAAGGCCACCGCCGAGAACGGCGGCAGCGCGCTGTCCGTCATGGAGGCCAGCACCAACAAGGCGCTCGCCTACGCCTTCATCAAGTACGCCGGCGTCGACGAGGGAGTGCAGACCCGCCTGGACGCCGGCGCGTTCCCCGCCACCACGGCGCACCTCAACTCCGCGGACTTCAAGGACAAGAAGTTCCCGTACTTCGGTGACCAGCAGGTCAACCAGGTCCTCGCCGAGTCGGCGAGCCAGGTCGTCCCCGGCTGGAAGTACCTGCCTTTCCAGGTCTACGCCAACAGCATCTTCAACGACACCGTCGGCAAGGCGTACACCGGCGAGGCCACGCTGCAGGACGGCCTGAAGGCATGGCAGGACGCCTCCATCAAGTACGGCCAGGAACAGGGTTTCAGCGTCCAGTAACCCTCACGGCATCCCGGTCCTGCCGCCCGCCTGATCGGCGGCAGGACCCACCGGGCCGGTCGCGGAATCCGCGACCGGCCCTTCGCATGCTCGTCAGCCCCGGTGCGGACGGCGCAGGACGCAGATCTGGCGCGGTGCCAGGGTGAGGTCCGCGGCCAGACACGGCGCCTGGATGACCTCGCCCGCCACCTCGCCCACGGCGACGCTCTCGTCGGTGCGGTTGATGAGGAACCAGTAGTCGGCGTCGTCACCGGCGCGGACCGCCAGCTCCACCGCTCCGGCGACGGCGGCGGGAAGTTCGGAACTCACCCCGCTGGTCGCCAGGAACTGCCCCAGCACCGGGCCAAGGCCCTCGGGCCCCAGCCTGGTCGAGACGTACGACGCCGAGCCGGTTCCGGCGATGCGCGTGGTGATGGCGGGCCGGCCCGCGTGGTCGCCGGACGTGTAGCTGGCGACGATCTTGACGTCCGTCCCGGTGACGTCGATCCGATCGCTCCACAGCGTGCCGGAGACGCCGAGGTCGAGGTCCACCCGGTCACCGTCCAGCAGCGGCCCGAACTCCTCGATCCTGATGCCGAGCAGCTCGCGCAGTGCGCCGGGGTAGCCGCCGAGCCACACGTGGTCGTCCTCGTCCACGATGCCCGAGAAATAGGTGGTGACGAGATGACCGCCGCCGTCGACGTACTCGCTCAGCCGATCGGCCAGCGCACCCGGAACGACGTGCAGGATCGGCGCGACGAGCAGATCGTAATGATCGAACGACTCTGCGGAGCCGATCACGTCGACCCGCACTCCCGCCGCCGCGAATGCCGAATACCAGTCCAGCGCCTCCTGCCGGTACCGCAGCAGCGACGTGGGATGGGAGTCCAGCTCACTGGCCCACCAGGAGTCCCAGTCGAACACGATCGCGGCGGCGGCGCGGCGGCGGCGCGTCCCCGCGATCGGCGCCAGCACCTCCAGGGTCGCGCCGAGGTCCACGACCGAGCGGAAGACCTCGCTGTCGGTACCGGCGTGGGGGATCATCGCCGAGTGGTACTTCTCGGCTCCTCCCGCCGACTGCCGCCACTGGAAGAAGCACACGGCGTCCGCCCCGTACGCCACGTGGGTCAGTGAGTCGCGGGCCATGTCGCCGGGCTTCTTGGCCAGGTTGACCGGCTGCCAGTTCACCGCGCTGGTGGAGTGCTCCATCAGGAACCAGGGCTGACCGCCCGCGAGCCAGCCGGTCAGATTGGCCGAGAACGACAGCTCGTCCCGCGCCTGCGGGCCGGTCAGCATGTAGTGGTCGTTGGAGACGAAGTCGACCTCACGGGCCCAGTCGGCGAAGTCCATGCCCTTGATCTCGCCCATGACCATGAAGTTGGTGGTGACCGGGATCTCGGGGGCCAGCTCGGTCAGCACGTCGCGTTCCGCCCTCAGGTAGTCCTTGAGGGCGTCGGAGGAGAACCGCTTGAAGTCGAGCTGCTGGGTCGGGTTGGGATAGGACCCGGACGAGGCCAGGCGCGGCGGCAGGATCTCCTGCCAGTCGCCGTACGCCTGGGACCAGAACGCCGTCGCCCACGCCCGGTTCAGCTCCTCCACCGTGCCGTACCTGTCGCGCAGCCAGACTCGGAAGGCCGCGGCGGCGTCGTCGGAGAAGTCGTAGACGTTGTGGCATCCGAGCTCGTTGGAGATGTGCCACGCGGCCAGGGACGGATGGCTTCCGTACCGCTCCGCCATGGCCCGGACCAGGCGCAGGGCGTGCTCCCGGAAGATCGGCGACGTGGGGCGCCAGTGCTGGCGGGCGCCCGGCCACAGCGTGCGGCCGTCGTGGTCGACGGGAAGGATTTCCGGATGCGCGGTGGTGAGCCACGGCGGCGGGGACGCGGTCGCGGTCGCCAGGTCCACGGCGATGCCGTTCGCGTGGAGCAGGTCCATCACCTGGTCCAGCCAGTCGAAGTTCCACTGGTCGGCACTCGGCTGGAGCCGCGCCCACGAGAAGATCGCCAGCGAGACGATGTTGACTCCGGCGCGACGCATCGCCCGGACGTCCTCTTCCCATACCTCCTGGGGCCACTGTTCCGGGTTGTAGTCCGCGCCGAAGGCCAGCCGTCCGCGCGAGGTTTCCGAGGGCCAGCGAAGCCAGCGAGGCCCGTGATCAGCTGTCACTACCACTCCTGCCTGTCATCACAGGGAGATCGTCTGAGGGGGATGTTTACGTAAACATACGTTATCTCATGCAGCCGGCTCCATCGAGGCGACCGTCCACGTGGATCCCGGCATGGACCTCGGGTTTCACGGCGAGCGGGCGCACCGGCGGGAAGCTCCTTCAGGGTTCGCGTCCCACCCCGCAAATCGTGCTCACCAGCAGCAACCTGGCGCTTTATCGCAAAGCAGACTTAGGTGCCGAGACGTGACAGGTCGCGCACATAGCTGCTTAGATGAGGGACCTCCATGCGCCGCCCCCCTCCTCGAGCCGGTTCGGCAGCGGCGCATGCTCAGCATGGAGTAGGAATGCGCCACCACCACGACGACATCTTCGACCGAGGGCTGCAGTTCGACATGTCGACACTGCTGGAGCGCCGCCGGGTCCTGGGCCTGTTCGCCGGCGCCGGCCTGGCGTCCCTGGTCGGCTGCGCCGGCGATTCGACCGGCACCGCGTCGACCGCGGCCTCGACGTCCTCCGCCTCGCAGGGCGCGACGGCGACGGGCGGCGGTTGCGCCGAGATCCCGGAGGAGACCGCCGGCCCGTACCCGGGCGACGGATCGAACGGGCCGAACATCCTCACGCAGAGCGGCATCGTCCGCAGCGACATCCGCTCCAGCATCGGCTCGGGCTCGGGCACCGCCGCGGGCGTTCCCCTGACCATCGAACTGACCGTCCAGGACACCTCGGCCGGCTGCTCGGCGCTGTCGGGCGCCGCGGTCTACCTGTGGCACTGCGACCGCGACGGCAACTACTCGATGTACTCCGAGAGCGTCACCGGCGAGAACTACCTGCGTGGCGTGCAGGAGACCGACGGCAGCGGCAAGGTGTCCTTCACGAGCATCTTCCCCGCCTGCTACCCGGGCCGGTGGCCGCACATCCATTTCGAGGTCTATCCGAGCCTGGCCAAGGCCACGACGTCCGACAACAAGATCGCGACCTCGCAGGTGGCGCTGCCCAAGGACGCGTGTGACATGGTGTACGCGACCGACGGCTACAGCGAGAGCGTACGCACCCTGGGAGAGGTCTCTCTGGACAGCGACAACATCTTCAGCGACGGGCACACGAGCCAGCTCGGCACGATGACGGGCAGTGTGTCGTCAGGTCTCACCGTCACCCTCGACGTCCCGGTCTAGTGTCATTCCTCGCATGACTCTCGCCCCCTCCATGCCTCACCGGCCGCATGAGACGTCAGGAGAGGCAGGAGAGGTGATCATGCGAAATGCGGATCCGGCACCCGGCCGGGGATCGCCATACGGCCCGGACCCCGGGTTCGGCGCAGATCTCAGCCGGGGCCGATGATCGCGTCACTCCCGCAAGGTGGCCGGCGGCCCGCACCGGTCTTGACCGCGGCGGCGTAGAGCGCCTGCGCCAGGGCCACGTCCTGGACGGCGGTGCCGGTGGAGTCGAACACCACGATCTCGCCGGCGCTCACCCGGGCCTTCCTTCGCCCCCAGGACGATCTCGCCCGGTTCGGCTCTGACCGGAGTGCGGGGGCGGCTATCCTGGGACCGCCTCGATGCCGTCGCCTCCAGAAAACACGTGTTTCCTACCAGAAGTGTGGGATACTTGGGCAATGGGTTTGGACAGGACCCGCTCGCCGAGCGAGCGTGCCGAGACACCCCTGACGGCCGCGATCATGGCGGGACGCTGGATCCGCTCCGCCGCCGTGGACGACGGGCCGGGGCGGCGCTGGAGCGCCAATCCCGATGTCCGTGGCAGGTCCGCGCTCACCGCCGCCGAACCCGGCTCCCTCTACGCGGGAGCGGCCGGGATCGTGCTGTTCTTCCTGGAACTGGCCGCGGCGACCGGGCACGAGGCCTACCTGGAGGACGCCCGTGAGGGCGCGCGATACCTCGCCGCCACCTGGCGGGAGCAGCACGACCTGTCCCTCTATCACGGTCTGACCGGCACCGTCGTCGCGCTCATCGAGGCCGGGTGGGCTCTCGGTGACAGCGCCTTCGAGGAGGAGGCCCTGGCCGCGGCCGAGCATGTCGCCGGCGCGGCCCGCGCGCTGGACGGCGGCCCCGGCTGGACAGGGGATCCCGCGCAGCGCGGCGACGGCGGGATCGTGATCGGGCTGCTGCGGGCCGCCACCGCGCTGGGCGCGCCCGGCTGCGAGGAGATCGCGATGGCGGCCGGAGCGCGCATCGCCGCCCTGGCCGTGCCCGGCCACCGGTTCGGCGACTGCCCGGACCTGCCCGTGGACGCGGTCACCCCGGGGTTCCTCGCCGGGACGGCCGGGACGGCCTTCCTCCTGGCTCGCCTGTACGGCGTCACCGGCGAGCGGCTCTTCCTGGAGGCGGCCGGCCGGGGCGCCGGCTTCGTCCGTGAGGTCAGCGTCGTGAGCGGCGAGTGCGCAGTCGTCCCGCACCACGTGCCGCAGGAGCGCGGGCTGCACTATCTCGGGTTCTGCTCGGGCTCGGCGGGCGTGGCGCGCATGTTCTACGAGCTGTACCGGGTCACCGGCGATCCCGGCCACCTGGAGTGGGTGGAGCGCCTGGCCGGCGGCATCGTGCGCAGCGGGGTCCCGGGGCGGCGGACGGCCGGGTTCTGGAACGTGGCCTGCCAGTGTTGCGGCACCGCCGGGCTGCTGGAACTGTTCGTGGGGTTGTGGGCGGAGACCGGGAAGGACGCCTATCTGGCGTACGCTCGCGAACTCGCCGAGCATCTCATCGGTGCCGCCGACGGCCACGATGGCAGCGGATTCCGCTGGTATCAGGCGTACCGGCGGCTTCGCCCCGGCGAGGTGAGCGCCGACACCGGCTACATGGCCGGCGCGGCCGGCATCGGCGCGGCGCTGCTCCATCTCGACGCCGCCCTGCAGCCGCGCCGGGCGCGCCGGGTCATTCTGCTGCCCGACAACCCGTTCCCCGCCATCCCGGTCCCGCCCTCCGGATTGCGTGACGCCGCCGAAGAGGACTTCCGCTAAACGGCCACCTCGCCGACGCCCTCCTTCTCCGCGCCTCCTTGATCCCCCACAGGGTGAACGGAGTGGGTCTCAGTCCGCTGCCCAAGCCCGCGCAGGGTCCGTCTTCCGCACCCGACCTGCGGAACTCCCGCTGCGCATCCATCCGGTGCCGGTCCATCGCATCGACCACCGGGTGCCCGGCATCGCTGATGGAGAGCCTGACACGGAGTGTCCCCGTACACTTTCTGGTCTTTGTCGTCGGAGCCGAAATAACAGCTGCCGGTGCCGGGAGGACGAGGTGGCGAGGTTTGCCGGACATCTCAGCCTTCAGTCGAGGACCGCGATCGCGTCAACCTCGATCAGGTAACCGGGCGCGGCCAGCGTCTCCACCCGATGGGTGCGCATTCCTTCGCTGGTCGGTGTGTCGTTCCTGTGGCTCTGATGATCCTGCTATCCCAACCAAATCCGCCGATAGGCCTCGCGGTAGCCCCGTGGTTCCCATGAGGTGGCGTCGTCCACGTTCTGCGTCGTGGTGAGGTGCACCGGCGTCACGTAGCCGCTGGGCGGGTGGCCGGCGAACGCGCGGTTGAGCTCGTCGACGATCTGGCTGCCCTGGGCGTTCAACGGCTCCGGGACGGTCGCGTGCTGGAACTGCCGGTCACGGATGCGCTGGAACGCCGAGGGGTCTCCGTCCCCGGCGCCGATGGAGTACGGCGGTCCCGCGCCGCTCCTTCCGCCGGCGCGCAGCGCCGGAGCGGCGTCGGCGAAGTAGACGTCGTTGATGGCGGCCGAGTACGTCCACCGCCCGGCGAAGCGGGCCAGGAGGGACGAGACGGCCACCGGCGTGCGGCTGCCCGCGTCGGGAAGCGGGATGTTCTCGTACGAGAGCAGCTCGACGCCCCGGCAGCTCAACAAGGTCTTCTTGATCAGCTGGGACTTGTTCTCCGCGAAGGGGATCGACGAGTCGGTGAAGATCACGACGCCGGCGGTGCCGTTCGACCTGGCGATGATCCAGTACGCGCTGATCCTCGCGACGTCCTCCACCCGGCTCGTGACGTTGGTGAAGAGCTTGGGATTCGTGCTGGGCCCCGGCGACGTGGTCGCGTGCCAGCCGACGAGCGGGATGCCGGCGTCATTGGCCCGGTTGACCTGCTGGGTCGCGGACTCCGGGTCGAACCCGCCGATGACGATCCCGGACGGCCGGAGGGCGATCGCCTGGCCGAAGGCCGCTGCTATGCCGGCGGGAGTGCCCTGGCCGTCGATCACGCGGACGCGCCACCCGATGGTCCGCGCGGCCTCCTGGACGCCCTTGGCGGTGCCGGCCACGCCGGGGTTGGTCATGCTGGACGCGACGAAGACGATGCTCTTGCCGGGAACGGCGCGCGGCCCGCTCGTGGGACCGTCCCAAGGGGTGTTCACCGCTTCGGCCCGCGCGACCGCCTGCCTGGCCGTGTTCGCCACCTCGGGGCAGCCGTTCCGGCCGGGCGTGGGGTCCGGAGCGGGATCGGGTGAGCCGCGAGAGCAGCCGCCGGCGACCACGGCGGCCAGTGCCAGCGCCGTCGCGCCGCGCAGGAGGCGGGCGAGGTTCATCCCTGGCCCCCGGCGGGTGCCTCACGCATCCGGCGCCGCGCCGAGTAGCCGGCCAGCCCGACTGCGATGAGCAGGGTGACGCCGTTGAACAGGGGGGTCACCCAGAAATAGGCACCGAGCTGGCTGATGCCCGACAGCCCGATGGCGAGGACGGTGACGGCGACGATGGTGCCCCACGCGTTGGCCCGCCCGGGCTTGATCGTGGTGGAGCCGAGCAGGGCGGCGACGAACGCCGGCAGCAGGTAGTCGAGCCCGACGCTCGGGTTGCCGATCTGCTGCTGGGCGGCGAGCAGGATCCCCGCGAAGCCGGTCACCAGGCCGGAGCCGGCGAAGGCGAGGATGACGTACCGGCGGACGGGGATGCCGACGAGTTCCGCCGCCCGCGGGTTCGAGCCGATGACGTAGAGGTAGCGACCCAGCGCGAGACGCTCCAGCACGATCCAGAGCACGACGGCCAGGACGAGGACGTAGGACGCGGGGATCGGCAGGGTGAGGAACCTCGAGTCGTACAGGTCGGTGAGGCCCGCGGGCAGGCCTTGCGGTCCGGGGAAGATCCGGGCGCCGGCGGTCACCCAGCCCGTGATCGCGTACAGGACGCTGCCGGTGCCCAGGGTGGCGATGAACGAGTCGATGCGCGCGTACTCCACGAGGAAACCGTTGATCACGCCGACCGCGATCCCGCCGGCGAGCACGGCCAGGCAGGCCTGGGGCCACGGCCATCCGGCGTTGACGATGAGGAGCAGCGTCATGACGTGGCCCAGGCCGAGGCCGTAGCCGATGGACAGGTCGAAGTTCCCCGCGACGATGGGGATCATCGCGCCGAGCGCCAGGATCGCGATGATCGAATAGGCGGAGATGGTCGCCGTCAGGTTGGCCGCCGTGGGGAACGTGTCCGGCAGGACGAGTGCGAACACGACGAACAGGACGAAGGCCAGCGCCGGCAACCCGTATCCGCCGATGAGATGGCCGGCCGAGAGTCGCCGCCGTACGAGCTCTCTGGTCAGCAACGGTCCGCCTGGTCGGTGGTGGCAGCGCGGGTGAGGGCGGCGACGGTGAGGGCGGCGCCGCTCAGCTCGGCGATCACCGCACCTCGCGCGAACACGAGCGCCCGGTCACACATGTTCACGACTTCCCCGAAGTCGGCGGAGACGAGGAGGGCGGCCATCCCGGTCGCCAGGGACTCGCCGAGCAGGCGGTAGATCTCGGACTTCGCTTCGACGTCGACGCCGGCCGTGGGCTCCTCGAGGATCAGCAGCCGGCGGCGAGCCCCGAGCCAGCGTCCGATCAGCACCTTCTGCTGATTTCCTCCCGACAGCGCGGCGAACGGCGCTTCGGTGTCGGTGAGGCTGACCCGCAGTCGCGTGATGACCGCCGCCGTTTCCGCGCGCTCGCGGCGCGATCCGGTCGGGCTCAGCGGCGAGCGGCCGCGCGTGGCGGGGTTCGCCAGCAGGTTCTCCCGCACGCTCAGGTCCCCGGCAGCGGCCTCCTCCTGGCGGTTGCTGGTTACGAGCCCGACGCCCGCGTGGACGGCGGCCGCGACCGAAGCCGGCCGGTACGGGCGGCCGGCGAGGAGCACACGGCCGGACACGATGGGACGCGCGCCGGCCAGCGCGCGTCCGATGTCCTCGTGCCCGGCGCCGGCGAGTCCCACGAGGCCGAGCACCTCGCCGGTGCGAAGGGCGAACCCGGCCGGGCCCGCCTGGCCGGTACGCAGGTCGGCCACGCTCAGGAGGACGTCTCCGGGCCTGTGGATCCGATGCCGGTGCACCCTGGGCTCCCTGCCGACGATGTCACGGACGAGATCGGCCGGCGGGCGGCCGGTGAGCGGGCCCTGGCTGACGAGGCGTCCGTCGCGCAGGACGGCGACGCTGTCGGCGACCTGGTAGACCTCGTCGAGCCGGTGAGTGACGTACAGGATCCCGTGGCCCTGGTCGCGGACCGTACGCAGGACGTCGAAGAGGACGACGCAGTCGGCGGCGGGCAGGGCGGCGGTCGGCTCGTCGAAGATAATGATCTTCGCGTTCGTGGCCAGCGCGCGGGCGATGGCGACGAGCGAGCGTTCCGCGCGCGTGAGCCGCGCGATCGGCGCGTCCGGGTCGAGGTGAGAGGCGATTCGCCGGAGAGCGTCCTTGCCGCGCCGGCGCACCCCGCGCCAGGAGATGAATCCGCCGCGGCGTGCGTATCCGGCGCCGAGGGCGATGTTCTCCGCGACGGTCATCCACGCCACGAGGCCGAGATCCTGATGGATGAACGCCATGCTGCCGGACGCGGCCTGGCTGCCCAGCGGATGGCCGGCCACGATCACCTCTCCGCCGTCGGCGTGGTGGATCCCGGCCAGGATCTTGATCAGCGTCGATTTGCCGGCGCCGTTCGCGCCGAGCAGGGCCAGGATGTGGCCGCCGCGGAGGTCGAGATCAACTCCCCGCAGCGCGTGGATGCCGCCGAAGTGCTTGCGCAGCCCCCGGATCCTGACAAGCGGATCGGGGACGGTCGTTGATCCCGGCCCGGCCGGGCGGATGTCGTCGTGCACAGCTGTCTCCGCGGGACTTCACCACCCGGCGGACAGGCTCATCGAGCTCGCCGAATATCCGTTTCATCGTACATAACCCAAGGTCAAAGGCCCCGGGTCACTCTTGGTCGGACTGGCGCGAGGCCCAGGTTTTGACGATCTGCGACCGGGACGTGAAGTTCAGCTTGCGGAGGATGTTCTCGACATGGCATTCCGCGGTCCGTTGCGAGATGACCAGGGACTCGGCGATCTCCTTGTTGCTCAAGCCCTTCGCGACGCATTCGGCGATCTCCCGTTCCCTGCGGGTGAGCACGGAGGCCACGTCTGTCTCCGGCGGGACGCCTTCCTGGCCCCTTTCGTCCAGCGCGAGGGTGGCGGCCTGGTCGGGGGTGAGCTCCGCGCCCCGGTCGAAGGCCGCCTTGAACCTGCCCTCCCTGAGATTCTGCCGGAGGGTGGCCTCGCACCGGTCGTGAGCACCCGCCAGGTGCCGGAGCCCGGACAGCGACGTACCGATCGATCTCCAGACCCCGTGCGCGGCGCCCAGCATCTGGGCGGCCTGCTCGTACTGCTTGTCGTCGGTCAGGATCCAGGCCAGTCCCTCGATGCACTGGGCGAGGCCCAGATGGTCGTTGCAGCGCAGCTTCAGCCGTACGGCCTCCCGCATCATGGTCACGGCGTCCCGCAGAGAGCCCTGCCGCCACCGGTCGAGCGCCGTGACCCACAGCCCGTAGGAGACCGACCACTCGGCCTTCGCCTGCCTGGAGGTCTCCAGCACCTCCTCACAAAGCTCCGCGGAACGTGGATCGCCCATGAGAACGGCCGTCATCGCCAGTTGGAAGAGCACCACCCACGCATGGCCCCGGTTGCCGAGGGCGCGCCGCCGGACCAGGGCCTCTTCCAGCAGCGTGGACGCCCGCGCGAAATCGCCGGCCAGCAACGCGGAGAACCCGGTGATGTGCACGGCGCCGGCGAGCTGGGCCTCGTCACCGAGCCGCTCCGCCAGCGTCCGGCACTCCTCCAGCAGCGGCTTCGCGGCATCCGGGTCCCCGCGCAGCAGCACGAGCCACGCGTCCACCCACAGGGCCTTGGCCCGGATGGCCTCGGCATCGGGCTCCTGCGCGAGCCCTCGCTCCAGCCAATGGTGCCCTTCGCTCGGCGAGCTCCACGACAGCCGATGGCTCCACATGGCGGCGGCGACCTCGAGGGCGGCCCACGCCTCACCCGGCTCGCTCAGACAGAACTCCAGCGCGGCCCGCACATTGCCCTGCTCCTGGGCCAGGCGTCCGAGCCAGTCCATCTGCAGCTCGCCGAACCATTCCGCCTCAGACCTCGCCGCCAGGTCCCGGCACCAGTCGCGGTGCCGCAGCCGCACGGCCTTGTCCTGGCCGGAGGCGGCGAGCCGCTCCCATCCGTACTGGCGCAGGGTGTCCAGCATCTCGAAACGTGGCCCGCGGCGCAGCACGACCGACTTGTCCACCAGCTGATGCAGCACGTCCAGCACGGTCTCCCCGGCCATCCCGTCCCCGGCGCACACGTGCTCGATCGCTTCCACATCCCAGCCGCCGGAGAAGACCGACAAGCGCTCCCACAACAACCGCTCGTCGGCGGAGCACAGGTCGTAACTCCAGTCCAGGAGCGCGCGCAGCGTCTTCTGCCGCGCCGGTGCGGTGGTGGGGCCGGTCGTCAGCAGCCGGAAGCGGTCGTCGAGGCGCGTGAGGATCTGCTCCACGGACAGCACCAGGACGCGCGCCGCCGCCAGCTCGATGGCCAGCGGGATGCCGTCCAGCCGCCGGCACAGGCTTGCCACCGCCATGACGTTGCCGTCGTCGACCTTGAACTCGGGCACCACGGACGCGGCGCGGTCCTCGAACAACCGCACCGCCTCGTTCTGCCGGGCGCCGTCCATGGACGCGTCGGCCGCCTTCGGCACCGTCAACGGCGGAACTTCGAGGATCCGCTCGTCCGCGACGTGCAGCGCTTGCCGGCTGGTGGCCAGGAGGCGCAGCTCGGGGGCCATGGCGAGCAGTTCGTGGGCCAGCGCGGCGCACTGGGGGAGCAGATGCTCACAGTTGTCCAGCACCATGAGCATCCGCTTGTCGCGCAGGTGCTCGGCGAGGCAGTCCATGTCCGGCCGAGGGCATCCGACGGTGCCGGCGACCGTCTCGGTGAGCAGATCCCCGACCATGAGCGGCGCCAGGTCGATCAGCCAGACCCCGTCCGGGAACTGCCGTGACGTCTCCGCGGCGATCCGCCGGGCGAGCCGGGTCTTGCCCACCCCGCCCGGACCGGTCAGGGTCAGCAGCCGACCCGCCGAGAGCAAGCGCTTCCCCTCGGCTATTTCGTGTCTGCGACCGACGAAGCTGGTCAGCTCGAGTGGCAGATTCCCCTCGTGCGGTCGCGCCCTCGCCCCCATAGCACTACAAATCTAATTCATCCTGACTCACGAAGATGGTGAGGGAACGCTAAGTAACCTTCAGCGTCGAGTACCGCAAGCTCCTTGGGCCCGAGACATCGGATGAAGAATCTCCACACCAGCGCGAACAACGGCCATGGGGGAAACGTCGCCGAGGATAGGTCCGATCTAAGGATTGACGGCCAGGCTCCCGAGTGGTCATGTCGTTTGTAACACCCTACGAGAGGCAGGTGCACTCGTATGTCCCAGCAAAAGGACCAGGGCAAGAAGCAACCCCGCAGGATCCACGAGAAGAAGGTCAGGACCCGCGGCGAGGAGACGACCTGGCACAAGCCCGACTACCAGGTCGTCGAGGCGTCGATGGAGATGTCCGCGTACTTCCTGGCCACCAGGTAACCCGGGGATCGCCGTGCGACTGCAGGTGCTCGGCACCGCGGCCGGTGGCGGCGTGCCCCAGTGGAACTGCGCGTGCCCTGGATGCTCCGGGGCGCGCGCCCATCCGGGCCGCCGGCGACGCCACGCCAGTCTCGCCGTCCAGCAGGCCGACGGATGCTACGTCGTCAACGCCACGCCCGACATCGCCGACCAGATCGAGGCGTGCGCCTGGCTGAGGCCCGGCCCCGGCCCGCGACAGTCGCCGCTGAAGGGCGTGATCCTCACCGACGCCGAGCTCGACCACACGATCGGCCTGCTGCGGCTGAGAGAGGCCGACACACTGGAGGTGCGCTCGACCCCGGTGGTACGGCAGGCGCTGCGGCCCTTCGCCGACCTCCTCCGGCCCTACCTCCGGCTCACCTGGGCCGACGCCGACGCCATCCCGGTGTCGGGCAAGCGGCCCCGCTACGCCGCCGAGTCACCCGAGCCCGCGGGCTGGGTGTCCGCGTTGCGCCTCACCGACGGCGGTTCCACGCTGGTCTACGCCCCCGCCATGGGCGTCTGGCCCGACGAGCTGGACGAGGCCTTCGCCGCGGCCGGCTGCGTGATCGTCGACGGCACCTTCTGGGACGACGACGAACCCCGGCGTACCGGGATCTCCACCAAGACCGCCACCCAGATGGGCCACCTGCCGATCGTGGCCACCATGGAGCGCCTCTCCCGGCTCCCCGGCCGTTGCCTCTACACCCACCTCAACAACACCAACCCCCTCGTGGACCCGGCGGCCGAACAGCACAAGGTGCTGGCCGAGCTGGGTGTCGAGGTGGCCGCCGACGGGATGGTGATCGACCTGTGAACGGTTTCGAGGCGGAGCTGCGTGCCGTGGCGGAGAAGCGCTACCACCACCTGCACCCGTTCAACCAGCGCATGCACGCGGGCGAGCTGACCCGCGACGAGCTGCGGGGTTGGATACTCAACCGCTTCCACTACCAGCGGCACATCCCGATCAAGGACGCGTTCATCCTCGGCAAGCTGGCCACGCCCGAACTTCGCCGGATGTGGCTGCGCCGGATCCAGGACCATGACGGCACCAGGCCGGGCGAGGGCGGCATCGAGCGGTGGCTGCGCCTCGGCGAGGCCGCCGGGCTGGACCGCGACCTGCTGTTGTCGGGCGAGGGCGTGCTGCCGGGCGTGCGCCTGGCGGTCGACGGTTACGTCAACCTGTGCCGCAACGGCTCCGTGCTGGAGGCCGTGGCCGCCTCGCTGACCGAGCTGTTCGCGCCCGACCTGATGCGTACGAGGATCGCCGCCTTCGAAAAGCACTATCCGTGGATCGACCCGGAAGGGCTGCGCTATTTCCGGATCCGCGTCTCCCAGGGCCGCCAGGACAGCGGCGAGGCTCTGGGCCTGGTCCTCGACTGGGCGCGCGGCCGCCCCGACCAGGAAAGGGCCATCGCGGCGCTCGGCTACAAGTGCGACGTGTTGTGGGCGCTGCTCGACGCGGTGGACGGGGCGTACAAATGACCGGGTCGGCGACCTGGCGGCCCGCCCTGTCCCACTCGGCGCTGCTTCGTCATGATCCGGTACGGCAGGCGGACCTGCTCATCGTGCCCGAGCGGATCGTCGTGCTGAACGAGGAGGCGGCGGCCATCGTCGGGCTCTGCGACGGGCGGCGGACCGTGGCGGACATCCTGGCGGAGTTCCCCGAGGACGTCGAGGCCGACGTGGTGGAGTTCCTCGACCGCGTACGAGCCGAAGGATGGCTGCGGTGAACCCGCCGTGGGCCATGCTGGCCGAGCTCACGCACGCGTGCCCGCTGCGCTGCCCCTACTGCTCCAACCCGGCCCAGCTCGCGGCCAGGTCGAGCGAGCTGGGCACCGGCGAGTGGCAGCGGATCATCCGGGAGGCGGCGGCGCTCGGCGTGGTGCACGCCCACCTGTCCGGTGGCGAGCCGCTGCTCAGGCGCGACCTGGCGTCGATCGTGGCGACGGCCGACCGGGAAGGCGTCTACACACAGCTCGTCACCAGCGGCGTCGGGCTGACGGAGCGCCGGCTCGGCGAGCTGGCCGGAGCGGGACTGCGGAGCGTGCAGCTGTCGGTCCAGTCGGCCACGCAGGAGGAGTCGGACAGGATCGCCGGAGTCACGTCGTTCGCGCGGAAGGAGCGGGCCGCCGCCGTCGTCACGGCCGCCGGGTTGCCGCTCGGGCTCAACGTGGTGCTGCACCGGGCGAACCTCGACGCCGTGGGCGAGATCATCGAGCTCGGGCTGGCGTGGGGCGCGGAGCGCATCGAGCTGGCCAACACCCAGTTCTACGGATGGGGCCTGCTCAACCGGGCGGCGTTGCTGCCCACCAGGGAGCAGCTCGCCCGCGCGGAGGCCGTCGTACGGGAATATCGCGAGAAGACGGATGTCGAGCTGATCTGGGTGATTCCCGATTACTTCGACGGCGTGCCCAAACCCTGCATGGGCGGATGGGGCGCGATCTCGATCACCGTCGCGCCCGACGGCAGGGTGCTGCCCTGCCCGGCCGCCTATGACCTGCCGCTGGATCCGCCCAACGCCCGCGACCGCCCCCTCGGCTGGATCTGGGAGCACTCGCCCGCGTTCAACGCCTACCGAGGCACCGCCTGGATGAAGGAGCCCTGTGCCGGCTGCCCGCGCAGGGAGCTGGACTTCGGCGGCTGCCGCTGCCAGGCCTACGCGATCACCGGCGACGCCGGGCGCACCGACCCGGCCTGCGCGCTGTCACCGGACCACCACCTGATCTCCGAGCTGGCCGGCGGAGACAGCACCTGGACGTTCAGGCAGGCGGCCCCTTCGGCGCGCGGCGAGGACCGGCCGATCTCCTGAGCCTCGCCGCCGCACCGTCGGCCGACCGTTGTGTCCGGTTAATGCCCGGTTGCTGCCCTGGTGGGTACGCGTGCCATGACGGAAACTCTTACGACCATGGTGAGAAACGGGCTTGCCCATGCCAGAGCCTGAGGGCATGCGGCCGGGGGATCCGGAGACGGTCGAGGGTTACCGGTTGGCCGGCCGGCTGGGGGAGGGCGGTCAGGGCATCGTCTATCTTGCCGAGGCGCCAGACGGCGGCAAGGTGGCGCTGAAGCTGCTGCGTGCGGATTCGATGGGTGATGCCGAGGCGTCGGACCGGTTCGTCCGCGAGGTGGCGCTGGCACGGCGGGTGGCGACCTTCTGCACCGCCCGGGTCGTCGAGACGGGGCTCTGGGAAGGGCGGCCGTACATCGTCAGCGAGTACGTTGACGGCCCCACACTCACCGAAGTGGTGCGCGCGGACGGGCCCCGCTCGGGAGCCTCGCTGCATCGGCTGGCGATCGGCACGGTGACCGCGCTGGTGGTCATCCACCAGGCCGGCATCGTGCATCGTGACTTCAAGCCGTCCAATGTGCTGCTGCCCGCCGACGGGCCGCGGGTGATCGACTTCGGCATCGCCAAGGCGCTCGACCTCACCTCGACGATGACCAGCGCCGTGGTGGGCACGCCCGCGTTCATGGCTCCCGAGCAGCTCGGCGGGGCGCGTCCCGGACCGGCCACGGACATGTTCGCCTGGGCCTGCACGATGTTGTACGCGGCCTCCGGGCGGTTCCCGTTCGGTCAGGACAGCCTGCCCGCTGTGATCAACCGCATCATGACCGAGCAGCCGGACGCCGGTTGCGTCGAGGACCCCGGGCTGCGGGCCCTGATCGTGGACTGTCTGGCGAAGGACCCGGCGGCGCGGCCGAGCGCGAGCGCGGCGCTCATGCGCCTGCTGGGCGTCCCGCAGGGCGCCGTCCAGCCGGACGCGGCCCCACCGGACGTGCTCCAGCAAGGCGCTGACGTCGCGGGCGCGAACCTCACCCCTCCTCCCATGGGCGGGCGTCCGGTCGGCGTGCGCACGCGCAGCAGGAAGACCACCGGACAGATCATCTCCGTCGCCGTGGCCGCCGCACTCGTGCTGGCGTCGGCGACCCTCCTCCTCGCCGACCGCCTGAACCTGCCCTCCGGCTCCACCGCCTCCTCCTCACGCTCTCCCTCCGCCAAGTCGTCACGGGTCCCCAGAGTTCCGACCGACACCGTCACGTTCTCGGTGGACGGCCACGGCCTGATCGAACTCACCGAAAGTCCCTCAGACCCCGTCAAGCTCTTCTCGCTGGGGAGCACGATCAGGAAGCGCGGCTCGCAGGAATACGAGTCCGACGGCCGCCACATCGAGTACGCGGTCTCCGATGACGGCGGCAAGCTCCTCGCGACCAACCTCGCCAAGGCGGACGGCTCGGTCAGCCGCACGTCCGTGTCGGTCATCGATCGCGTGACGGGCGCCGGCAAGAACATCGCCCTCGACAAGATGCCCACCATCGGATTCGCCCCCCGATGGTCGCCCGACGGCAAGCACGGCCTGGTCAGCCTGTACGACGTCAGCCCGTGGCTCACGCTGGACCCGCCGGACCGGGATGTGGTCGGCTATGCCGTCATCGACACCGAGGCGGGCGTCGCCCGGCTCGTCAAGGGCAAGGACGCCCCGGCGAACATGAAGCGGGCCTTCTGGGTGTCCTCGGCGACCATCGGGGTCTGGACGGCAGACGAGATCAGGTTCTATGACCTGAACGGCAATGATCGTGGCAGCCTGCCGGACTCGACTCCACCGCCCGCGATGGACGCCGATCCCGTCGCACCGGGCGGCTCCCGCTACCTCGCCCGGTGCACGCCGACGGACACCAGTCTGTGCGTGCGGTCCCGGTCACAGAGCGCTACGGGCCCGATCGCCGTCCCGTTCACCGTCAAGCGGGTCGTCGGCTGGTGGGACGACGACCACCTCATGGTGTGGCGTGGCGCGCACTCCGGATGGGAGATCGTGGTGATCGACCTGACCGGGAAGGCCGTCCGCGTGCTGCTGTCCATGAACGACCCCAAATATGTGGCGTTCCCCGCCCCGAACTACCTGCACTTCGGCAAGGGAACGGTCTGAGCGCCCACGGACCGCCGGACCCTCAGGCCGAGTAGATCGCGACGAGTCCGGTGGTCACCCCCGCGAGTGAGACGGCGGTCAGCGCCCAGCCCGCGATCACCAGGCGTGCCCGCGGCGCAAGCCGCCAGCCGGACGCCCGGCACGGACAGCGGGATCGGCACCAGGAACGCGCCCGCCCGACGGCGTTTGCTCATGGCCCCACGATGACGGCCAGTCTCCCCGGCCGGCGCCGCGCGCACGGCGCGGAAGACCTCCTCGCGCGGCGAGTCTTTGAGCAGGTAGCCGATCGCGCCCGCCGTCAGCGCGGGCAGTACGTCCTCGTCACCGTCGTACGTGGTCAGGACCAGCACCCGGGTCGCCGGGACCCGCCGCGCCAGCAGCCTGATGAACTCCGCTCCGCCCAGGCCGGGCATGCGCAGGTCGGTGAGGACGACGTCGGGACGCTCCCGCACGGCCACGGCCAGCCCGCGTTCCCCGCCGTCCGCCTCCCCGACGACCTCCAGGTCGGCCTGTTCGGCGAACATGCCGCGCAGCCCGTCGCGTACCACGGGATGGTCGTCCACGATCACCAGCCGTACGCCCATGTCGCTCCTCACTCCTCCGCGGCGGGGATCGCGGGCACGCTCACGCTGACCGCGGTGCCCTGACCCGGCGCGGACTCCACCTCGACGTCGCCGGCCAGCCTGACGACGCGCTGCCGCATCGCGGTGAGCCCGAACCCCGTGACGTTCGCCTCCTGGGGGGGCGAATCCCGCCCCGTCGTCCCGGACGTCGGCCACGACCACATCCTCCGTGTACGACAAGGTGACACCGGTCTTGCTCGCCCGGGCGTGCCGGGCCACGTTGGCCAGCGCCTCCTGCACCGCGCGGAACAGCGTCACCTCGACCTCGGGATGCAGCAGCCGGGCGGTGCCTGTGACGGTGAGCGTGGCGGGCACCTCGTGCGCGGCGCTCCAGCCGGAGACCAGCGCCGCCAGCGCCTCGGGCAGCCGGGACTCCGCCAGCGGCCCGGGGCGCAGGTCGTTCAGCGAGCGGCGGACCTCGGTCAGGCTCTCCCTGGCCAGGCTCCGGGCGATGCCCAGGCGGTGCCGCACCGCGTCGGGGTCGCTCGCGGCCTCCTCGGCGGCTTCGAGCTGGGTGACGATGCCCGCCAGCCCTTGGGCGACGGTGTCGTGGATCTCCCTGGCCATCCGGCCGCGTTCCCCGGCGACGCCGGTCTGGCGGGCCGCGGCCAGCAGCTTGCCCTGCAGTTCGGCGTTCTCCTCCCCGAGCCGGGCGAGGCGGGCGTTGGCGCTCTCCAGAGCCAGGTTGGCGGCACGACGGCGTCCGACCTCGGTCTCCATGGCCCGGATGATCCAGCCGAGGAACGCCGCCAACGCCGCTCCGGCGGTGCGTCAGCCGTGCCCGGGGACGACCTGCCCCCGGGCACGGGCCGGCGGCGCTAGCCGGCCGGACGCTGGAGATCCAGCCGTAGCCTGGCCAGCCAGGACCCCCAGCCGTCCGATGGCCGGCTGTCCCCGATGCGCAGGTAGAACGTACGGGCCGTACCCCGCACCTCATTGAGGTCGAGCGTGCGCGGCGCCCGGTTGGACAGGTCGCGTACGTCGGCGCTCTCCTGCAGCACCGTCCGCCAGCTCTGGTTGTCGGCCGAGACCTGCACCAGGAACTGGTTGCCGATGTCCAGCGTCAGCGAACCCCCGGTCACCTGCGCCGGCAGCTCGAATCGGTAGGTGGCGTGGCTGTCGCCGTCGGTGAAGCGGGCGCGCCCGTCGTACACCTCGCCGTCGAGCTGGGACCCGTCCGCCTCCAGGAGCCAGGGCGCCTCGGCGGGGGTGCCGGGCGTGAACTCCACGGTGTCGCCGATCACCGTGACCGCCACCCGCTCGGCGGCCGGTCCGCGGTCGGAGGTCGCCGCGAGCTGGATCGGATGACTGCCTGGGCCCGCCGACGCCGGCACCGTCACCTGGAACGTCAGGGTCTGGGAGGCGCCCGGCGCGATGGGCCCGAAGCCGGCGTCCGCGGGCTGGACGGTCCAGCCCTGCGGCCCGGTCGCGGTCAGCCGTCCGGTGGCCGGCCGGTCGGCGTGGTCGGCCACGGTCACCGCAACCGCCACCGTCTCCCCCGGGGCGGCGAACACCCCGGCGGCCTCGATGACCAGCGGTGAGGTGGCCGGCGACTCGTCGGCGAGCAGCTCGACCTCCGACAGCGACGTGCCGCCGGTGAATCTGATCCGGTAGTGGGCGTACGCGCCCGGCTTGGCGATCTTGAACGGGCGGGTCTGCAGCCGCCACGGGAAGCTCTCCCCGGCCCGCTCGTCGAGCACCTTCCACGTGCTGCCGTCGGCGGAGCCCTCCAGGACCCAGCCGGCCGGATCCTCGGCAGGCAGACCGGCGCCGGAGGTGAGCGTGTAGAAGCGCGCCTGCCGGTCGCCGGTGAACGTGTACTGGACCCATTCGGGCAGCGTCGCCCGGGTGGCCGAGTCGTCGTCGAACAGCGCGCCCACGTCGGCGCCGCCGGCCGCCGACGCCGTGCCGCGCCCCGGCCCCGTGGCGTCGTGCAGCGGTGCGGGGATCCGGTCGTCGCGGGTGATCGAGGGCGGGGCGGCGTCCTTCCCGGTGCCCCAGCGCGACGGCCGCGACCCCATCTCGAACACCAGCTCACCGCCCTTGGCGATCAGGTCGTGCGGCAGGTACGTCTTGTCGTACGCCCGGCCGTTGACCCTCAATCCCTGCACGTAGACGTTGCGCGGGCTGTTTCCCGGCGCCTTGATCACCAGCTTCCTCCCGCCGTCCAGGTGCACGGTCGTCTTCTTGAACAGCGGCGAGCCGATGGCGTAGTAGGGGCTGCCCATCTGCAGCGGGTAGAAGCCCAGCGCGCCGAAGACCTGCCAGGCCGACATCTCCCCGTTGTCCTCGTCGCCCGGGTAGCCCTGCCCGATCTCGCTGCCCAGGTAGAGCCGCGAGAGCGCCTCGCGTACCTTGGCCTGGGTCTTCCACGGTTGTCCCGCGTAGTCGTACATGTAGGGGATGTGGTGGGAGGGCTGGTTGCTGTGCCCGTACTGGCCCATGCGCACGTCGCGGGCCTCGCGCATCTCGTGGATGATCCCGCCGTACGAGCCGGGGAACAACGCCGTCTCCGGGGTGGCGAAGAACGTGTCGAGCTTGGCCGCCAGCTTGTCCGCACCGCCGTACAGGTTGGCCAGGCCGCGGCCGTCCTGTGGGACGTGGAAGGCCATGTTCCAGCCGTTGGTCTCGGTGTGGTCGAAGCCCCACGTACGCGGGTCGTAGGCGCTCGGCTTGCGGCGGAAGGAGCCGTCGGCGTTCCTGCCCTGGAAGAAGCGGACTGCCGGGTCGAACAGGTGCACGTAGTTGCGGGCCCGGTTCAGGAAATATTCGTACTCCTCCAGGTATCGGGCCCGTTGCGCTCCCGTGGACCGCCCGGCCAGCGCCTTGGCCATGTTCGCGATGCCGAAGTCGTTGATGTAGCCGTCCATCGCCCATGACATGGCCTCGCCCGTGGACTGGATGCTCGTGTACCCGAGGAAGACGGAGGTGGACAGGCCCTTGCGGCCCACGTGGCGGGTGGGCGGGGCGACCGTGGCGTTCTTGACCGCGGCCTGGTAAGCGGTCGCGGCGTCGAAACCGGTCACCCCCTTCAGGTAGGCGTCGGCGAAGGCGACGTCGGAGCTGGTGCCGACCATCAGATCGGCGTACCCCGGTGACGACCACCGGGAGATCCAGCCGCCGTCCTCGTACTGCCGCACGAACCCGTCGACCATCTCCCCGGCCGCCCGCGGCGTGAGCAGCGCGTACGCGGGCCAGGTGGTGCGGTAGGTGTCCCAGAAGCCGTTGTTGACGTACACCTTCCCGTCCGCCACCCGCGCCCCGGTCTCGGTGGGCGTACTGGCCGGGGTGCTGGTGGAGGACTGGACGGCGTGCTTGTAGACCGGCGCGGCCGCGGTGCCGGTGTTCTCGAAGCCGGAGTTGGGATACAGGAACAGCCGGTACAGGTTGGAGTACAGCGTGACCAGCTGATCCCGGCTCGCTCCCTCGACCTCGATGACGCCCAGCTTGGCGTCCCACGCCCGCCGCGCCCGCTCGCTGACCGTCTCCAGCGTGTCCGCGGCGCCGATCTCCAGCTCCAGGTTCCGCCTGGCCTGCTCCACGCTGATCAGCGAAGACGCGATGCGCATGGTGACCGTGCGTGCCGTGCCCGCGTCGAAGGCCAGATAGCCGAGCACGTTGTCCCGGCCCTGGCCGGTCAGCTTGCCGCCGCCGGTGGCCGGGCGGTCGAACACGGCGTAGAAGAACATCCGCGTGGCCCCGGTCGACAGGTCGCTGCGTACGTCCGAATGGCCGGTCACCACGCCGCCTGCCGGATCGAGCGTGAGGCCGCCGCTGTCGCCGACGTTGTCGAAGATCAGCTTGGCCGAGGAGCCGGGGAAGGTGAAACGGGCCATCGCCGCATGATCGGTCGGCGCGATCTCGGTCTTGAGCCCGTTGTCGAACGTCACCGCGTACAGGTGTGGCTGCGCGACCTCTCGCTCGTGGCGGAAGGGCAGCGCGCGGGCCGTACGCGACGGGTCCGGCACTCCTTCGGCCGCCGAGGGCATGAACTGGAACGTCTGCCGGTCACCCATCCACGGGCTGGGCTCGTGGCCGGCGGTGAAGGCCTGGATCTCGGGCAGGTTGGCCGCGTTGTTGGCCCGGTGGTACTCGTACAGCCAGCTCGTCGAGCCGGCGTCGGTCATCGGCGTCCAGAAGTTGAACCCGTGCGGCACCGCGGTGGCAGGGAAGTTGTTCCCCCGCGAGAATCCGCCCGTGGAGTGCGTGCCCCGGGTGGTCACCACGTACTGCGAAGGGCTCGCCGGGCGGTCGTCGCGGCCCTCGTACGGCTGCCGCCTCCGCTCAGAGACGATCTTGATGTCGTCCACCCACCCCCGGAACCCGGCCATTCCGGCGGGACTGTCGTAGGCCACCAGGATGCGGCTGATCCGCTTGCCCCTGGCCACGCCGCCGATCTGGGCGCGCTTGTAGTTCCACTGGTCGGCGTACAAGGTCTTGGACTCGCCCTGCTCCCGTGGCGCCAGCCGGACCCCGTGCTGGTCGGCGGCCTTCAGATCGCTGAGGAACGTGCCGTCGCGGAAGGCCAGGTCCACGGAGACGTACGTGCTGGGATAGCGCAGGTCGGCCGCGGTGAACTCGGGGAAGACCAGGTAGGACAGCTCCGTGGTGGACGTGACCGGGATGTCCACCTCGAACACCTTGTTGGTGGAGTGACCGCCGCTCTGCGCGGTGGTGCTGCCCGCGTACTGGAAGGCGCGCAACCCGGAGAAGCCGGCGCGCGGCTTGGAGACGAACCCGCCGTTCGGCCCGGGGCCCACCTGGCTGCGCATGTCGCTGGGCGGTCTGGGGCCGGTCCGGCCGTCCGACAGCTCCCATTCGGCGAGTTGCAGGATGGAGCCGCCGCCGACGCGGGTGACGTTGAGCCTGTAGTGGGCGTAGGCGGCCGGGTTGGTGAAGCGGTATTCCTTGCGCTGCAGGCGCGCCGTGAACGTCTCGCCGGTCCGGGTGTCCAGCGTGGTCCAGTTCTGCCCGTCCTGCGAGCCCTGGAGATGCCAGTCGCGCGGGTCGCGCTCGGGGGCGTCGTTGGCGGAGGTCAGCGCGTAGTGCACGACCGCGACCGGGCCGGACAGGCCGTACTGCGCCCAGCCGGTGCCGGTGAACACCAGCCACTTGGTGTTCGCGTCGCCGTCGGTGAGGTTCTCCTTCACCTCGCCGCCGGGTGTGTATTCACCGCTGGCGCTGACCTGGGTGATCTTGTCAGAGATGCTGCCCTCGATGCCGCCGGGCAGGGTTCCGGTGACGTTCGAGGCCTTCTCGGCGGTGTTGACCCATGTCGGCTGCGGATCGCCGTCCTCGAAGGAGGAGGCGAAGGCCGCCCCCTCGGCCTGGGCCAGCGCCTGCCCGTCCCGAGCCGCGCGGCGTAGGTCCGCCGCGGGCGGAGGCGGCTCGGTCGCCCGCGGGCCGGGGGGTGGGCTGTAGGACGGGCCCGGGGCCGGGGTGCCCGAGGGGCCGGGGTTGGGGATGGGGTCCGGGCCGGCGTGGACGGTCAGCGCGGCGGCCGCGGGCGCGGCGAGGATGAGGGCGACGACGGGGCATAAGACCGCCGTCAGGAGGGATCGTCGGTGAGGGCGCTTCATGGGGGCCTCCCGGCACGTGCTATGACAACGTTGTCAATCCCCGATCTGTTAAGGAACTTTTCAAATCATGAGCGCCCTGTCAAGAGGTCGATCACCATGTGACGGGCAGGGCGGTCAGGCCGCCGGTGAGCACGTGCGGGTTGAAGCTCAGCTCCTCCACCGCGCACCCCAGCTTCAGGGCCGGGAAGCGGGCGGCGAGCTGGGAGAAGACGACCTGCAGCTCGATGCGGGCCAGCGGGGCGCCGACGCAGTAGCGGGCTCCGTGACCGAAGGTCAGGTGCGGCACGGCCGGCCGGCCGAGGTCGAACCGGTCGGGGTCGGCGAACACGGCGGCGTCGTGGTTGGCCGCCCCGGTGTCCAGCAGCACCAGGTCCCCGGCCCGCACCCGCGCGCCGGCGAGTTCCAGGTCGGTACGCGCGTAGCGGGGGATCCCGCCGCCGCCGAGACCGGGCGCGCGCAAGATCTCCTCCACCGCTGCGTCGATCCGGCCCGGGTCGTCCACCAGCGCCCGCCACTGATCCGGGTCGGCCAGCAGCCACAGCACGCCCCTGCCGATCGCGGTGACCGTGGTCTCGTGCCCGGCGAACAGCAGGAACATGCCCATCGCGGCGGCGTCGTCATCGCTCACCCCTTCGGTGGCCGCCAGCCGGGAGATCACGTCGGCGTCCGGGTCGCCTTCGGCCCGCTTGCGGGCCACCAGCCGCCGGCCGTAGCCGAACAGCTCGGCCAGTCCCTGTTCGGAGCGGGCGCGGTCGGTGATGTCGGCGGCGGCCTGGGTCCAGGCGCGGAACCGCGTGCGGTCCTCGTACGGGACGCCGAGCAGTTCGCAGATGACCGCGATCGGCAGCGGCAGCGCCAGGGCGGCGTGCAGGTCGGCGGGCGGTCCGGCGGCGGCGAGCTCGTCCAGCAGGCCGGCGGTGAGGGTTTCGACGCGGCCGCGCAGGGCGCGCATGCGCTTGGGGGAGAAGTGCGGTTGCAGCAGCGAGCGCATCTGCCGGTGGTCGGCCTGCTCGGTGTCGAAGTCGCCGAGCGGGCCCCCGAACATCGCCGACTCGCCGGTACGCGAGGCGCGCTCGGGCTCGCGGTGGGCGCGGCCGAGCCGGTCGTCGTCCAGCAGCCGGCGCACCTCGTCATAGCCGGTCACCAGCCAGGCCGGATCGCCGACGGCGGTGCGGATCGCGTGGATGGGACCCCGGGCCTGCAGCTCGCGCAGCAATGGGGCGGGCCGCATCGGGCCGGACTGCTCGAACGGCAGCCGGACGGAATCGGACATGACTCCTCCAGAAGTAGACGCTGATTTGTATACTGACATGTATAGAACGCTACTTGTATACTTTGATTTCTACAAGAGGAGTGCGGATGAGTGACCCCGACGCGGCCGGCACCCGGACGGGCCCCGAGGTCTCGGACGGGCGGGCGCCGGTGCGCCGGCTACGCCGGGCCGAGCGGCGCGAGCAGATCCTGGACGCGGCCACCCGCGCCTTCGCCCGCGCCGGATACACCGAAACCGGCCTGGACGACGTCGCCGCCGAAGCCGGTTTGACCCGGGCCATGCTCTACCGGCACTTCGACTCCAAGGCCGACCTGTACCGAGCGGTCCTCGACCGTGCGTGCGAGCGGCTGGCCGGTGCCACGGGGACCGACGATTTCGACGACCAGGCCATCCCCGCTCTGGTGCGAGCCGCCGCGGCCGACCCGGACGGCTTCCGGCTGCTGTTCCGCTACGCCGCCCGCGAGCCCGACTTCCGCGACCTGATCGACACGATCACCGCCACCTCCCGCGAGGTCGCCCACCGCAACCTGGCCAGGAAGATTCCCGCAGGGCCCTGGCTGGACTGGGCTTCGAGTCTGATTCCCACCCTCACCCTGGAGGCCGTCATCGCCTGGCTGGACGCCGGCCGGCCGGACCCCGACCAGATCGCCGAACGCATCGACCAGACCATCCACGGCGTCATGGCCGCTGCCCAGCCCCGCCCTCGATAAGGATGTGAGCCGGCCCCCCCGCACCCGGCCCCGGCATGCGCCAGTCTGGAAGACAGGCGCCCTCGACCAGAGGTGATCAGCATGGCCGACCTGTCGGATTTCCAGCATCCGCGCTTCGCCCGCATGTACGTCGACGCATCAGTCGTCAGCGACCGGCGCGGCGCGCGCGAGCATCGGATCCGGCTCCTTGCCGGACTCGAGGGCCGAGTGATCGAGATCGGCGCGGGCAACGGCCGTAACTTCGCTCACTATCCCAAGACCGTCACCGAAGTCGTCGCCGTCGAACCGGAGGCCACCCTGCGGCGATTCGCCGCGACCGAGGCCGCTTCGGCGCCCGTGCCCGTCTCGGTCGTGGCGGGACATGCCGAGGACCTGCCGGGCGAGCCCCATGCCTTCGACGCCGCGGTGGTGTCGCTCGTGCTCTGCAGCGTGCCGTCGCTGCCGGCGGCCCTGGCGGAGATCGCCCGGGTGCTCAAGCCGGGCGGGCACCTGCGCTTCTACGAGCATGTCCGCTCGCCCAACCCGATGATCGGCCTGTTCGAGGACGCGATCACACCGGTCTGGCGGCGCGTGGCCGGTGGCTGCCGGCCCAACCGCGACACCCTCGGCGCGATCGGGCGGGCCGGGTTCGTCGTGGACGAGATCGAGCGGTTCGGCTTCTCGCCGCAGCCGCTCGTGCCCGCCTTCTCCCACCTCATCGGCCGGGCCCACCTCCACAGCCCTGGCTGACACGCCGCGCGCGCCTGCCAGGTCGGGACGTGCCGTGTCCGGTCGCGCGGGTGGTGGCGGTGTGTCCGGCGCGCGGCGGTCGGTCAGCGGGCGAGCCAGCCGCCGTCCACGGGTAGCACGATGCCGGAGACGTAGTCGGAGGCGCGGCCGGCCAGGAACACCGCGGCGCCGCCGAGGTCGCTCGCCGCCCCCCACCGGCCGGCCGGGATGCGCTCCAGAAGGGACCTGCTGCGTTCGGGGTCCTCCCGGAGCGCCTGGGTGTTGTCGGTGGCGATGTAGCCTGGCGCGATGGCGTTGACGTTCACGCCCTTCGGCATCCACTCGTTGGCCAGCGCCCTCGTCAGCCCCGCGATCGCCGACTTGGAGGAGGTGTAGCCGGGTACGTTGATGCCGCCCTGGAAGCTCAGCAGCGACGCGATGAAGATGATCTTGCCGCGGCCGCGCTCGATCATCGACCGGCCGACGGCCTGGCTGAGCACGAACTGGCTGCTGAGGTTGGTCTCGATGACCCGGTCCCAGAGCTCGATCGCGTGCTGGGCGGCGGGCTCGCGCTCGATGGTGCCCGCGTTGTTCACCAGGATGTCGACACCGAGCCCTTCGAGGTGCGCGGCCAGCGCGGTGACGGCCGCCCGGTCGGAGAAGTCGGCCTGGAGCGGCGTGAACGTCCGCCCCGCCGCTTCCACGCGGCGCGCCGCCTCACTGCCGGACGGTTCCATCGCCGCGCTGACGCCGATGATGTCGGCGCCCGCCAGGGCCAGCGACTCCGCGATGGCCAGGCCGATGCCGCGGCGTGCGCCCGTCACGACGGCCGTGCTCCCGGTCAGGTCGAACAGCTCCCGGCTCATGCCGCACCCCCTGAGACGTCCACGAGGATCTTCATGGCCCGGCCCGACTCCAGGGCGGCGAACGCGTCCGCCGTCTCGGTGATCGGCACGATCTTGGTGATCAGTTCAGCGGCCGGGATCACCCCGGCGCCGAGGAGCTCGACGGCGCGTTCGAAGTCGGTGCGCTGGTAGACGCGCGCGCCCAGCAGCCGCAACTCGCGCCAGAAGACGCGCTGCAGGTCGACCGGCCGCGGTTGCGGATGGATGGCCACCACGACGACCGTGCCGCGTACCTTCACGAGGTCCGTCACGCCCAGGACCGCGGCCGCCGCGCCGGACACCTCGAACGCCACGTCGGCGCCGGCCCCCCGCGTCCATTCCTCGACCCACGCGACCTGGTCGGTGGCCGAGGGGTCGAGCACCTGGAACCCCATGGCCGCGGCGGCCTGCCGGCGCAGCGGGTCGATCTCCACGATCACCACCTCCGCGCCCTCGTGCCGGGTCACCAGGGCGATGAGCACGCCGATGGGGCCGCCGCCGACGACCACCACGCGGTCGCCCGGCGCGAGCTCGGCGCGCCGTACGTCGTGGACCGCGACCGCCACGGGCTCGACCAGCGCCGCGTGGTCCAGGCGGAGGGTCTTGGGCAGGGGGACCAGGAGGCCGGCGTCGACGTTCCACCGGCCCTGCAGGGCGCCGGGGGAGTCGATGCCGACGAAGGTGAGGTTCTGGCAGATGTGCTGGTTGCCCGCGCGGCACGCGGGACAGGTGCCGTCCCAGTCCAGCGGCATGACCGTGACGTGGTCGCCGGCGGCCCACCCGCTCACTCCGTCGCCCAGGGCGGCGATGACTCCGCTCATCTCGTGGCCGACCACGGCGGGCGGTTTCACCCGGGCGTCCATGTGTCCGTGGAGGATGTGCAGGTCCGTGCCGCAGATGCCGGTGTAGGCGACCTGGATCTGCACCTGGCCGGCCTCCGGTGGCGGCGGATCCGTCTCGCGGATGCCGATCGTCCGATCTCCCAGGTAGTTGGCGGTTAGCACCGTTCGGGCTCCCATCGCTCTGGTGTTGCCGCCAGCAGCATACACAGGTAGTCCAGGCAAACATCAGATGAAAGACGGGAGATTTCAGGCACAATCGCGTACATCGAGGGCTTTGCCGCGCCAGTCATCAGATGTATTCTCGCAATGATTACTCTGATGTCACACAGTGTGATGTTCGTGCGAGCTCCGCAGGAGAGGTGAATGACCGCAATCACCGGTGTCGAGGTCTTCGACGTCCGCTTCCCGACGTCGTTGAGCCAGGACGGCTCCGACGCGATGAACAAGGATGGCGACTACTCGGCCGCCTATGTCGTGATCAGGACCGACGATCCAGACCTGTCCGGCTTCGGCTTCACGTTCACGATCGGCAGGGGCAACGACATCTGCGTGCTCGCCGCCAGGCAGCGCGGCCTCCCCCTGGTCGGCATGGCCGTCGAGGACGTCGTCAAGGACCTCGGCGGCGTCTACCGCCACCTCAAGTCCGACTCGCAGCTGCGCTGGCTGGGGCCGGACAAGGGCGTCGAGCACCTGGCTCTGGCCGCCGTCATGAACGCGGTCTGGGATCTGGCGGCCCGGGTCGCGGGCAAGCCGCTCTGGCGGCTGCTCGTGGACATGACCGCGGAGGAGCTCGTCGACGTCGCGGATCTGTCGTACCTGTCGGACGTGCTCACCCGCGACGAGGCGGTGGCGCTGCTGAAGGAGCTGGAGCCGACCCGCGCCGACCGCGTCGCCGAGCTGGCCGAGATCGGCTACCCGTGCTACACGACCAGCGCGGGCTGGCTCGGATACTCCGACGACAAGCTGCGGCGGCTCTGCCAGGAGGCCGTCGATGCCGGCTACCGGCACGTGAAGCTGAAGGTCGGCGCCGATCTCGACGACGACATCCGCCGGTTGCGCATCGCCCGGGAGGTCATCGGCTACGACGCCAACCTGATGATCGACGCCAACCAGGTCTGGGACGTGCCGCAGGCGATCGAGTGGGTACGCGCGCTCGCGGAGTTCGAGCCGCTGTGGATCGAGGAGCCCACCAGTCCCGACGACGTCCTGGGCCACGCCGCGATCCGCAAGGCCGTCGCGCCCATCGGCGTGGCCACCGGCGAGCACGGGATGAACCGGGTCCTCTTCAAGCAGATGTTCCAGGCCGATGCCATCGACTTCTGCCAGCTCGACTCCGCCAGGCTGGCCGGCGTGAACGAGATTCTCGCGGTGTACCTGATGGCCAGGAAGTTCGGCGTGCCGGTGTGCCCGCACGCGGGCGGCGTCGGCCTCTGCGAGCTGGTCCAGCACCTGTCGATCTTCGACTACGTCGCCGTGTCGGGCTCGCTGGAGGGCCGGGTGACGGAGTACGTCGACCACCTGCACGAGCACTTCGTCGACCCGTGCGTGGTCAGGGACGGCGCCTACGTGCTGCCGGCCCGCCCCGGTTACAGCGCCCAGATGTACGACGCCACGCTGGCGGAGTATTCCTTCCCCGACGGCGACTACTGGGCCAGGGCCACGGAGTCCTGATTCGCCGAAAGGTACTGCTCCACCGCGAGCAGGTGCACGCCCATCCGCAGCCGGGCCGCGTCGGGATCGCGGCCCCTGAGCGCCTGGAGGATCGCCCGATGCTCCTTGTGCGTGTCGAACTCGGCGCCCTCGGCGTTGATGGCCCGCCACAGGCGGGCCCGCACCGTACGGCTGGCCAGCGCCTCGATCAGCGCTTCCAGCGTCGCGTTGCGTGAGGCCGCGGCGATGAGGCGGTGGAACAGGACGTCGGCGTTCATGACGGCCTCGTGGTCGATCGGCTCGGCCTGCAGCAGCAGCTCCATGGAGGCCAGGAGCTGCTCGGCCCGGTCCAGCTCGTCCTCGGTGATGCGGAGCGCGGCGCGCGCCACGGCCTCCGTCTCCAGCACCCGCCGGATGGCCTGCAGGTCGGCGACGTTCTCCGGCCGGTGGAGGTCGACGAGGAAGCCGATGGGGCTCAGCAGGATGGACGGGTCGAGCGTGGTGACGTAGGTGCCGTCGCCCTGCCGGGTCTCCAGCACCCCGGCGATGACCAGTGCGCGGACCCCTTCGCGCAACGAGCTGCGGGACACGCCGAGCAGGGCGGCCAGGTCCTTCTCCACGGGCAGGCGGGATCCCGCCGACAGCGCGCCATTGATGATCATGCGCTTGATGCCCTCGACCACGATGTCGGACTGCGATGCGCGCGGCTCGCGGGTTGTCATCTGACCAGTTTATGGCCCAGGCCATAGTCCGTCGTCGTGGCTCGCTCCAATCATCAGATCAATTCGGGTCAACATTAGGAAATCTTGAGAAGATAACCAGGAAATGTTGACGTAACACGTTGATTCATCAGATGATTCCGGAAAGCTGCCGGATCTCATCACTGGGACCTTGCCGGTGGCCGCTCCCCCTGCACGAAGGAGGCGTCGCATGGCGCAAGGGCATCCCGAACTGGTCAGGCCACGCACAGGAGCCACCAGGGTCCGATGGGCGATCATCTGGCTGGCGTTCGCCGGGCTGTCGATCAACTACCTCGACCGGGCGAGTCTCAGCGTCGCACTGCCGTTCATGGGAGAGGACTTCAAGCTGTCCGCGACGCAGCAGGGCCTGGTCTTCGCCGCCTTCTTCTGGGCCTATGACGTCTGCCAGCTCGTCGCGGGATGGTACGTCGACAAGGTCGGGCCGCGGCGCTCCTTCTTCCTGGCCGCGATGTGGTGGTCCATCTTCACCGCGCTGACCGCGTTCGCCCGCGGCTTCTGGACCCTCATCACGTTCCGCTTCCTGCTCGGCGTGGGCGAGAGCCCGGCTCCCAGTACGGCGGCCAAAGTCGTGGCGACCTGGTTCCCGACCAGGGAGCGTGCCTTCGCCACCAGTATCTGGGACTCCGGTTCCCGGGTCGGCGCCGTCATCGCGCTCCCCGTCGTGACCGGTCTCATCGCGTTGCTGCACTGGCGCGCCGTCTTCGTCGTCATCGGCGCGGCCGGGGTCGTATGGGCGCTCGTCTGGTGGAGGTTCTACCGGGACCCGCGGCAGCACCCCGGCGCGAGCGCGGCCGAGGTGGAGTACATCGAGGGCGGCGGCGCCCGTACCGCGGAGACCGACGCCGAGGAGGCCACGCGGATCCCGTGGCGGTCGCTGTTCCGCTATCGCACCGTGCTCAGCATGATGTTCGGCTTCTTCTGCCTGAACAGCGTCATCTACTTCTTCATCACCTTCTTCCCGTCGTACCTGGTGACCGAGCGCGGCTTCTCCCTGCTCAAGCTCGGCTTCTTCGGGGCCATCCCGGGCCTGTTCGCGGTGCTGTCCGGCTGGGCCGGCGGCCTCCTGGCCGATCGGGCCATCCGCCGGGGCGCCTCGGTCACCCGGGTGCGCAAGACGGTCATCGTCGGCGGGCTCGCCGGCGGATCGGTGATCATGTTCGCCGCCGTGGTGCCGGAGGCGTGGATGGCGCTGACGCTCCTGTCGATCTCGTACGGCAGCCTCACCGTCGCGGGAACCGGGATCTGGTCGCTGCCCGCCGACGTCGCGCCCAGTTCCAAGCACGTCGGTTCCATCGGCGGGGTCCAGAACTTCGCGTCCAACTTCGCCGGGATCATCACGCCGATCGTGGTGGGCGCGCTGGTCGACGCCACGGGGTCGTTCGTCGTGCCGCTGCTGGTGATCGGGGCGATCGCGCTGGTGGGGGCGTTCAACTATCTCGTGATCATGGGCAAGGTCGAGCCGCTCAAGCTCATCGGCCCCGCCCCCGCCGGCACGAGCGGTTCCTGAACCGGGGCGGGGTTCTCGGATGGGCGGGCCCGGACCGGACGCGCTCCGGTCCGGGCCCGCCGGCCTGGCGCCGTACGACGCCGGCGCGGAATTGCTGGTATGGGTAGAGTCATGATCTCTATGGGACGGGCGGTCCACGTGGCCCTGCTCGCGCTTCTGGTCATGCCGATCAGCATCGTCATCGCCGGCTCACAGGCGGCGGCGGCCCAGCCGCGCAAGCGGTTATCGGCCGATGCCGGTGCGGCGGCGGCCCGCCGCACGCTGGCCCAGCTGAAGGTCGCCAGGCCCCTGTCCATCCGCGGGTACAGCCATCGGCGGTTCCAGCCGCGCTGGGCGCACCACAAGGGCAGGTGCGACGCGCGGGAGACGGTCCTGGCCCGCGACGGGCGGCGCGTGCGCAAGAACGCGGCCTGCCACCCCGTCAAGGGCGTCTGGTACAGCCCGTACGACGGCAAGCGGCTGAAGAGCGAACGGCTCGTCGATGTCGATCATGTCGTGCCGCTTTCGTACGCGTGGCGCTCCGGCGCCAAGAGGTGGAGCCAGGCGCGACGACGTGCCTTCGCCAACGACCTCATCCGCCCCGAGCTGATCGCGGTCAGCCACTCCGCCAACATCGCCAAGGGCGGTCAAGGGCCGCAGAGCTGGCGTCCGCCGCGCCGCGCGTACTGGTGCCGCTACGCGACCTCATGGATCACCGTGAAACGTCACTACCGGCTCTTCGTGACCAAGAACGAGAAGAGGGCCTTGCTCAACATGCTCCGGACCTGTTGACGAGAAAATAACGGAAAGGCAACAAGCGGTGTAAGGGGAGTGGCCTCTGGATAGGTTTGCTGAGCTTTTGTCTCATCTGGGGGATTGCTTGTGCTGAGGAAGGCTTTGACTGTTTCTGTGGCGGCTGTCGCGGCCGTGTCCCTGTCCGTCGTCACGCCGACGGCCGCCAGTGCGGGGGCGTACGGCTGCAGCGGCAAACTGGTGGGGAGCTGGAAGGTCCCGATGAAGGACCTGCTCAACGGGGGGACCTACTACCGGAGCGACGTCAAGCTCTACTACAACGCGAGCACCGGCTGGAACTGCGCCGCCCTCGTCAAGCGCCCGGGCAAGCCCCGCTACGGCGAGAAGACCCCGATGTTCCTGGAGATCTTCAACTCGCGCTGGGCCGAGGACAACTGGAAGAACAACCACGACAAGGACTCCGGGCGCTTCAAGTACCAGGCGGGGCCGGTCAAGGTGTACGGCAAGAACCAGTGCCTGAGCATCTACGCCCGGCACGCCGACCACACCGGCACGGGCACCTCCGACTACAACGGGCGTCTCGATCTGGGACGCGTCGCCTGCCGCTGACCCTGCCGCCGCCCCGGGGCCGGGTGCTCGCCGGCCCCGGGGCGCCGCGTCAAGCCGGGGTGGCCGGGACGGACGCCGTCGTCCGGCCGGTGCCGAAGGTGACGCCGCGGGCCTCGTGACCGAGCGCGGTGAGGACCGCGACCACGAGGAGCAGCGGGATCACGGTGGCCGCCAGGGCGAACGGGTAGCCGTGGGAGTGGGCCAGCGACTGCTGGATGGGCAGGTTGAAGGCCGCCAGGAGGTTGCCGAGCTGGTAGGTGACGCCGGGGAAGAAGCCGCGGATCTCGTCGGGGCTCAGCTCGGTCAGATGCGCCGGGATGACGCCCCAGGCGCCCTGGACGGCGAACTGCATGAGGAACGCGCCGAGGGCGAGCGTGGCCAGGGTGGGCGCGAAGGCGAACAGCGGGACGACGGGCAGGCCCACGAGGACGGCGGCGACGATGGTGCGCCGGCGACCGAACCGCTCCGACAGTCCGCCGAGGAGCGTGCCGCCGAGGATGGCGCCGATGTTGTAGACGATGGCGACGATGATGGCCTCGGTCCCGGTGAAGCCTTTGCCGTCCTTGAGGAAGGTCGGGTAGATGTCCTGGGTGCCGTGACTCATCCAGTTGAACGCGGTCATCAGCAGGACGAGGTAGAGGAAACGCCGCAGCACCGGCGGGTTGAGGAAAACCGAGCGCAGGGTTGTGCGGGAGTGGGCGAGGCGTTCGCGGGTCCGTTCCCAGGCTGCGCTCTCGTGGACGCGGGAGCGGATGTAGAACGACACCAGGGCGGGCAGCAGACTGAAGGCGAACATGCCGCGCCAGCCCCAGATGGGATTGATGACGAGGTAGACGACGGCGGCGAGCAGGTAGCCGACGGCGTAGCCCTGCTGCAGGACGCCGGAGAAGAAGCCGCGCTTGCCCGCGGGCATCTTCTCCATCGCCAGGGCGGCGCCGAGCCCCCATTCGCCGCCCATGCCGACGCCGTAGAGCAGCCGCAGGACCAGCAGGACGGTGTAGTTGGGGGCGAACGCGCAGGCGAAGCCGACCACGGAGTAGAAGGCGACGTCGACCATGAGCGGCCGTTTGCGCCCGGAGACGTCGGCCCAGCGGCCGAACACGAACGCGCCGAGCGGGCGCATCGCGAGCGTCACGGTGGTGAGGAACGCCATCTGGGTGAGCGATACGCCGAACTCCCTGCCGATCTCGGCGTAGACGAGGACGACGATGAAGTAGTCGAACGCGTCCATCGTCCAGCCGAGGAAGGCGGCGAGGAAGGCGTTGCGCTGGTCGCGGTCGAGCCCGCGGGCCTGTTCGACGAGGGCCAATGCCATGACGGGGACCTCCTTCGGCCCGGCGTCAGGGGTGCTGTGTTCTCCCAGCCGGCCGACCCCGGCCGAGCTCCCGGGCCGGTGCCCATCGTGCGCCGGGGCCGATGAGAGGACGGTGAGAGGCGGGTCATGCCCGGTTCGCTCAGCCGCGGCCGCCGGCTATCAGGCGTTTGCCCAGGCGCTGGGCCGGGGCCTCGATGACGTGGTAGGTCATGAGGCTGAGCGGGATCAGGATGACGAAGAACAGGATCAGGTCCGGGACCACGTACAGCAGGATCGGGTGCAGCAGGTAGACGGAGAAGCTGATCACGCCGAGCCACGGCAGCCAGCGCGGGAACGCCCGCCCGCGCAACGCCCACACCAGCGCGAAGACCCCGAACGCCAGCACGATCCCCGCCGCCCACGCGGAATCGTCCTTCGCGGGCAGCCCGCACCCCAGCACCGCCGCCACCGCGACCCCCGCCGCACGCCAGGAGATCGTCCCCTGCTCGGCGCGGTACACCGCCGTTCCGGCGAACATCGCGGCCAGGACGATGAGCCCCTGCCAGGCGCCGGCCCGGCTGCCCAGGATCACCAGCGCCAGACCGAGCAGCCCGCCCGCGGTCGCGGCCGCCGTCCGCGTCCTGCCGTTCCCCAGCACGGTCACGGCGATGGCCGCCACGACCGCGAGGCCGAGCAGTGCGGCGGGCAGGTCGATCCGGCTGTTGATCGTGGGGCCCGGCAGCAGCAGGCCCAGGGGCACGGCCGGCACCGCCAGGACGACCGCGATCCCCGCCGACCTGTGCGCCTGCCGTGCCGCGAACAGCGCGACGCTCATCAGGTAGAAGGCCATCTCGTACGAGAGCGTCCACGTCACGCTGATGACGGCGGGCAGATTGAGCAGTTCCTGCAGCATCGTCACGTTGCCGAGCACGACCATGGGGAGCGGTCGCTCGCTCAGCTGCGGTTCGAGCGGGAGCATCCCCACCTGGGCGAGGAGGAGGACCAGGCACCAGCCGGCCAGCAGCAGCGGCAGCAGGCGGAAGGCCCGGCCGGTCCAGAAGGCGCGCAGATCGCCGCGTCGTTCCAGGGAGGCGGGGATGATGTACCCGCTGACGAGGAAGAACACGAACACGCCCCACGTGCCCAGATCGATCCGGCGGTCGACCTCCGCCCAGAAGGCCGGGATGTACGTCCAGCCGGCGTGGTGCATGGTGACGGCCAGCGCTGCCGGTCCCCGCAGGGCGTCCAGCCAGGCGAGCCGGGCGGGGGTCGTGGGCATTTGCCGGAGTTTATGCCATAGGAGGGTCCCGGTCCGTCCGGGCCCGCCGGACGGACGCGGCTTCCGCACCGTCGCGGCGCTGGAGGAGTAGACTGCCTATATGTAGGCTGTCTGCTTGTCCAGTGATCGTTCGTCGGGAGGGGCATTCTTCATGAGCGAGGACCAAGCCGGGACATCCGCCTGGCCGGCGGTGCGGCTCATCTTTCTCCTCATCGCAGGCATGGTCGTCGGCAACGTCGCCGTCACCCTGCTGATGAACCGGGACACGGGTCTGGGATTCGACGAGCTCCTCGCCTTCGGAGGGGGCGCGGCGCTGGGACTCGCGGTCGAGTTCGGAGTGCTCAGGCGAACCAGGCGCTGAGGTGTCCGGCGCCCCCACGGCGACCGGTTCTTCGTCATGGCGCTCTAGGAGGGCTGGTCGCCCGGCGGGGGCACGAACTGGCCGTAGCGGACGGCGCGGGTCTGGTCCGCCGGGCCCTGCGGGGGCGCGGGGTGCGCGTACTGGCCGGGCCCATGGTGGACGTTGTTCGGGGCCGAGCCGTACGGCGCGGGTCCATGGCCGCCGGCCGCGTATCCACCCTGCCCGTATCCGCCCTGCCCGTATCCGCCCTGCCCGTAGCCGCCCTGCCCGTGGCCGCCCTGCCCGTACGCCCCCTGTGACGGCTGAACCGGAGGCGACACCTGGGCCTGGCCCGCAGGGAGTTGCTGCCAGGGAGGCGGCGGCACCGCGCCGTAAGCGGGAGAAGGCGGCGGCGGGGCGAAGGACGGCGCGGTGCGCCGGCGCCGGCGCCCGCCGAGGACCTTGACCAGGACGAGGACGAGCACGATGGCGACCAGCGCGCCGGCCCCGATCAGCACCCACATCAGGATCGGCTTGGGCGACTCGTCCTTGCCCGCGGAGATCGCCTGCTGCGTGTCGCTGATGTACTTGGCCACGTACGGGTGGTTCGGGAACAACGCCTGGACCTCGCGGAACTTCGGCAGCGCGTCCTCGTAGTAATGCCGGAAGAAGTCGTTGAGCGCCTCGTTGTACCGGGTCGTCGTGAGGGCCTGGGCGGGCTTGATGTTCTTCTCGCCCAGCTTCTCCTTGATGATGCCCACCGGCAGGACGAAGCTCTCGCTCTCCGAGGCCTCACCGCTCTGGCTCACCGTGCCGGCGATCAGCATGCCGATGACCTTGCCGTCCTTGCTGAACACCGGGCCACCCGAGTTGCCGTGGTAGGACGGCGCCTGGGTCTGGATGTACGGCACACCTGACGTCGTGGCGCGCTGGGCGTTGTACGGGCCCTCGGTCAGCGCCGGCTCCAGCTTGGACTCCAGGCTGAAGAACGGGGTGTTGGTGACCAGGCCGGGGAAACCGCTGATGTACAACGTGTCACCGGTACGCACGTCGGCGTCGTCGCCGAGCGGCACGGTCGGCAGGTTCTGCTGGCCGTTGACCTTGAGCAGCGCGAAGTCCTTGCCCGGGTAGTTCTCGCCCACCGACACCAGCTCGGCCGGGACCGCCTTGGCCGTCTTGTCCACGCCGCCGCCGGGCAGGCTCTGCAGCACCGACAGGCTCTGCTTCAGATTGCGGATCTTCATGTGACCGGTGTTGAACGACACGTAGATCTGCTGCGCGAGCTTGACGATCTCCTCGTCGGCCTCGATGCCCTGCAGGCCGCTGATGATCTCCTTGGCGTCCTGCTCGTTGAACTTGGCCAGCGCCTGCTGCGCGAACAGCTGGCTGAGGTCGGTCTCGCCGACTTGGACGCAGTGCGCCCCGGTGACCATGTACCCGTCGGGGGTGACCCACCAGCCGGTGCACATGCCGCCCACCTCGGCGTCGACCGTACGCTCGGGGGTCGTCGCGGTGAGGTAGGTGTCCACGTCCGCTGCGATCCGCTGGAACAGCCACTTGGCGATGCTGCGCTCGTCCGAGGAGATCTTGCCCGACGCCACGGTCGCGGTGGCCTGCTGGACGAGCTGGTTGAACGCGGTCTGGTTGAGCGTGCTGGTCGGTACGGCGACCGTGCCGGTGTAGGTGAGGCTGGTCAGCTGGACCGCGGGCTGGGTACGCGCCGCCAGCCAGGTGCCGGCGGACACGTCGGGCCGTTCATCGGGCGTGTCGTCAGCCGCCGCCGGCAATGCGGGCAGCGCGACCGCCATGACAACCGCCGCGGTCGCGGCGACCTTCATCAAGCTTCTCCTGAAATTTCCGCTCATAGCCGGAAGAATGGAGGACGGCTCTTGTCGGTGACTTGGAGCCGACTGGAAGCGCGGGCTCTCGGCGACCGCCGCCGAGGGCAGGCCATTCCAGGAAGCGTAAACAGGATAAACTTGCCCTTCTAGGGATATTTCTCGCGTTGGTATTCGGGTACCGTCGGCGGTGCCACGTTCGGATTAACGCGCAGGTTTCGGGCCCTGCGGACGTCTTCACCACGGCGCGCTTTACTCCCTTCGGAGAACCTCATGACCAGCGACGACAGTGCTTCGCACGGCAAAGCCGATCCATCGGCCCCCACCATCGTCCACCTGTCCGGAGAGATCGACACCTTCACCGGCAAGGCCGTCCGCCGGCAGTTGATGAAGGCGCTGCGCCACAGCAGGAACGGCGTGCTCGTCGTCGACCTGTCGCAGGTGACCTTCTGCGACGCCGGCGGGCTCGCCGTGCTGGTCGGCATCCAGCGGCGCGCCCGTACGCGAGGCGTCACCCTGGCCCTGGCTTCCCCCCGTCCGCAGATGTCCCGGCTGCTGCACATCACCGGCCTGGACCGCGGCCTGCCGCTGCTGCTCTGACCGGCCCGGCGGCCTACCGGGAGCGGGGACGGGCGGCCAGGTCGACGACCTTCCCGGTCGCGCTGGTGGCCGCCAGGGCGGCGGCGAACAGGATGAGCTGGTTGAGGATCTTGAGGAACAGGAGCATGCCGGCGGCGCCCGCGACGACCTGATAGGCGGGGTTGGCCGCGGTGAGGTTGACGTAGGCCTGGCCGAGGGTTTTGAGGATCTCCAGGCCGATGGCGATGACGAGCGCCGGCCCGATCACGCGGCGCGGGGACAACCGTAAGCGGGGCGGCGCGGTCACCAACGCCATGGCCAGCAACGTATTGACGCCGAAGCCGAGCACGACGGCCGCGGCGGTGAGCACCCACTGGGCCGGTAGGGCGTCCACGCCCACGGTGAGCACGAGCAGCCAGGTCAGCAGCCACTCGGCGGCGAAGGCCACGGCGAGCGACAGGGCCAGCAGCACGCCGAGCCCGGCCACCACGCCCAGGTCGATGAGCTGGCGCAGGAAGAAGTTGCCCGGATACTCCTCCAGCCGCCAGATCGCCCTGCTGGCCGAGCGCAGGGTGTCCATCCAGAACAGCCCCGTCAGCGGCAACGCGACGAAGGCCACCAGGCCGGCGGCTTCCCGGGCGTCCCGTAACGCCTGGACGTCCAGGCGCGGGAAATTCTCGCTCAGGTAGTGCTCCACCGTGGCGATCACCGTCGGATCGTCGAGAACGCGACCCAGGATGGCGAAGGCCAGCAGGGCCAGCGCGAACGTGGCGAAGAAGGCGTAGTAGGTGAGCGCGGCCGACAACCTTCCGCCGTCGGTCTGGTCGTACCGCACCACGGCCCGCGCCAGATGATCCAGCCAGCCGTACCGGCCGCGGGCCCGCCGCCAGACGCCCGCCAGTGCCTTGGCCGAGCGCCGGATCGCGTTCATGTGATTGGCCCTGCCTTTCCGGGTGTTCGCGCCCGCCGATGGAACAAGCCGTTGTGACGGCCCCACCGCAGCGGCGTCACGCGGAAACGTATCGTCTCGCGTCGCCACGTCAGGAAGCGGGACAAACCGTTTGCCGGTCATGCGGGCATCCCGACATGATCGCGTATGGCTGTGACACGGGAACTGCTCGCCTACTACGAGCAGGACAGGGAGCACGCGCGGCTGCGCGAGGGGCGCGGGCGGTTGGAGTTCTGGCGTACGCAGGACGTGCTGCGCCGGATGTTGCCGCCGACGCCGGCGCGGGTGCTGGACGTGGGCGGCGGCACCGGGGTGCACGCCGAATGGCTGAGCGCCGACGGCTACGAGGTCGGGCGATACGGGCTGGAGGGGGCCTTCTGGCTGTACGGCGACGTCGACGACTGGCTCGACGATCCGGAACGCCGGGCGCTCATGCTCGACGCCCAGCGCTCGATGGAATCCGTGCCGTCGCTGCTCGGAGTCAGCGGCCACATGCTCACCGTCGCCCGGAGGGATCGATGAGTCAATGTGTCATGTCGGCTGGCGTCAGGATATCTTGACGATTGTGACCTTCAAGATTGCCGACATCCCCGACCACGAGGGCTTCGCCGCGCCGGTGCTCCCCGGTGGCGAGCTGGCCGCCTCCGCCAGTGCCTTCACCAAGACCTTCATCGGCTACCAGGCCGCGTGCTCCTGCGGATGGGCCGACCGGCGGCGATTCCCGGCCACGCCGGCGGGGGCGAAGGAGGCCGAATACCGGTGGTGGAGCAAGCACACTCCGCCCCTGCTCGCCGCCGCGCCCCCCAGCTGGCTGGTGATGAAGTCGGATCTGCTGTGCGAGCAGATCGTGAAGCTCGCGTCCGAACGCCCGCTGGCCGCCCTCACCCTGCTGTCCCACGTGGAGAGCTGGCAGCGCACCCTGCTCGACCAGGCCGTCGCGGGCGCCCGGGAGGCCGGTGCCTCCTGGGCGGAGGTGGGGGACGCGATGGGGATCTCCAAGCAGGCCGCCCACGAGCGGTTCAGGGCGCACGTGGGCACATGAGGGCGTGAACCAGACCCGGCACCACGTTCAGCCCGCCCCGCCGTAAGGACTTCAGAGGGAGGTCGTGCCCAGGTCGCGGATGACCTGGGCCAGGGCGCGGATGGGAGCCGTTTCCGCCTCGCCGCGCCAGACCAGCGCCCATCTCAGCCGCGGGGCGTCGTGGATGGGCAGGTAGACGATGTCGGGGCGGGCGTGGTAGCGGGCGGCGTGGGCGGCCAGGCCGTGCACGGCTTCGCCCGAGCCGACGAGGGTGAGGATGTCGTCCAGGTTCGAGATGGCCGGGCCGCGTTCGATCGGACGGCCGCTGGGGGTCTGGAAGGGGGTGAAGGCATCCACCCAGTAGTCGGGCGGGTCGACGGTGCCGCGCAGGACTTCGTAGTCGCCCAAGACCTCGGCCGAGACGGACTTGTGGTCGGCCAGCTTGTGGCCGGGAGGCACGAGCATCGTGCGCGACTCGGTGAAGACGACCGGTCCGACGGTCAGGTCCGGCTCCTCCACCGGCAGCCAGCAGATCAGCGCGTCGACCTCCCCGTTGCGTAGCGGCTCGAACGGGTTGAGGAACGGATTGTGACGGATCCGCAACCCCCACGCCGGGTGGCGGGAGCGGAACTCCTCCCAGAAGGGACGCAGGTCGTAGGCGTTGCTGGCGATCATGCCGAGGTGCAGCACGCCGGCCTTGCCCTGGGCCGCCAGCCTGGCCCGTTCCATGCTGTCGCGCAGACCCTGGTAGACGCCCCGCAGGTCCAGGTGGAGCTGCTCGCCGACCGGGGTGAGGCGGACGTTGCGGCTGTTGCGCTCGAACAGCTTGGCCCCCACGCCGCGTTCCTGCTTCTTGATCGCCTGGCTCACGCGGGCCGGGGTCACGTGCAGCCGCTCGGCGGCCCTGCCGAAGTGGAGTTCCTCAGCCACGGTGAGAAAGATCTCGATGTCCCGTAACTCCACCCGTCCTCCCGATCGTGAACCTCTGTGTTAACCGACATTGCGCGTTCCGCCGTTGTTCCCGGCCTGGCCAGCCCGGATGCTGGATCTTGTCCCCGCAATCGGCTTATCGGAAGGAAAGTCTGACATGGGCTTGTCGGCCGAGTGAACGTGATCGCGTCCACGGTGTCGTTGAGCGTCGACGACGTGCCGGCCAGCGCCCGGTTCTTCGAGTCCCACCTGGGCTTTCGCGAGGTGGTGTCCGGTGACGGGTTCGTCTGGCTGGGTCGCGACGACGCGGCCGTGGACATCGTCGTACGGCAGCGCGACGCCGTACGGCCGCCCGGGAGCGGGATCGGCGGCCGTACGGACATGATCGTGACCTTCGCCGTCGTCGGCCTCGCCGCCGAGCACGAGCGGCTACGGCGGGAGGGCGCCGCCATCACCACGCCCCTGCACCAGAAGCCGTGGGGCGAGTGGCGGCTGTGCCTGACCGACCCCAACGGCGTCGTGGTCCAGCTCGCCGAATGGACTCCCCCATCCGGGGCCTGATCCCGGCTGAACCACTCATGCACGTGTACCCGCCCGGCGCGCTCGCCGGGCGTCCTTGACAACCCTTGAGGAGAGAAAATGTTGGAGACGCTGACCTGGGACGCCGACGGCAACTGGACGGCGACGGGCGACTGGGGAGCGAGCAACTCGAACGCCCCGGACTTCCACCTGGGCCGCTGGCAGGCCAGGCTGGACGAGCTACGCGCCGCGCACCACGTGCCGGGCGCCACCCTGGCCGTGCTCGTGGGCGGGAAGATCCACGAGCTGGCCAGCGGCGTGCTGCACCGCGGCACCGGCGTGGAGGTCACCACCGACTCGGTGTTCCTGTCCGGGTCGATCGCCAAGGTCTACACCGCCACGCTGGTCATGCGGCTCGTCGACGAGGGCAGGCTGGACCTGGACGCGCCGGTCGTGGACGTGCTGCCGGAGTTCGCCACCCCGGACCCCGAGGCGACGAGGGTCATCACCATCCGGCAGTTGCTCTCCCACACCGGCGGGGTGACCAACGACTTCAACCACGACAGCGGGCGCGGCGACGACTACCTCGCGAAATACGTCGAAGCCGCCAGGAACGTGGCGCTGGACTGCCCGCCCGGCACGGCGATCTCGTACGGCGGCCTGGGCTACGTCGTGCTGGGCCGCGTCATCGAGGTGGTCACCGGCCTGACCTGGGACCAGGCGCTGAAGGACCTGCTGTTCGCCCCGCTGGGCCTGGAGCACTCGATGACGCTGCCGGAGGAGGCGCTGCGCTTCCGCGTGGCGATGAGCCACCTCGGCGAGCCCGGTCAGGACCCGGACCCGGCTCCCGTCTGGGACATGATGCCCCGCTCGGCGGGCCCGTACGGCCGGGTCATCGTCTCCGCCGGCGACATGGCCCGCTTCGCGGGCATGCACCTGCGGGGCGGGCTGGGCGTGCTGTCGCCGGAGGCGGTCGCGGCGATGCAGCGGCGCGAGGTGGACGTGCCGGACAAGTGGACGGTCTCCGCCGACGGCTGGGGGCTGGGCTGGACCCTGTACGACTGGGACGGCCTCCCCGGCTACGGCCACGACGGCGCCGCCATCGGCCAGTACGCCTACCTGCGGGTCGTCCCGCACGCGGGCGTCGCCGTGGCCCTGATGACCAACGGCGGCAGCGCCCGCCTGCTGTACGCCGACCTCTTCCGCGACCTCCTCCACGAGCTCGCCGGGGTGACCATGCCCGCCCCGTTCGGCCCGCCCGCGCAGCCGCTCGTCGTGGACGTCACACCGCTGCTCGGCACGTACAAGCGCGAGGGCGTCGTGATCACCGTCACCCGCGGGGACGACGGCGGCGCGCGCATGCGCTACGAGTTCGTGGACGGCATGAAGGACCTGTCCCCGCCCCTGGAGATGGAGCTGACCCCGGTGTCGGAGACGGTCTTCGCAGCCTCCGGCGCGGGGCCCTCCTTCAGTGAGGACTACATGCCCGTGGTGTTCTCGACCCTGTCCAACGGGACGGAGTGCGTGTACGTCGGCATGCGCGCCACACCCAAGATCGTCTGACCGGTCTCACCGGTCGAGCGGCGGCGTTTTTGACAAGGACTGCTTGGTGTCGAATACTCGGATCCGAGTGATAGGAGGCGAGTGTTGGATTCGAGTAGTCGCCGCAAGGTGTCCAATCCGTTGGGGCTGGCTGTGCTGGGATTGCTGATGGAGTCGCCCGCGCACCCCCATGCCATGGCCGCCACCCTGCGCGAACGCGGCATGGACCGGGTGTTCAAGGTGACCACCGGGTCCCTGTACGACGTGGTGCGCGCGCTCGAACGGGCCGGCTGGATCGAGGCGCGGGAGACGATCCGGGTCGGCGGACGGCCGGAGCGGACCGTCTACCAGCACACCGCGCTGGGGCGCGAGGAGTTCGTGCGGTGGGTGGACGAGCTGGTCCGGGTTCCGGCCGACGAGTATCCCAAGTTCCTGTCGGCGGTCAGCTATCTCGGCGCGCTCGGGCCGGACGGCGCCGTGGCGGCGCTGCGGGAGCGGGCCGGCCGGGTGCGTGCCTCGATGGAGGAGATCCGGCAGGGGCACCGCGAGGTGCTGGAGTCCGGCGAGGTGCCGCGGCTGTTCGTGGTGGAGGCCGAGTACGCGGTGCGGATGCAGGAGGCCGAGCTCGGCTGGATCGAGGAGATCATCGACGACATCGAGGCGGGCCGGCTGGCCTGGCCGGGACCGGCGACCGGCCGGGGCGGCGCCGGCGGGGAGGTCCGATGAGGGAGATCGGTGCAGGTCATGGTGCGAGCGACGCTGCAGGCTCGGTGACGGTCATGGTGGCCGGGGCAGGACCGGCCGGGTTGATGCTGGCGGCCGAGCTCACGCTCGCCGGAGTCCCCGTGACGGTGGTGGACAGGCTGCCGCGGCGGTCGCCGTACTGCCGGGGCTTCACCCTCGGCGCCCGCAGCCTGGAGCTGCTGGACCGGCGCGGCATCGCCGATCGATTCCTGGCCGAGGGGCCGGCCGTGCCGTACGGCATGTTCGCCGATCCCAGCCGGCCGCTGGACCTGACCGCGATGGACACCGATCACCCGTACGTGCTCGGCATCGCCCAGACCCGCGTGGAGGAGCTGCTGGAGGAGTGGCTGGCCGAGCTGGGCGTCGCGGTGGCGTGGGGGCACGAGGTGATCGGCTTCGCGCAGGACGGCGACGGGGTCGAGGTGACCGTCCGGGCCGGCGGTCAGGACCAGCGCGGCCGGGTGGACTACCTCGTGGGCTGTGACGGCAGCCGCAGCATCGTCCGCAAGCTCGCCGGGATCGGCTTCCCCGGCACGCCGGCCACCACGTACGGCCTGCTCGCGGACGTGGAGTTGGAGGACCCCGCCGAGCTGCCGTACGGGATGATCGAGGGCGAGGGCGGCACCGTGTTCGTCATCCCGCGGCCCGGTTACGTGCGGATCGTGCTGAACGAGCCGGCGCCGCCGGCCGATCGCGACGAGCCGGTCCGGCCGGCCTACTTCCAGGCGGTGCTGGACGACGTGCTGGGCCGCTCGGTGCGGCTGCGCGACCCGCGCTGGCTCACCAGGTTCTCCGACGCGGCCAGGCAGGCGGAGCGGTACGTCGCGGGCCGCGTCGTGCTGGCCGGGGACGCCGCGCACATCCACCCGCCGGCAGGGGCGGTGGGCGTCAACGTGGCCCTGGCGGACGCGGTCAACCTCGGCTGGAAGCTGGCCGCCACCGCGCTCGGGCACGCGCCGGACGGCCTGCTGGACAGCTACCACGAGGAGCGTCACGAGGCGGGGGCCCGCGTGCTGCGCACCACGCGGGCGCTGGCCGTGCTCGGGCGGCGCGACCCCGGTCTCGATCCCGTGCGTGACCTGCTCGGCGAGCTCACGGACCTGGCGCCGGTCGGCAAGTATCTCGCCGAGCTGATGGCCGGGGTGAGCACCCGCTACGACCCGAAGATCCCCGGCGACCATCCGTGGCTGGGCAGGCTCGCGCCCAATCTGAAGCTGATCGTGGGCGAGGACTCCACCAGCGTCGCCGAACTGCTCAGACCCGCTCGTCCGGTGCTGCTCCAGCTCGGCGACCGGACCTTGCCGGTGGGCGCCGGGGCATGGGTGGACGTCTGCCGCGCCCGGTGTCCCGAGCGGCCCGAGCTCGAAGGGCTTCTGATCCGTCCCGACGGGCACACCGCCTGGGTTTCCACGACGTCCGGACCGCGGCCCGCCGGCACCCTCGCCGCAGCCCTGGCCACGTGGTGCGGCATCTCGTAGGGACTCAGGTGCGCGGCTGGAGGTGCCGCTGGATGGCCGCCATGACGGCCTGGGGGGAGGTCGAGCGGGTGAAGGTGGCGACGACGACCTGGTCGCCGGTCTCCTGAGGTTGTTCCAGGTGGCGGAAGGTGGCGATCACGTAGCCGAGGGCGTGGTCGAGCGGGCCGGAGGGGTCGTACGTGCCGCCGGCCCGCAGCCAGCCGCGCAGGACCTGGTTGTGGGCGGAGACGACGGAGGCGGCCATGAGCTCGGCGCGGAGGTCGGCGTCGGGGGAGTCGCCGAGCCACGCGCCGACGAATTCGCGGAAGAGCTTCTGGTAGCGGGCGACGCTGGTGATCTCCCTGTCGCGCAGGGCCGGGACGCGGCGGACGAGGCGGTAGCGGCGCAGCGACACCTCGGCGTCGTCGACGTAGTGGGCGAGCACGATGCGGACGGCGTCGGTGACGGCCACGATCGCGGTGTCGGCGGTGGAGGCGCGAAGGCGGGCGTCGACCTTGGCGAGCAGCGTGTCGTGGTCGGGGAAGATCGCGTCTTCCTTGGAGCGGTAGTAGCGGAAGAACGTGCTGCGGCTCACGCCCGCGCGGGCCGCGATGTCGTCGACGGTCGTGGCGTCGTAGCCGTTCTCGTCGAACAGTGCCACGGCGGCTTCGGCGAGGCGCTGGCTGATGGGCGGTTTCGGCACGGGGTCATTCTCTCGAAAATAGGGGTGTCCAAGACGATCGGCACTCAGTACCGTAGCTGTGAAACTGGGTCTTATCCGGGTGGTGGTGGATGGAACCGCATGGCACCGCGGGCAGCTTGGCCCGCCTGAAAGAGCGTTTGGACGAGGCCGTCCACGTCGGCGAGGCCAGGGCGGCGGCCAAGCAGCACGCCAAGGGCAGGCTGACGGCGCGGGAGCGGATCGAGCGGCTGCTGGACGCCGGGTCGTTCGTGGAGCTGGACGCCCTGGCGAAGGGCAGTCTCGGCTACGGCGACGGGGTGGTGACCGGCTACGGCACGATCGACGGCCGCCAGGTGTGCGTGTTCTCGCAGGACTTCACGGTCGCCGGGGGCAGCCTGGGCGAGGTGTACGGGCAGAAGATCTGCAAGGTCATGGATCTGGCCATGCGGAACGGCTGTCCTATCGTCGGCATCAACGAGGGCGCGGGCGCGCGCATCCAGGAGGGTGTGGTCTCGCTCGGCCTGTACGGCGAGATCTTCCGCCGTAACATCCGCGCCTCCGGCGTGATCCCGCAGATTTCGCTGATCATGGGCGCGTGCGCGGGCGGGCACGTCTACTCGCCGGCGCTCACCGACTTCACGATCATGGTGGACGAGTCGTCGCACATGTTCGTGACCGGGCCGGACGTGATCAAGACGGTCACCGGCGAGGACGTCACGTTCGAGGAACTGGGCGGCGGCCGGGTGCACAACAGCCGCAGCGGCGTCGCCCACTACCTGGCGCACGACGAGGACGACGCCCTCGACTACGCGCGGGCGTTGTTGTCGTACCTGCCGGACAACAACCTCGACGAGCCGCCGCACCCCGGGATCGAGGCGGACCTGGAGCTGTCGGCGGACGACCTGGCGCTGGACGAGCTGGTGCCCGACTCGCCGAACCAGCCCTACGACATGCACGAGGTCATCACGGCCCTGCTGGACGACGGGGAATTCCTGGAGGTGCAGGAGCTGTTCGCGCCGAACATCGTGGTCGGGTTCGGGCGGATCGAGGGCCGGTCGGTGGGGGTGGTGGCCAACCAGCCGATGCGGCTGGCGGGCACGCTGGACATCGACGCCTCGGAGAAGGCCGCCCGGTTCGTCCGCACCTGTGACGCGTTCAGCGTCCCGGTGCTCACACTGGTGGACGTGCCCGGTTTCCTGCCCGGCACCGAGCAGGAGTGGAACGGCATCATCCGGCGCGGCGCCAAACTGCTGTACGCCTATGGCGAGGCCACTGTCCCCTTGGTGACGGTGATCACCCGGAAGTCGTACGGCGGCGCGTACGACGTGATGGGGTCCAAGCATCTGGGGGCGGACGTCAACCTGGCCTGGTCGACCGCGCAGATCGCGGTGATGGGCGCGCAGGGCGCGGTCAACGTCCTGCACCGCAAGCGGCTGGCCGCGGCCGGCGACCCCGACGCGCTGCGGGCGGAGCTGGTGCGGGAGTACGAGGACACGCTCGCCACGCCGTACCTGGCGGCCGAGCGCGGCTACGTGGACGCGGTGATCGCGCCGAGCGAGACGAGGCGCGAGGTCACGCGGGCACTGCGGCTGCTGCGCGGCAAGCGCGACACCCTGCCGCCGAAGAAGCACGGGAACATCCCGCTATGAACGTGATCAACGGCAACCCGTCGGCGGAGGAACTGGCCGCGCTCGTCGTGGCGCTCCTGGCCACGCCGGCTCCTGCCCCTCCGCCGCCCCCGCGCCGCCGCCGCATGCTGCGCCGCCCCCTCGTGACCGGCCCCCGTGGGTGGCGGGAGTCGAGATGGAACCTTGGAGGACCCCTGTGAGCACGAGCTTGCGCAAGATGCTGATCGCCAACCGGGGCGAGATCGCCGTCCGCGTCGTCCGGGCCTGCCGGGACGCGGGCATCGGGTGCGTGGCGGTCTACGCCGACCAGGACCGTGACGCGTTGTTCGCCCGGATGGCGGATGAGGCGTACGCGCTGGGCGGCGCCACGCCGGGGGAGACGTACCTGTCGATCGAGAAGATCATCGAGGTGGCGGCGCGGTCCGGCGCGGACGCGGTGCATCCCGGCTACGGCTTCCTGGCCGAGAACGCCGCCTTCGCACAGGCGGTGATCGACGCCGGGCTGACCTGGATCGGGCCGCCGCCGGAGGCGATCATCGCGCTCGGGGACAAGGTGCAGGCCAGGCACATCGCCCAGCGGGTCGGCGCGCCGCTGGTGGCCGGGACCCCGGATCCGGTGTCCGGGGTCGAGGAGGTGCTGGCGTTCGCCGAGGAGCACGGGCTGCCGATCGCGATCAAGGCGGCGTTCGGCGGTGGCGGGCGCGGGCTGAAGGTGGCCCGTTCGATGGAGGAGATCCCCGACCTGTTCGACAGCGCGGTGCGCGAGGCGGTGGCGGCGTTCGGCCGGGGCGAGTGCTTCGTGGAGCGCTACCTGGACCGGCCCCGGCACGTGGAGACCCAGTGCCTGGCCGACCGCGCCGGCAACGTGGTCGTGGTCTCCACCCGCGACTGCTCGTTGCAGCGCCGCCACCAGAAGCTGGTCGAGGAGGCGCCCGCGCCGTTCCTGTCCGCCGAGCAGGAGGCGCTGCTGCGCGACAGCTCCAAGGCGATCCTCCGCGAGGCCGGGTACGCCGGGGCCGGCACGTGCGAGTTCCTCGTCGGCCAGGACGGCACGATCTCCTTCCTGGAGGTCAACACCCGCCTGCAGGTCGAGCACCCGGTCACCGAGGAGGTCACGGGCATCGACCTGGTACGGGAGATGTTCCGCATCGCGGCCGGGGAGGAACTCGGCTACGACGACCCGCCGTCGCGCGGCCACTCGATCGAGTTCCGGATCAACGCCGAGGACGCCGGGCGCGGTTTCCTGCCCGCCCCCGGCACCATCACCCGCTGGCAGCCCCCTTCCGGCCCCGGCGTGCGCCTGGACACCGGGTACGAGCAGGGCGAGACGGTGCCGGGCTCCTTCGACTCGCTGATCGCCAAGCTGGTCGTCACCGGCGCCACCCGTGCCCAGGCGCTCGAGCGGGCCCGCCGGGCGCTGGCCGAGTTCGAGATCGACGGTATGCCGACCGTGCTGCCGTTCCACCGGGCCGTCGTGGCGGAGCCCGCCTTCACCGCGGAGCCGTTCACGGTGCACACCCGGTGGATCGAGACCGGGTTCGACAACCGGATCGCCCCCTACGAGGGCACGCCCGCCGAAGCGCCGGAGCCGGAGGAGCGGGAGCGGATCACCGTCGAGGTGGCGGGCAAGCGCCTGGAGGTCGTCCTGCCCGCGGGGCTCGGGGGGCCGCGTAACGGCGGCGGCGCGAAGCGGAGCGCCGCCGCAGGCGCCCCGCGGCGCCGCGGCACGGGCCCGTCGAAGGGCGCGGCGAGCGGCGACGCCCTGGTCAGCCCCATGCAGGGCACGATCGTCAAGGTGGTGGCCGCCGACGGCGACGACGTGGCGGCCGGCGACACCATCGTCGTGCTGGAAGCCATGAAGATGGAGCAGCCGCTCACCGCGCACAAGGCCGGGACGGTGGTCGGCATGTCCGCCCAGGTCGGGGCGACGGTGGCGGCGGGGGCCGTGATCTGCGAGATCAAGGACCCGTCGTGACGGGCCCGGCATGAGGATCGAGGAGTACGCGAAGGGGATCGCCTCCGGCTCGCGGACCTGGCTGGCCCGGGCGATCACCCTCGTGGAGTCGACCAGGCCCGACCACCGCGCCGCGGCCCAGCGCCTGCTGACCGAGCTGATGCCGAGGACCGGGAACGCCCGCCGCGTCGGCGTCTCCGGCGTGCCCGGCGCCGGGAAGTCGACCTTCATCGACGCCCTCGGCGTCCATCTCACCGGCCTGGGGCACCGCGTCGCCGTCCTCGCCGTGGACCCCAGCTCCGCCAGGACCGGCGGCAGCATCCTGGGCGACAAGACCCGCATGGCGCGGCTGGCCGCCGATCCGGCCGCCTTCATCCGGCCCTCACCCGCCTCCGGCACCCTGGGCGGCGTGGCGGCCGCGACCCGCGAGGCGATGCTGCTGGCCGAGGCCGCCGGGTACGACGTCGTGCTGGTGGAGACCGTCGGCGTCGGCCAGTCGGAGACCGCCGTCGCCGACATGGTCGACGTCTTCCTCCTGCTCGCCCTCGCCCGTACCGGCGACGGCCTGCAGGGCATCAAGAAGGGTGTGCTGGAGCTGGCCGACGTGATCGCGGTCAACAAGGCGGACGGCCCGCACGAGAGCGAGGCCCGCAAGGCCGCCAGGGAACTGTCCGGCGCGCTGCGCCTGCTGCACGCCGGCACCACCGTACTGACCTGCAGTGGCCTGACCGGCGCCGGCCTGACCGAGCTCTGGACGGAGATCACCGCCCGGCACGAGGCGCTGGAGAGCTCCGGCGACCTGACCGCCCGCCGCCGCGCCCAGCAGGTGACGTGGACGCGCGACCTGGTCCGCGACCGCCTGCTGGCCAAACTCCGTCACGACCCCGACGTGCGCCGGGTCGTCGCCGACGCCGAGGCGGCGGTGCTGAACGGGACGCTGACGCCGGCCGGCGCCGCCGATCAGGTGTCAGCCCTGTTCGCGGCGGGTCATTCGGGCAGGTGAGGCGGGAAGGGGAAGACGCCCTGCTGAACGAACGAGTAATCGCGCGCCTCCGCGACCAGCCCTTCGGCGTCGAACGTCACCAGCGTGATGCCCGCGATCGCCATGGGGCCGTCGGCGTAGTGGCTCTGCGCCCAGTACTCCACCGCCGCGTGGCCGTCCCGGACCAGCGGCTCGCCGAACCGGCAGACGGTCGGCTCGATCTCCTCGTCGAAGACGCTCACCAGATAGCTCCTGAGCCCTTCCTTCCCCTTGTACACGGGGCGGAAGGGAGAAGCCCGGTGGAGACCGTCCGGGGCCTGTAAGTCGACGATGGCCTCCGCGTCCTTGGCGGGCCACGCCTCCTGCCAGGTGCGCGACCAGCGCAGGCCGGCTTTGTACACGTCCATGTGACTTCCTCACGGCGACACGAGCCTGTCTCTAACGCCCTTGGTAGCCGTCGCGGGCGGACATGACCTCGGGCATCCGCCCCTCCACCCAGGTGATGAGGGGGAGCAGATGCTCGGCCGCCTCACGGCCGAGCGAGGTAAGACTGTATTCGACCCGGGGCGGGATCGTGTGCTCCGCCTCACGGAGCACCATGCCGTCGCGTTCGAGGGCCTGGAGGGTCTGGGACAACATCTTCTCGCTGACCCCGTCGACCCGGCGGCGCAGCGCGTTGAAGCGGTAGGGCCCTTCGTACAGGGCCGCGAGCGCCAGGATCGCCCAGCGGCCGGTGATCGTCTCCAGCACCGTGCGTGACGTGCACTTACGTGAGAAGACGTCGGCTACCAGGGTCTCGAAATCCTCCTCCATACGTGCTAGCTTACGTCCTCGCAGCACTTTCTGCTAGAAAGTACTATCAATCCATACAGCACTGAGAGGAAGAAACCATGATCGTGGTGACCGGAGCGAGCGGACAGTTGGGCCGGCTGGTGGTCCAGGAGCTGAAGCAGCGCGTCCCCGCCGAGCAAATCGTCGCCGCCGCGCGCACTCTGGAGAAGGCCGCCGACCTCGGCGTCGAGGTGCGCGAGGCCGACTACGACCGGCCCGAGACGATCAAGAGCGCGCTGCAGGGCGCCACCAAGGTGCTGCTCGTCTCCGGCGCCGACGCCCACCGGGCGCAGCAGCACGCCGCCGTCGTGGACGCCGCCAAGGAGGCCGGGGCCGCGCTCGTCTACACCAGCGCGCCCAAGGCCGGCACCACCGAGGCGGCCCTCGCCGCCGACCACAAGACGACCGAGGAGTACATCAAGGCGTCCGGCGTGACGTACACGATCCTGCGCGCCAACTGGTACCACGAGAACTACGCGCAGTCGATCACCATGGCGCCGCAGCTCGGGGCCGTGTACGGTGCCGCCGGTGACGGCCGGATCGCCTCCGCCGCCCGTGCCGACTACGCCGCCGGCGCGGCCGCCGTGCTCGCCGGCGAAGGCCACGAGGGCAAGGTGTACGAGCTGTCCGGCGACACCGCCTGGACCCTGGCTGAGCTGGCCGCCGAGATCGCCGCGGTCACCGGCAAGGAGATCGCCTACCAGAACCTGCCGAAGGACGACTACGCGGGCGTCCTGGCCGGCGCCGGCATCCCGGGCCCGTACGCGGAGATCCTGGCGGACGTGGACGTCAACATCTCCCGCGGCTGGCTCGCCGACACCCCGGGCACGCTGCGCGAGCTCATCGGCCGCCCCACCCAGACGATCGGCGAGTACGTCCGCTCCGTGCTCGGATAGGACCCTTGACCGTCGCAGGCCGCCCGCCCGCCCGCCGGCCGGGCGGCCTCAGCGCACGCCGGCCGACGCGGCGCCGGGCTGTTGCGCCTCACTTGGTCGCCGCATCAGGGACACAGGCAGGAACTCCGCGGCGGCGTCGTGAGCCGGATTTCGGTGCGTAAGCACGCTCGACGTGCGTCGGGGACAGCGGCTATGGTGACGACCGGACAGAGTTGTCCGGATTTGCCGTCTTCGAACCCTTCCTCACTTCTCCATGCGTGCCACGGGCAGAGGCTTGCCGATCAACCGGACATAATTGTCCGGTTATGGCGGCCGGCCGGATCGAAAGGGACCCACACATGACCAGTTCCACCTTTGACAACCGGGTCGTCCTGATCACGGGCGCGGGCTCCGGGATCGGCAGGGCGATGGCCGTCGCCTTCGCCAAGGCCGGCGCCCGCGTCGTGGTCGGCGACGTCGTCAAGGAGCGCGCCGAGCAGACCGCCGCCGAGATCGGTGAGGCGGCGCTCGCCGTGGCGGCCGACGTCGCCGACGAGACCTCGGTGACCGCGCTGGTCGAAGCCGCGATCAGCGCGTACGGCCGGATCGACGTGCTGTGCAACAACGCCGGGATCATGGACACCATGGCGCTGCCCGCCGACACCACGGCCGAGCAGTGGGAGCGGGTGCTGCGGGTCAACCTGACCGGCACGTTCCTGGTCACGCACGCCGTGCTGCCGCACATGCTGGCCCAGGGCGGCGGCGCGATCGTGAACACCGCGTCCGAGGCCGGCATCCGCGGCGGCGCGGCCGGAGTGGCCTACACCGCCTCCAAGCACGGCGTGGTCGGCCTGACCCGCAGTGTGGCCTGGGCGTACGCCAAGGACGGCATCCGCTGCAACGCCATCCTGCCCGGCCCCACCATGACCAACATCGCCACCGGCGCCTCCTTCGACCCCACCGGCGCCGCCCGCCTCGGTCCCGTGCTCGCCCTCGGCGAGCGCATGGCCCAGCCCGAGCAGATGGCCGACGCCGCCCTCTTCCTCGCCTCCGACGCCGCCTCGTTCGTCAACGGCGCCCTCGTGCCCGTCGACGGCGGCTGGTCCGCCGCCTGATCTCGCGCGCACGAGAAGAAGACAGTGAGCGACCAGTGGGACAACGTCGTCGACGTGCTCGTCGGCGGGACGGGCGCCGCCGGCCTGACGGCGGCCCTGCCTCCTCGCCGGAGCGGAGGCGGGCGTTCCCGGACAGCGGCCCGGCGGCGATGCGGCTGCTCGGCCGGCTCCACGGCCGCCCTGACCGCCTCGTGCTCCAGCGCCGGCGGCGGCACCGCCCAGAACCCCGGCGCGCGCTTCGTCTTCCGCACGCTCGGCGGCCTGGCGACCGGCAAGCGCCTGATCGGGCTGGGCGGCGCCCTGAGCTGCTCCCTCATGCGCATCGTCCGCACCCAGCAGACCCCGTCTGGCTGTCGTCGCCGAGACCTGATCGTGGAGAACGGCGCCGTCACGGGAGCGATGATCGACAAGAACGGGAGACGGACGCCTGGAGCGTCTCGATCGATCCGTGCCGGGCAGGACTCGACGTCCGCGTCAGCCGGCGTGCTTGGCCAGCACCTGCGAGATCGTGCCGCCCATGCGGATGATGCCGCGGAGGTTCGGGTGGGCGGCCGCCGGAGCGACGCGGCCGTCGGCGAGCAGCGGCTGGATCATGCGCTTGTCGTCGCTCGCGCACATGTGGTAGCCGACTGACGGCTTGTACGTGTCGGCGTAGACGGCGCCGGCCTTGCGGGCCTGCTCCTCGATCATGGTGTTGAGCCGTACGAGGGTGCCGTGCAGGAAGGAGAAGTCCCCCGCGGCGAACGGTACCTCGGACCGGTCGCAGGTCGCGCCGCTCGCCGGGACCAGCGCCGGATAGCCGACCAGTACGACCGTGGCCTTCGGGCTCTTCCTCTTGATGTCGATCACCACCGAGGCGATCCGCGGCTCGAGCTTCTTGAAGTCGTCCTCGAGCCCGCCCTTGAACTTGCTCTGGCAGGGGGCGCCGGTCGGCTGCTGGACCCCGAGGAAGGCGCACTCGGTGACGATCTTCTCGAAGCCGATGTCGTTGCCGCCGACGGACACCGTGACCAGGGTGGTGTCGGGCTTGAGCGCCTTGATCTGCGGCGGCTCGCCCTTGTGCGCGTTCCAGATGCTGCGCGTCGTGGCGCCGCCGCACGCGGCGTTCGTGTAGCTCTTCGACTTGTACACGGTGCGCAGGACATGCGGGTAGTTGGCCTTACCCCGGCCGCACGCCTCGTGCTCCACCGGGATGATGCCGAAGCCGGAGGCGTAGGAGTCGCCGAGGGCGACGTAGCGTGCGCCGAACGACCCGGTGGCGCCGGTCCCCTCGGCCAGGGCGGTTCCCGGGCCTGCGGTGACGAGCGCGGCGCAGGCGCCGAGCACGGCGGTCGCCGTCACGGTCGCGCGCCGGACGGGTCGCTGGGGGGCATAGCGGGACATGAGGCCTCCATCAGAGAAATGACCAGAACAAAGGGCCCCGGCCTGCCACCGTCGTTCGACGGCACAGCGGCAGGCCGCGATCTTCCTGCCGCACCCTCGTGGCGCGCACTGCTCACCCACCAGTGCGTTTCATGTCCATTCGGTGCTCATGGGGGCCCGGCGAGGCAGCGAGTGCGCATTAATGCACACTCGTAGCCGCCAGTCCGAGACGCGGGGAAAGCTACAGTTAGCCCCATGTCATCGGGGAATGATCTACTGGGGCAACGCCTGTGGGCCGCCCGGGAGCGAGCTTTCGTCGGGCGGGAGGAGGAGCTCAGCGTCTTCGACTCGGCGTTGCGCGGCGCGCTCAGCGTCCTGTACGTGCACGGCCCCGGCGGCGTCGGCAAGTCGGCGTTGCTGCGGCGCTTCGCGCAGGCCTCGGCTGCCGCGGGGCGGCCGGTGACGTCTCTGGACGGGCGAACGATGGACCCGTCGCCGACGACGCTCGAGACCGAGGCGGGGCCGGTGCTCGACGACGAGCGCGCGGTGCTGCTGATCGACACCTTCGAACGCGTCCAGGGCCTGGAGGGCTGGCTGCGCGAGAGGTTCCTGCCGCGCCTGCCGATCGGCGCTCTGGTCGTGGTGGCCGGGCGCAACGCCCCGGACCCGCTGTGGACGGCGGACCCAGGCTGGACGGACGCGCTGCACGTGATGTCGCTGCGCGACCTCGCGCCGGCGGACGCCGCCGCGCTCCTGGACGCCCGCGGCGTGGCGGACGAACTGCGCGAGCCGCTGCTCGACTTCGCCGGCGGCCATCCTCTGGCCCTGTCGCTGGGCGCCGCGGTGGCGATCAAGGACAGCCGGGCGAGCTCGCGCTGGACGCCCACCCAGGATGTGGTCGCCACCCTGCTCGACCAGCTCGTGGGGGAGGTGCCCAGCCCGGCGCACCGGCACGCGCTCGAGGTGTGCGCGCACGCGTACATGACGACCGAGGATCTGCTGCGCGCGATCCTGCCGGAGGACTCCGCGTCGCTGTTCGGCTGGCTGCGGCGGCTGCCGTTCGTCGAGTCCAGCCCGCGCGGGTTGTTCCCGCACGACATCGCCCGGGAGGTGCTGGAGGCCGACCTGCGCTGGCGCGACCCGCAGGGGTTCGCCGCCATGCACAACAGCATCAGCGACTACCTGGCCGCCCAGATCCGCGACGCGAGCGACCCGTGCGTGCTCAGGGCCGTGGGCTCGCTGTTCTTCCTGAACCGCGAGGTCGGGTCGACCGCGGAGTTCAACAGCTGGCGCGGCGACGGCGAGGTGTACGAGGAGGTCTTCCGGCCCGAGGACACCGAGGCCCTCGTGCGGCTGGCCGCCGAGGTGGAGAACGAGGAGTCGGCGGCCACCGTCGCGTTCTGGACGGCCCGCCAGCCGGAGGCGTTCCGCACTTTCCGGCGGACGGAGACCGGCGAGCTGGTCGGCGCCTGCTCCTGGCTGCGCCTGTACGAGCCGTCCGAGGAGGAGATGGCCGCCGACCCGATCGTGGCGACGGCCTGGGCGAACGCCCGCGCCATGGCGCCGCTGCGGCCGGGCGAGCACCTGGCCGTCGGCCGGACGTGGGTCTGGGAGCAGTACCGCGGCATGTCGCCGGTGATGGACCTGGTGCAGTGGCGGGCGTTGGGCTACTGCCTGCGTGCCGATCGCATGGCCTGGTCGTTCATGGCCATGCGCGGGGACGACCCGATGCTGGACTATCTCCGGCACTACGACATGCGCGACGTCGGCGAGCACGCCTGGCTGGGCGACGCCGAGTACGCCCTGCTCGCCCACGACTGGCGCGTGATGCCGGCGCAGGCGTGGCTGGACCGGCTGAACCGGCTGCTGCTCACCGGCTCCCCGGAGGAGACCGCCGCCGCCGCGGCGCCCGTTCTTGCGGTGTTGTCCCAGGAGGAGTTCACCGACGCGGTCCGCAAGGCCCTTCGCCACCTCTCGCGGCCCGCCGAGCTGGCCGCCAGCCCGCTCACTCGCAGCCGGCTCGTCGCCGAACACCCCGGCCCCGACCCCGCCACGGCCCTGCGTGCGCTTCTGGAGCAGGCCATCGACGACGTACGCCAGGACCCGCGCGCCGACAAGTTGCACCGGGCGCTCGCCACCACCTATGTCCACGGGGCCCCGACGCAGGAGGTCGCCGCCGAACGTCTCGGCCTGCCCTTCACCACCTACCGCCGCCACCTGCAGACCGGCGTCGAGCGGGTCTGCGAGAACCTCTGGTACCGCGAGCTCTACGGAGCCACGGAGCGCTGAAGGCCGCGGGTCCCCTCGTCTTCATCAGCGCTGCGTGGCCTGCCACAGGGTGTGGGTGTCGGAGACGGTCTCGAACCGCCGTGCCTTGCCGTCCCGGAGGTGCCAGACGTGGACGAACTTGGCCGCCCCCACCTTGCCGCTCACCCGGTGCACGCCGCGGTACTCGCCCACCACGAAGACCTTGTCGCCCGCCGGAGTGAGCTCGAACGGGGTGATCTCGAGATCTGCCCAGTCCGTGGCGAGCGGTGCCAGCGCCTGGTCGAGGATCGTGCGGGCGCCGTAGTACGTGCCGCCGTAGCGGGCGCCGGGGACCACTGTCCACTTGACGTCCGGCGCCAGGCGCTCCGTGAACGCCCGCACGTCGCCCGCGGCCAGCGCCGAGTAGATCTCGGCGGCGGTCCGGCGGTTGGCCTGCTCGGCCGGGGTGAGGGTTCTCTCCTCGGTTTCCATTACGTACGGCTCCTCGTGTCGTCCGGTGTGCGCGTCCAGATGACTACGGGGAACTGCCCGTTTCCCAGGCCGCCCGGCCGCCGATTCCTGCCCGCCCCACCCGCCTTCGGCGGCTACGTCACCTCGTCCGCCGCCAGGAGGCCCGCCACGCTCATCAGGCAGACGCCGGTGCCGGCGTCAATCCGGCGCTGGGCGCGGCGCGTGACCGGCAAGGATCGCGCCCAGCCCGCCCACGCCAGTTGATCATGAGCGGGCCAGCTCCAGCGCCAGAAGTTCCGCGGGCTGAACCGTCTGTCCCCGCAGGCGCAGCGCGCGAACGCATCGGCGCCGTTGTGCTGCAGCGTCACCGCCTCCCCGGCGGCCCGCACCGGATCTCCACCGGCCCTGTCCATGACCTTGACGGAGGCCAGGACCCCGAAGCCCTCGCCGCCGAACTCCTGGTACGAGACCTGGGCCCACAGGTCACCGACACCCATTCCAGGGCGCGCTCGGGGCCGACCGGGGCGACGTGCAGCTCGCTGTGGCCGGCGCAGAAGTCCTCCACCTCGCAGACCAGCTTCACGAAGTACGAATCCGGGGTCAGGCCGTACACGGCGCAGATCTCCTGCCAGTCCGGCGGCAGGACCGACGGCGCTATCTGGATGACCGCGCCGGGGCTGTCGTGCGCGCGGTGGAAGTCGACCACGCGGCCGATGAGATCGCGGGTGACCGGCTCGTCTGTCATGCCGATCACGATCGGCGCGGAAGCCGCTTGGTCACCACGTCAGACGGTGCCCACCTTCTGCCCATCCGTGGCGTGCTGGAGGGCGCTCAGGTACGACTGGACGCCCATTGCCATGGTCGGCACGTGCTCGCGCATCAGCCGCTGGAAGAACGGCGCCGTCGGGTGACGGTGATCGACCTGGAACTCCCCGGCCAGGGAGAACCAGGTGACCGGCACGGCTCCCGCCCGCACCATCCGCTCGACGGCGGTGGCGTGCGTCTCGGCCGTCACGCTGGCCGAGGCGTCGACCACGACGTGGACCTCGTAGTCCGCGCGCAGCGCGCCGAGCACGGTCTGCAGGACGCACCCTTCGGTGGACACTCCCGCGATCGCCAGCTTCCTGCGTCCGGTCCGCTGGACGGCCCGGGCGAACTCCTCGTCGAGAAAGGCGTCGAAGTTGCCGCCCCGCTCGATGACCGGGTGGTCACCGATCACCTCCAGCAGTTGCGGATAGAGCGGCCCCGAGGGCTTGGTGGGCAGGCCGTTGGTCACCACCAGGCCGCTCTGGTACCACAGCGCCGTCTTGGCCAGCCCCACGACGTTGTTGACGTGCAGGGCCGGTTCGTGCGAACGCAGCACGTTGGCGAACCCGACGGCGTGGTCCACCAGGATGATCGTGGTGTTCTCCGGGGTCAGCGGTTCCAAGGTCATGATGCTCTCCACATCGCTAATGAACATTTGGTCACTAAGGATCGTAGCACCACTAATGACCAGATGTACACTTAGCCTGGTGAGCACCGAACCGACCCCCAAGAAGCGCCGGCGCGACCCGGAGGCCAGCCGGGCCGCCATCCTCGGCGCCGCCCGCGCCGCGTTCGCCGAGCGCGGCTACGCCCGCGCCACCATCCGGGAGATCGCCCAGCGGGCCGGAGTCACCCACGGCCTGGTCATGAGGCACTTCGCGTCGAAAGAGCAGCTGTTCATCGCCGCGATGCCCGGCGCCAGGGACCTGGACGAGCTGATGCCGGGCACGCCGGAGACCCTTCCCGAGCGCATCGCGCAGGCCTTCGTCGACCGCATGGAGAACGCCGACGGCAACGACCCCTTCATCGCGCTCATCCGCAGCGCCGCCTCGGACGAGCACGCCGCCACCGACCTCTACCTCGCCATGCGGCAGCGCAGCATCGACTCCTACCGGGCCCTCATCACCGGACCCGACGCCGAGGAACGCGTCGATCTCCTCGGCGCCCACCTCATCGGCGTCACGTTCAGCCGCTACGTCGTCAGGAAGGGCCCGCTGGCCGAGATGCCCGCCGACCGCCTGGTCCGGCATCTGACGCGGACCCTCCGCGACATCCTCCTCGGGACCTGATCGGCCTACCCGCGCCCCGGCCTGTACGCCCCAACGTCCGGCCGCGTGCTGCTCGGCGGGCGGCCGCTCCCGGCCGACCCCGCGCAGGCCGCCCAGCGCGGGGTGGCACGGACGTTCCAGAACATCCGCCTCTTATCCGGCATGTCCGCCCTCGACAACGTGCTCGTCGGTCGGCACACCCGGATCAGGCAGGGCCTGCTGAACGCGCTCCTGCACGGGCCGGGCTTCCGCAGGAGCGAGGCCGAGGCCGTCGAACGGGCAGCCGGCGGGACTGCTGTCCGGAGGCGAGCAGCAGATGGTCGCGATCGGCCGGGCGATGATGGCCCGGCCGCGGCTGCTCATGTTCGACGAGCCGATCATGGGGCCCGCCGACCCGCGCGTCCGCGAGGCCTACCTCGGCTGAGGATCCCGGTAGGCGGTGGCCCGGAACAGGAAGGACGCCCAGGAGCGGTAGGGCCGCCACATGTCGGCCAGCTTCCGGTACGCCGCCGGCGGCGCGTCCTCGGGCAGGCCGTACGCCTCCCGCAGGATCGCGAACAACCGCGGCTCGTCGCCGGGGAACGCGTCCGGCGCGCCCGCCCCGCGGATCAGGATCAGCCCCGCCGAGAACGGCCCCACACCGGGCAGCGCACGCAACTCGGCCAGTGCCTCCTCCGGTGGCAGCGCACGCAGGTGCTCGGTGGTGAGCACGCCGTCGAGCGCCGCCCTGGCCAGCCCGCGCACCCACTCCTCCTTCTGCGCGGGCAGCCCAAGGCCGCCGGCCTCCAGCAGCGTCACGGGCGGCGGAAAGGCCGCGTACTCCTGCCCGTCCACGGTGACCCTCGCGCCGAACCGCTCCGCGATGCGCTGCTTGATGCGGGCGGCGATGAGCATCGACGAGCGTTGCACGATCACCGCCCAGCACGCCGCCTCCCACGGGCTCCAGAAGCACACGGGCCGCAGGCCGGGACGCAGCCGCTGCAGGTCGCCGAGCACCGGGTCGGCCTCGCCGGCCTTGGCGAACCCGGCGCCGTCCACGTCGAGGGAGAGGATCCGCGCCACCTCGCCCCTGATCCCCGGCCCCGGGGCCCGCGTCGTGGCCACCGACACGCCGCCGGGGGTGCCCGGCAGACCCGTCACGGTCACGCCGATCGGCCGCCAGTCGGTCTCCGCGCAGTAGGCGAAACGCAGCGCCCGCCCGTCGGAGTGCGGCCCGCTGGTGGCCGGCCAGTCCTCGATGAAGCGCAGCGAGGCGCCGAAGTCGAACGGGCCCTCGGCGGTGAGCGTGAATCCGTGCGTGGTCATGCGCCGTATGGTAGGAGCCCGCCGGGACCTATCGGCTCACCAGGGAGCGGATCTCCTCGTGGCGGCGGTCCAGGTCGATCTGGGCGAGCGCGCCGACCAGCCACGCGTAATCCTCCGACTCCTCATATCTGGCCAGCTCGGCCAGATCCTCCGAGGTGCGCCCCAGGCCCAGCTTGCGGGCCGCGGCCAGTGCCTGCCGGTCGGCGAACGGCGACACCTCCTTCCACAAGACCTGAGCCTCGCGCAGGAACAGGTCCACGACCTTGCCGTCCACGCCCGGCAACTGCCCCAGCAGCTCGCGCTCCCGGGACGGATCCCGCCGCGCCTCGGTGCGCAGCCGCCGCAGGTCGCCCCGGTAGCGCTCGACCACGGCCCAGGCCAGCTCCCCCAGGAGCTCGGCGGTGCCCCGGCGCACGTCCTTCCCCAGGAGCTCGACCCGCTGCTCGTTCGGCGAGGCCGCCAGCCGCTGCGCGGTGTCCCAGCGGCCGCGCAGCCGCTGGGCGGCCTCCACCGCCACGTGGTAGTCGCCGGTGCGGCGCAGCAGGACCGACAGCACGAGCAGCTGGAACAGCCGTCCCGGGTTGTTGGTCACCGGGAACCCGTGCGGCTCGGCGAACCCGCGCCCCACCTCGCGCAGCAGCTCGCGGACCAGGCGGCGCTTGTCTTCCAGGTCCATCATGCGTGCCGCCTACCCGCCGCCCATCCGGCAAACGCCCGCGCCGAGTACGGGCCGAAAGCGGGGGAATTCTTGACGGCGGGAGGATTTCCGACCGGGCGCGTGCCTGCTGGAGTGACGATATGAGCGGAGGCCATCGCGCGGTGCCGCACACCGCCGACATCGCGGTGGAGGCGTGGGCCGACAGCCGCGAGGAGTGCCTGGCCGAGGCGGTCCGGGGCCTGGTGGAGAGCTTCGCCGACATCGAGGGCGCGCCGCGCGGCGTCGGCGTGGACGTCGCGGTGACCGCGGAGCACGACGAGGACCTGCTCGTCGAGGTGCTCGAAGAGGTGATCTACCAGGTCGAGGTGCACGGCCGCCTTGCCGTCGACGTCTCGCCCTGCCCGGCCGGGTTGCGGCTGGCCACCGTCCCGGCCGAGGCGGTGGAGCAGGTGGGCGCCATGCCCAAGGCGGTGACCGCGCATGACGTGCGGTTCGGGGAGGAGGCCGGGACGTGGCGGGCGCACGTCGTGGTGGACGTCTGACGCCGTCCGGTGGCCGGGCGGCCCCGCCAGGTGGGCGGCTAGCCCTTCACCACGCCGACGGGCGCGAGCTTGGCCACCTTGCGCGCCAGGCCCGCCTGTACGCAGGCCTCGACCACCGCGTCGAGATCCTTGTACGCCTGCGGCGTCTCCTCGGTCAGCCCGCGCGCGGAGGCTCCGCGTACCGCGATCCCGGCGTGCTCCAGTTCGGCCCGCAGCGCGGCGGCCCTGGTGGTCTTGACCGCCTGGTGGCGGCTCAGCCGGCGACCGGCGCCGTGGCAGGCCGAGGCGAACGCCGGCGCGCCGGGCACGCCGGCCAGCACGTACGAGCCCACGCCCATCGACCCGGGCACCAGCACCGGCTGCCCCCAAGGCCGCAGGTCGGGCGGCAGATCCGCGTGGCCGGGCGGCAGCGCCAGAGTGGCACCCTTGCGGTGCACGCACAGGCGCCGGGCCCCGCCGTCCACCAGGTGGGTCTCCAGTTTGGCGAGGTTGTGGGACACGTCGTACAGCAGGCTCAGGTCGCCGTGGCCGGTGGCGCGGTCGAAGGCGCGGCGTGCGGCCTGTCCCAGCAGCTGCCGGTTCGCCCGGCCGTAGTTGGCGGCCGCCGCCATCGCCGCGAGGTACGCCCGGCCCTCGGGCGAGTCGACCGGCGCGCAGGCCAGCTGCCGGTCCGGCACGCTGATGCCGTACCGCGTCATGGCCGCCTGCATGGTCTTGACGGCGTCGGTGCAGATCTGGTGTCCCAGCCCGCGCGACCCGGTGTGGATCATCACGCACACCCGGCCCGGCCACAGCCCGTACGCCTCGGCGATCTCCTCGTCGTACACCTCGTCGACGGCCTCGACCTCCAGGAAGTGGTTGCCCGAGCCGAGGCTGCCGACCTGCTGCACGCCGCGCTCGCGGGCCCGCGAGCCGATCGCGGCGGGGTCGGCGTCGGCCACCGCACCCCGATCCTCGCACCGCTCCAGGTCGAGGCGCTCGCCGTGGCCGCGCTCGACGGCGTAGCGGGCGCCGCCCGCCAGGATGCCTTCAAGCTCGTCCTGGCCGTGCAGCCTCCACACCGCCCCTTTGCTCATGCCGCGCGGGACCGCCGCGTCGAGGGCGTCCATCAGCGCGGTCAGGCGCGGCCGGAGGTCGTCCACGTGCAGGCCGGCGAGCAGCAGCCGGACGCCGCAGGAGATGTCGAACCCCACCCCGCCGGGCGATACCACCCCGCCCGCGGCCACGTCGGTGGCCGCCACGCCGCCGATCGGGAACCCGTACCCCCAGTGCATGTCGGGCATCGCGTACGCGGCCTCCACGATCCCGGGCAGCGTGGCCACCGCCGCGACCTGGGCCAGCGCCTGGTCCTCCGACGGGTCAGGCAGCAGCTCCCGGGTCGCGAACACTATCCCGGGCACCCGCATCGCGCCCTCGGGCTCGATCCGCCACCGATACGGCCGCTCCTCGACCAGTTTCACCATCGCGGTCACCCTGTTTCGCTCTCCCGCCCCGCCTACCCCGGGCGCCCGTCCGGGAACGTCATCCACGATGGCTGAGCTCCGCCTGGCCGGGGTCGGTGCCATGAACTCCCCGCGTTATCGCCCCGCCGGGCTGCTGGTCACGTGGCGCGGCCACCGCGTCCTGCTGGACGGGGGCGACGACACCGGGGCGGACGAGCGGCTCGACGCCTGGCTGGTGTGCGACGAGCGGGCCGAGCTGATGCCCGCGATCCGGCGCACGGCGCGGGCGCTCGGGCTGACGGCATCCGTGACGGACCACCGCGCGGCAGGCCTGGAGATCGAGCCGTTGCCGGTCGCCCACACCTCCCATCCGACCTACGGCTACCTGATCCGGGCGGCCGGGGCCAGGGCGGTCTGGGCGCCGGAGTTCTGGACCTTCCCCGAGTGGGCGGCCGGTGCGGACCTGATGTTCGCCGACGCCGCCGGCTGGGACCGGCCGATCCGGTTCGCCGGCGGCGTGGGCGGTCACGCGTGCGTCCACGCGGTCGCGCGGGACGCGCGCGACCGCCGCGTGGGGCGGCTGGTGTTCGCCCACATCGGCCGCCCCTCGATCCGGGCGATCGACGGCGGCGCGCGGCCCCCGTACGGAGAGTGGGGGGTCGAAGGGCGCGCCTACCGCCTGTGAAGGTCCGTCAGGACGGTGCGTAGACCCGGTGGACGAACTCCGCGAGCTTGTTGTCGGGCAGTTCCTTCGCCAGGTCGGACTCGCTGACCATGCCGACGATCCGGTGGTTGTCGATCACCGGCAGGCGCTTGATCTGGTGCTGCTCCATCTTCTGCAGCGCCTCCTCGACGCTGCTGTGGGCGTCCACCCACACCAGCCCGCGAGCGAGCTCGCCCGCCGTGGTCCGGTCGAGGTCCTTACCCTCGGCGCAACACTTGATCACGATGTCCCGGTCGGTGATGATGCCCTTCAGCCGGTCGTCGTCCCCGCAGATCGGCAGCGCGCCGACCGACAGGTCACGCATCATCTCCGACGCCCTGCGCAAGGTGTCGTGCTCTCCGATGCACTCGGCGCCTTGGTGCATCACGTCCTGAACGCTCTTGCCTGCTGCTCCTGCTGTGCCCATGTGCGGCCTCCCGACATTGACGGATGAAGTGCCTTCACCGCGCCCCTACCCACCAGATGGCAGATCAGTATTCCGTGCATAGTGGCGGTGACCAGCGGATATGCACTCGACATGAGATCGAGACCTGGTCGCCGGCGTCCGCGCGTGCTGCTCGCGCTGGTGAGCGTCCTGTACGGCGTGGCCCAACTCCTCCTCGTCTCGCCGAACCTGGGCATCGGCTGGGACGAGACGGTGTACGTCAGCCAGGTCTCCCCGCAGGCGCCGCCGGCGGTGTTCAGCGCGCCGCGGGCGCGAGGCGTGCCTCTCCTGGTCGCGCCCGTGGTCGTGCTGACCGACTCGGTGTTCGTGCTGCGGTTGTACCTGACGGTGGTCTCGTCCGCGGCGCTGTTCGGCGCGTTCGCCGTATGGCTGCGGATCCGGGACGACCACGTGGTGCCGCTGGCCGCCCTGCTGTTCGGGAGCTGCTGGCTGTCGTTGTTCTACGGCGACCAGGCGATGCCCAATCTTTACGTGGCCCTGGCCGCCGTCGCGGCCGCCGGGCTCGTCGTCCTGGCCGAACGCTCCCGTACGGCGCCGGTGGGGCTGGCGGTGACGCTGGCCGTCATGTCGCTGATGCGGCCGTCGGACGCGCTGGTCGCCGCGGTCGCGCTGGCCGCCGGGGCGCTCGCGATCCTCCGCCGGCGCCGGATCGCCGCACTGGCCGCGCTCGCGGCCGGGCTCGCCGTGGGATGGGGTCAGTGGGCGGTCGAGGCGCAGGCGCGCTTCGGCGGGTTGCTCGCCCGGCTGCGGGAGGCCGGTGAGCACAACGCCACCGGATGGAGCCTGACGATCGCCGAGCACGCCCGGGCGCTGGACGGCCCCAGCTTGTGCCGGTACGGCGCGGACTGCGGCCCGGTCTCGCCGGTGGCGGTGATCTGGTGGCTGGCCATCCCGGCGATGACCGTGCTGGGACTGTGGTCCGCCCGGCGCGGCCCGCACCTGGCTCCGCTCCTGCTGGCCACGGGGACCGCGGTGGCGATGGCGCTGCCGTACCTGTTCTACGTGGACTACGCGGCGCCGCGCTTCCTCATGCCGGTCTACGCGCTGCTGTCGCTACCGGTGGCGCAGGCCGCGGCGGCGGGGCTGCGCCTGGGCCACCCGCCCGCGGCGGCGGGGCCGCGGCTGGGCCGCACGGTCGCGGTGGCGGTGGCCGCCGGGCTGCTGGCGCATCTGGCGCTCCAGGGCGCGATCGCCTACGGCCTGGCCGCCGCCGGCCGGCACGACCGGGCCGAGATCGGCCGCGCCACGGCCGAGCTGCGCCGCATGGGCGTGCGCCCGCCGTGCATGGTCTACGGCCAGTCGGGCGTGCAGATCGGCTACCTGCTGGGCTGTGACTCGCAGGGGATCATCCAGCGGTTCGCCGAGCAGGCGCCGGCCCGCGTCCGCCAGGCCCTGCGGAACGGGGCTCAGGTGGTCGCCGTGCACAAGGACGTGCGGCTCCCGCCGTACATGACGGCCTGGGACGAAACGGACCTGCCCGGGCCCTGGTCGGCCAGGTTCGCCCGGCGCTGACCCCTAGCGCATGTCCACGACCAGCAGGTTCTCCTCCCACGCGGCCGTGGCGCCCAGGTCCGCGCACGCCTTGGTGAAGCGCCGGCCCAGCCAGGAACGTTCCTCGCCCTCGGCCAGGAGGGTACGGCAGTAGTCGAGCTTGATCGGCACCGCCCGCAGCCGCACCGGGCCGAGCTCGTCGACCGTCACCAGGAACAGGAACGACAGATCGTTGCGCAGTTCGGGGTCCACCACGTAGTCGTCGAGGAAGTCGCCCAGGTCGTACAGGACCGGCGGCGCGACGCCGTGGGCCACGTGCGCGGAGTGGCCCGCCACCAGGGTCGCGCCGGACTCGACCAGGGCCGCGCCCGCCGAGCGTACGTAGGGCAGGGGCTCGGCCGTCATGTTGGGCCCCCAATGAGGGGTGACCAGGACGGCGTCCGCCTCGGCGCCCACGTGCGCCACCGCGTCCGTCACCCAGGACGGCACGCCGGAGAGCAGGTCGGCGTAGGCCACGCCGGGCCGGTCGGGCCGGGCCGCGAAGTCCACCGGATGATCGGTCAGGCCGACGACGGCCAGACGCAGCCCGCGGACGGCCAGGACGGCCGGCCGCCGCGCCTCCGCCTCGTCGGCCCCCGCGCCCACCGCCTGGATCTCCACGCGTTCGAGATGCGCGCGGGTGTCCAGCAGCGCGTCGTAGCCGTAGTCGAGCGCGTGGTTGTTGGCCAGCGTGACGCAGCGCACGCCGAGCTCGGCGAGCAGGTCCGCGGCCTGCGGCGGCGCGCGGAAATGGAACGGCTTGCCGGGCGCGGCCCACGGGGTTCCGCGGTCGGAGACGCAGCATTCGAGGTTCAGCAGCACCGCGTCGGCCTCGGCGAGGTGCGCGCGGACGCCGTCCGACACGTACGCGGCCGGATCCGAGGAGATGGCCAGCAGGTCGGCGACGCCGCGGCCGAGCATCGTGTCACCTGCCAGCGCGAGCGTGGCGGTCACGAGGATCCCCTGCCTCGCGATGGCCTGCTCAAACACCCGCCGGCTCACCAGGTGACGTGGACCGCCTGGGGGCCGGCGTCCGTCCGGTTGCCGGTCCACTCGATGTCCTCGACCGGTCCCCGGAGCTTGAGACCGGGCAGCCGCCGGGCCAGGGCGGAGAGTGCGGCGGTGAGTTCCAGGCAGGCCAGGGGCGCCGAGGCAGTAGTGCATGCCGTGTCACAGGCCGGTCGAGGGGCAGGGTGAGAAGAGTCGGCGCGGTCACTGGCGGCTTCTTGGCGATGTGGGTCCCGGACGGCCCTCGCTCCCAGTGAAGGCGTTGACGCCGCGTCAAGGTCAACCCGGCCCGTTCCCGGCGGAGCACACGCGGGAGGCCCCGAACCAGAGCGCATGGGAGGGATACCGCTGGTGCTCCAGACCTGTCCCGAGATGCTCTGCCCCGGTGATTGCGCCGGCTATGGGGGTAGGAGGCGACCGTAACCTGAAGAAACGGGGAAACGTGATGGGCCGCATCGGGCAGTGGTTGAAGAAGGCGGAAGACCTGGCCAGAGGGCACTCCAAGCAGGCCGACCAGCTGATCGACCGGGCCGAGCGGTTCGCGAAGGAGCGGACCGGCCACAAGTACGACCAGCACATCGAGAAGGGCGCGGACACGATCCAGCGCCGCTACGGCGGCGGCCAGGGCACGACCCCGGGCCACGAGCAGCGCCGGCCCGACCCGGCCCATCCCGACCAGGCCCGTCCTGACCAGGCCCGTCCCGACCAAGGGCCGCAGCAGCACGGCGCCTAGGACTGAAGCGGAGAGTTCTCAGCCGCGGGCGGCGTCCTCCATGACCTTGCGCGCGTCGCGCTCGAACGACGCCCGGGCCCCGAGTGTGAGCAGCCCGCCCGCGACCATCGGGATCACCAGGATGTACATCCCGGCGAGCAGCGAACCGAGCCGGTCCGAGGCGATGCCGACGACCAGGGAGCCGAAGGCGCCGCCGCCCGTGATGAGCAGTTGCAGGACGGCGAAGCCGAGCCCGCGCGAGGCGGCCGGTACCACGTCAGCCAGGCAGGCCGTCATGTTCGGGATCGCGATGGACATCAGCGAGCAGGCGACCAGGACCAGGACGCTCATCGCACCGATCGAGTCCATCGACAGCGCTCCGGCCAGGACCAGCGAGCCGGCCGTGATGCCGCCGCCGCCGGCCAGCAGGCGGCCGCCCTTGCGGGTCCCGTGCCATTTCCTGCCCAGCCACGAGCCCACGAGGGTGCCTGTCACCGTGCCCACGACCGTGATCAGCCCGGCCAGGGAGCCGGCCGTGGCCGTGCCGACGCCGAGGGTGCGCACCATGAACGTGGGCAGCCAGTAGAAGATCCCGGCCAGGCCGAGGGTGAGGAGGGACAGGCCGGCGCAGACGAAGATCAGCGTGGGGATGGAGATCACCTGCCGGAACTGCCTCCGGAAAGGAGGCTTCGCGGCGGGCGCGGGGGAGGCGGGCGCGGGGGAGGCAGGCGCGGTGTCACCCGCTGCCACCAGCCGGTCCAGCTCGCCGCGGCGCGGCTCGCGCAGCAGCCAGACGAGCAGGGCCGTGAGCACGCCGGGCACGACCATGATGAGGAACGCCGTACGCCATCCGAACGCCTCCGCCAGCACCCCGCCGAGCAGAGTCCCGACGCCTCCGAGGTACGTGGTGACGCGCGTGAGCCCGTACGCCTTCGCCCGGCTGACCGGCGGGTAGTAGTCGGCGAGGAGGCTGCCGGAGGCGGGGTTGTCGATGTTCTCGGCCGCCGCGAGCAGCACGCGCATCAGGTAGAACATCACGAATCCGGTGGCCAGGCCGGAGCCGAGCGTGGCGATCGCCCAGACGAGGACGACCACCGCGATGATCCGGGTGCGGCTGAGCCGGTCCGCGAGGTACCCGGCGGGCAGGGCCACGACCGCCGCGGCCAGGGCGGCGGCCGTCGGGATCGAGCCTGCCGCCGTGTCGCTGAAGCCCCACTCGCCCTGGATGGCGGGAAGCACACCGGAGAGCAGGTTGTACTCGATCCGGTCCACGAATCCGACGATGAACAGGACGACCAGCGGCGCCCAGCCGAACGGCGCGCGCGAGCCCGCGTCGATGGCGCCGGTGCGCGGCGAACCCAACGTCCCGACCATGCCCACCCTTTCCATAAGGAAATCTAGAATCTCGTTCTAGAGGCCAGAGTGGCACAAGTCACATGATCCGTAAATGGGGGAATTTGGCCGTAATTTCGCCACACGTGAGGTCCAGTACGGTGATCCCATGGTCAACGGGGGATTGCTGGTCGCGGGCACCACGTCCGACGCGGGCAAGAGCGTGGTCACGGCGGGCATCTGCCGCTGGCTGGCCCGCCAGGGCGTCCGCGTCGCGCCCTTCAAAGCCCAGAACATGTCACTGAACTCGTACGTCACCGCCGACGGCGCCGAGATCGGCCGTGCCCAGGCGATGCAGGCGCAGGCCGCCGGCCTGGAGCCGGTCGCCGACATGAACCCGATCCTGCTCAAACCCGGCAGCGACCGCCGCAGCCAGGTCGTCCTCATGGGCCGGCCGGTGGCGGACGTGGACGCGATGGAGTACGGCGACCTCAGAGACCTCCTGCGCACCGCCGCGCTGGAGGCCCTGGCCCGGCTGCGCGAGCAGTACGACGTGGTGGTGTGCGAGGGCGCCGGCAGCCCGGCCGAGATCAACCTGCGCCGGGGCGACATCGCCAACATGGGCCTGGCCAGGGCCGCGAACCTGCCTGTGATCGTGGTCGGCGACATCGACAGGGGAGGGGTGTTCGCCGCGTTCTACGGCACGGTGGGCCTCCTGGACGCCGACGACCAATCCCATATTTCCGGATTCGTCGTCAACAAGTTCAGGGGCGCGAAGGAGCTGCTGGAGCCCGGCCTCGACATGCTGCGCCGGCTGACCGGCCGCACGGTGTACGGCGTGCTGCCCTGGCTCGACGGCCTCTGGCTGGACGTGGAGGACTCCCTGGCCCTGGACGGCCGCCAGGTCCCCGCCCGCGCCCCGCACGGCAGGCAGACGTTGCGGGTGGCGGTCGTCCGGCTGCCGCGGATCTCCAACTTCACCGACCTGGACGCGCTGGCCGCCGAGCCCGGGGTCGTGGTGCGGTTCGTGACCGACCCGGCCGAGCTCGGCGACGCCGACCTGGTGGTGCTGCCGGGCTCCCGCGCCACCGTGAGCGACCTGGACTGGCTACGGACCCGGGGACTGGCCGCGGCCATCGCCGAGCGGAAAGGGCCCGTGCTGGGCGTCTGCGGCGGCTTCCAGATGCTCGGCCGCGAGATCGTCGACGACGTCGAGTCGGGCCAGGGCAAGGTCGAAGGGCTGGGGCGGCTGCCGGTGCGGGTCGAGTTCGCGCCGGAGAAGCGGCTGGCCAGGCCGGAGGGCACGGCGTACGGGCATCCGGTGCGCGCGTACGAGATCCACCACGGACAGGCCACGGTCGAGGGCGGCGAGCCGTTCCTCGACGGGTGCCGGGTCGGCGACGTGTGGGGCACCACCTGGCACGGCGCCATGGAGAACGACGGCTTCCGCCGCGCGTTCCTGGCCGACGTGGCCGAGCGGGCCGGGCGCGACTTCGTACCGGCGCCGGACACGGACTTCGCCGCGCTCAGGGAGGAGCGGCTGGACGCGCTCGGCGACCTCGTCGAGCGGCATCTGGACACGGACGCGCTGCTCCGCCTCATCCAGCACGGCCCGCCGGAGGTCCCTTTCCTCCCGCCGGGAGCTCCCGGGCGCTGATCCGGCCCGGGCGAGCGGGCCTCAGCCGGTGCGTTCCGCCGTGGGTCCCGTACCCTGCACCGGCCGCCGCTGGGCGCCGATCCAGGCGTCGATCCGCTCCCAGTGGTCGTACAACCAGCGGATCCGCTCTTCACGCGTCCCGGGCACCTCGGCGGCGGGCACCCGCCACCACTTGGCGGTGATGTGCGCGCTGAAGGGCAGCTTGCGCCAGACGTCCCCCAGCGTGACCAGGTCGTCGAGCCCGGTGTGCGCGACGAAGATGACGTCCGCCGTCGGGCAGGAATCGATGGCCGCGATGGCGCCGTTCGGGCGGGGCGGCAGCAGGTGGTCCATGCCGCGGGCCCGCTGCGCCTCCTCGGCCAGACCTTTCTCCTCCAGCCGCCTGATCGCCAGCCCGCGGCGGCGCGGGGTGAAGTTGCCACCCTCCGGGAAGATCACCAGGGCGTCCTGGTTACTCATGGTCGAGGCCAGCCGCTCGATCTCCGCGATGATCTGTTTCTGTCCGGACTTGCGCGGCACGAACGCGTTCGGCAGCCGGTTGATCACCACGTCCAGCGACGGGTCGTACTGGAGTGCCGCCTTCATGACGATCCGCGGCCGCCGCCCGTAGGAGACCAGCAGGTGGTAGATCAGCAGGAACGAGTCGCCGGGGCCTGCGTGCCGGGACAGCACGATGATCGGCCGCGTCAGCCGGGCCGCCTGCTCCTCCGTGGTCGGCTCCGGCTCCTGGACGTCCACGGTCAGCCGGAAGATCCGCACCGCGGCCGCGTACACCTTGGTCAGGAACCACCTGATCAGCCCGTAGTGCCGCTCCTGGCGGCGGGCCCCGCCCGCCACCCACAACCACAGGCACGCGATCAGCACCGCCGACTCCAGCGTCAGCCACGCCACCCCGAACCACACGAACCTGAGCCCCCGGCGCTGCGGCGGCGGCAGGCGCAACGAGGCGGCCGCCGTGACGATGAGCCAGAACGGCAGCGTCACCAGCATGAACACGGTCACCACGATGACCAGTGGAGCCAGGACGACCCGGCGCAGGATCCGTGGAGGGAGCAACGCGGCCTCCCTTGAGAGAGTGCCCTCATCCTCCACTGTCGCTCAAATAGCGAGAAGACGCCTCGTAGGCTCGGTCAATGTACGCCGAGATCTGTGACAAGTCGCGATAACGGAGCGGCGAGAGCGGCTGGGTCGTCCCGGCGGGCAGCACGTGCACCTCCACGCCCGCCGGCAGGCTGGCCATGTCCTCGGCGAACCGGTGCCGGCGCGCGATCTCGAATGCCACCATCCCCACCTCCCAGAACCGCCTGGGCGGCGCGAGCGGCCGCTCGATCCGCCCCACGTGCAGGACGTACACGCGCTTGGCCCCGAGCAGCACGGCCCGGCCGACGGGGATGCTGTGCACCAGCCCGCCGTCGTAGAAGTGCTCGCCGCCGATCACGACGGGCGGCAGCAGCCCGGGCACCGCGCACGACGCCAGCACGGCCTCGACCAGCGGCCCGCGCGTGAACCAGTGCGCCGCCGCCCGCTCCACCGAGGCCGCCACGCACTGGAACGGCACCTCCAGCTCCTCGATGTGCGGCACCCCCACCGTCGCGCCCAGCACCTCCCCGAGCGGCCCGATGGGGTGCAGGTGGGTGCCGGTCTTGGCCAGGGTCGACAGCCGGGCCACCCACGAGCCGGTGAACGCCGTGCGTACGACATCGGACTGCCACAAACCGGTCAGTCTGGCGACGGCCTCGCCCGGCGCGGCGGCGATCACCGCCCCGTTGAGCGCGCCGACCGACGTGCCCACCACCAGGTCGGGCGTGATGCCGGCCTCGTCGAGCGCCCGCAGCATCCCTACTTCGTGCGCGCCGAGCACGCCTCCGCCGCCGAGCACGAACGCGGTCTCCACGCCCCCACCTTCTCGTTGCCGCGCCCCGGAAGCAAAACGGCGCGACCCGTTGCCGGACTTGTCCGATGACGGGGGACCAGGGCGCGCGGCGGCGCTCACCTTGGAAACAGCCGGCCTCCTGGACGGACCGGACGGATTCAGTCGCTGGTCGCCAGCCGCACGCCGAAGCCGACGATCACCACACCCGTCAGCCGGTCGAGGATCCGCCGCACCGCCGCCGAGCGCAGGAACCCGCTCATCAACGACGCGAACCCGATCAGCGCCGCACTCCACACCAGCCCCTCGGCCACGTGCACGCCCGCCAGCAGCAGGCCCATCACCGCATGCGGCGCCCCGTCCGGGATGAACTGCGGCAACATCGCCACATAGAACGCCCCCACCTTGGGATTGAGCAGGTTCGTCGTCAGCCCCCGGCCGAACGCCCTCCGGAACCCGACCTCCTGCCGCTGCTGATCGGGAAGGTCATGCTGCTTGGCCAGGATCATGCGCACCCCCATCCACACCAGGTACGCCACCCCGGCCCAGCGCAACACCTCGTACGCCGGCCGCGAGGCCGCCAGCAGCGCCGACAGCCCCGCCGCGGTGAGCACGCCCCAGGCCAGCGTGCCGAGCTGGATGCCCAGCGTCACGCCCCAGGCCGGCCGCCGGCCGGCCACCAGCGACGTCCGCAGGATCAAGGCCGTGTCCAGCCCCGGCGTCAACGTCAGCAGGGCGACCACGGCGGCGAACGACCACACAGATCCCGCGATGTCCATGAGTGTCAGGGTATGAGGAGCAACTTTCCGGTGGTACGGCGGCCCGCCAGGTCCTCATGCGCCTGCCGCGCGTCGGCCAGCGGGTAGCGGCGCGAGATGTTGATCGCCAGCCGCCCCTCGGAGATCCACCCGAACAGGTCGGACGCGCGCTGGAGCAGCTCCGCCCGCTCGGCGATGTAGTGCACGAGCGTGGGCCTGGTGAGGAACAGGGACCCCTGCTTGTTGAGCGCCTGGGGGTCGACCGGCGGCACGGGGCCGCTGGCGGCGCCGTACAGGGCCATGAGGCCGCGCGGGCGCAACGCCTCCAGACCACCGTCGAACGTGGTGGCCCCGACTCCGTCGTACACGACGTCGATCTTGTTGCGCAGCGCCTCCGCGAAGTCGTCGTACCGCAGCACCTCGTCCGCCCCGGCCTCGCGCGCCAGCTTCTCCTTCTCGCTGGTGGAGACCGTGGTGTACACCTTGGCGCCCCTGAGCTTGGAGAGCTGGATCAGCAGCTGCCCCATGCCGCCCGCCCCGGCGTGGACGAGCACCTGGTCGCCCTCCTTGACCTGGTACGTGGAGTGGGTCAGGTAGTGGGCCGTCATGCCCTGCAGCATCGCAGCGGCCGCCACGTCGGCCGGCACGCCGTCCGGCACCGGCACCACGCGATCGGCCGGGATGACGGCCTTCTCCGCGTAGCTGCCCAGCACACTGGCCCACGCCACCGTGTCGCCCACGGCCACGTCCCGCACCCCCGCCCCGACGGCCGACACGGTCCCCGCGCCCTCGGAGCCGATCGGCGTGGGGAGCCGGAGCGGGTAGGCGCCGGAGCGGTGGTAGATGTCGATGAAGTTGACGCCGCTGGCGGAGACGTCGACCACGACCTCGCCGTCACCTGGTGTGGGGTCGGGACGTTCGACGTACTCGAGAACTTCTGGACCGCCCTGGGCGGAGACGATGATGGCATGCATGCCCCTAGTCAACTCCGTCCGTCAACGTCCATGCCAACCGGGTGCCATCGTCGAACGGCCGGCCACCGCCGGGGGAGCGGTCAGGTGAGGCGGGCCAGGGCGCCCGCCTCCAACGCCACCCAGATCGCGCCGTCCGGCCCGACCGTCAACCCGTGCGGCTCGGCCTTCCGCGCCTCGCCACCCCCTTCCGCCGGCAGGCCGGGGAGAGGACGCTCTTCGACAGCGCCGTCAGTCGTGATGCGGCCCACCCGGCCGACGGCCCACTCGGTGAACCAGAGGGCGCCGTCGGGACCCGCGACGATCGCGTGCGGCCGGCAAGCTCGGTCCGGAAGCGGAAATTCAACGATCTTCCCTGAGGTGTCGATCCGCCCGATCTGACCCGCGCCGATCTCGACGAACCACATTGCCCCGTCCGGCCCGCACGTGATGCCGACCGGCGCGGCCCCCTCCGTCGGGAGCCGGTGAACGACCACCTCACCCGCCGCCGAGATCCGCCCGATGGCGTTGCCCTGGTTGAGCGTGAACCACATGGCGCCGTCCGGCCCTGCCGCGATGAAGGCCGGCATGCCGCCACCCTCCACCGGCACCTCGAACTCCGCAGGCGCGCCATCCGGCCCGATGCGCCCGATCCTCCCGGTCCGCATCTGGGTGAACCACATGGCGCCGTCCGGACCGGCGGCGATCCCGTACGGCGAGTCCGCCGCATGGGCGGTCACCTGCCCGTCGGCGGTGATGCGGCAGACCCGGCCGCCCTGCCCTTCGGCGAACCACATCGCACCGCCGGGTCCGGGCGCGATCACGGTCGGCTGTCCGTCGGCCGGATCGAGCTGGTGGATCACCGGCTCCTGCCCGGGCACCATCCTGCCGACCCGCCCTTGGTGGACGAGCGTGAACCAGAGGGCTCCGTCCGTCCCGGCGGCGATGCCGTACGGCGCACCCGCGTCGATCATGGTCAACATAGCTGTCCCCCTGCGAGATGGAGTTCTTCGCCTCGGAAGCGCCGGGTGAGCGCGCGGTCGTGCGACACCACGACGAGCGTGCCGCGGTAGTGGCCGAGCGCCTGCTCCAGCTCCTCGGACAGGAGCGGCGACAGGTGGTTCGTCGGCTCGTCGAGCAGCAGCAGGTCGTGCTCGTCCGCCAGCAGCCTGGCCAGCGCCAGCCTGCGCCGCTGGCCGACCGACAGCTCACCCACCTTCTGGCCGAGCGTGTGCGGTCTGAACAGCCCGGTGCTCAGCAGCGCCTGTCCGCGCTCGTCCGCGTAGCCGCGCCCGTAGGCGGCCAGGACGGTCAGGTCCGGGTCGAACGCCACCTCCTGCGGCAGGTGACCGGCCTTGACGTGGTCGGGGACGTGCTCGGCGATGGCCCGCAGCAGCGTCGACTTGCCCGCGCCGTTGGCGCCGCGCACCAGCACCCGATCGCCTGCCCTGATCGTCAACGACTCGACCCGCAGCCGGTCACCGACGCGGATGTCACGCAGCTCGACGATCACACCCGCATCGGCGCCTCCGCTCACCGGCTCGGCGCCCGGCTCCTGGGCAGCGGGATCGGCGGTGCCGAACGTGCCGCGGAAGCGCAGCGGGTCCGGTGGGCGGGCCACCGGGTCGTCCAGCAGTCTGCGCAGCCGCTCATGGGCGTTGCGGACGCGGCTGGCCACCGAGCTCTGCACCCGCCCGGCGTTGCGGTCGTACGCCATTTTGTTGTTGTCGCGCATCACCCGCCCCGCCGCGACCCGGTGGGCGGTGGTGGCGGCGTGCTCGCGTACCTGCCGCACCTCCTCGCACCACGCCGCGTAGGACTGCTCCCAGCGCGCCCGCGCCGCCGCCTTGGCGGACAGGAAGCCCGGGTAGCCGCCGCCGAAGCGGGTGACGGCGCCGTCCTCGACCTCCAGCACGGCGGTGGCGACCCGGTCGAGGAAGACCCGGTCGTGCGACACCACGACGACCGTGCCCCGGTGCTCGCGCAGGCGCTCCTCCAGCCAGGCCAGCGCCGACTCGTCGAGGTGGTTGGTCGGCTCGTCGAGCAGCAGCACCCGAGGGGCGGCGGCCAGCACGCAGGCCAGCCCCAGCCGGGCCTGCTCGCCGCCCGACAGGCTGGACAGGACCCGGTCGCGGCCGACGTGGGCCAGGCCGAGGCCGTGGAAGGCCTTGTCCACCCGTGCGTCCGCCTCATAGCCGCCGCACGCCTCGAAAGCGGTGAGCAGCTCGCCGTACTCGTCGATGACCTCGTCCGTGAGCGCGGACTCCAGCTGGCGCATCCTGCGCTCCATGGCGCGCAGGCCGGCCAGCGCGGCGTCGATGGCCTGCGTGACCGTGCAGGAGGGCGGCAGGCCGAGCGTCTGCCCGAGGTGGCCGGCGTCGTCGGGCGCGATGATCTCGCCGTCGTCCGGCCGCTCGACCCCGGCCAGCAGCCGGAGCAGCGTGGACTTGCCCGAGCCGTTCTCGCCCACGATGCCGGCGCGCTCGCCGGGCTTGACGGACATGGTCACGCCGGTGAGGACGGCGCGCCCTCCGTAGGACTTGGACACGTTTCGGAGGTGAATCAGGATAGAACTCCAATCGCAACTGGTGTAGCGTTAGTATGCCACGGTGGAAACACAAACGCAACTGGAGTATTTTTTGGAAGCGGGCAGCAAACGTCCGGGAGGGCGGAGCGCGCGGGTTCGCGACGCCGTACGCCAGGCCACGCTCATCGAGCTGGTCGAGCACGGCTACCCGGGATTGACGGTCGAGCGGGTCGCCGAGCGGTCGGGCGTGCACAAGACGACCGTCTACCGGCGCTGGGGGAGCGTGGAGGGGCTGATCTCCGACGCGCTCGAGCTGGCCAGGGACGAGCCGTGGCCGATTCCCGACACCGGCACGATCGAGGGTGATCTGCGGGGCATCGTCCAGCTCGTACGCTCCGGGTTCGCCGACCCGGATCTGGGGCCGGTGTCGTCGGCGTTCGTGGCGGCGGCCGTGCAGAACGCGGAGGCTGCGCGGGCGCTGCACGAGTTCTTCGTCGCCAGGCACGAGCAGTCGGCCGAGGTCGTACGACGGGCGGTCGCGCGGGGCGAGTTGCCCGACGTCGTCGACGTACGGGAGGTGATCAGGGTCGCGGTGGCGCCGGTCTACTACAGGTTGTTCGTCGCGCACGAGCCGGTGACCGAGCGGGACGCCGACCGGGCCGCCGACGCCGCCCTGGCCGCGGCCCGCGCCGGAGTCCTCTGACGCGCGCGGGCCGGAGGTTAGGAGTCCGCCTTCTTCCCGCGCAGCTCGAAGTCGTCGAACGTGGTCTTCAGCAGCGCTTCGCTGCCCTTCGGCGTACGCGCGAACAGGCCGACGTACCCGTTGCCGAGACCGTTCGGATCGTCCACCCGGTGCACCTGCTTGTCGTTCACCCACATCGTCAGCCGCACCGCGGACCCTTGCTGCTCGCACGCGGCCACGATGCGGGCCGGCTTGCCGCGCACCCCTTCGACCTCGATCGGCTGGGCCAGCGTGCCGCCCGCCCCGTCGACGATGCGCCGGATCCTGGCCTTCCCCGCCGTGTCCAGCCCGAACTCGTAGTAGGTGTCGTCGTCGTTGACGTTGTGGCAGTAGACGCCGTACTCGCCGGTGCCCGATGACTTCTTGACCTCGGCGGTGACGCCGACGACGACGGTCGCCGGCAACATCGGGGTGGGCGTGGCGGAGGGGTTGGGGGTGGTCGTCGGAGTGGCGACGAGGAAGGGGATGGGGGCCTTCGCCCACCGCTCCTCGGTGCCCTGCTCCACGTCCAGCCCGTACGTGCCGTCGGTGCGGTAGCCGTAGCTGCTGGTCGCCTCGGGGTCGTACGTGCCGTTCCAGCCGCCGGAGGTCTGCGTGAAGTCCTCGGCGTAGAGCACGCCCAGGTCCGGCGGCTTACCGGGCGTGAGCACGCTCCAGGCGATCACGCCCGCGCCCACGGCGAGGGCGGCGGCGGCCGCGAGGACTCCGTACAGCCTGACGCGGCCCCGCTTGTCCGCAAGGGGCGCGGCCTCGGTGTACGGCGTGGTGGCGTGCTGCCAGGCCACCTGCACGGTCTGCGCCGCCTGCTCGGGGGCGGCCGACCGTCCGACGAGGTGGTCGAGCAGCTGCTGCGCCGTGGGCCGCAGGGCCGGGTCCTTCTGCAGCGCCGCCCTGACCAGCTCGCGCAGACCCGGCTCGACGTCGTCGAGAGCCGGCTCGGTGTTGAGCACCTGGTAGACGATCGCCGGCAGGGTGTCCCCGCCGAAGGGAGCCTGCCCGCTGGCGGCGAACGCGACCAGGCATCCCCACGAGAACACGTCGCAGGTCGGCGAGACCGGCTCCCCCCGCAGCACCTCGGGCGCCATGTAGCGGGGCGTGCCGATCAGCTCGCCGGTTCCGGTGACGCCGCCGAGCGTGTCGAGCGCCCGCGCGATGCCGAAGTCGATCACGCGCGGCCCGACCGAGGACAGCAGCACGTTGGACGGCTTGAGGTCCCGGTGCACCACTCCGGCCCCGTGGATGGCGGTGAGCGCGGTGGCCACGCTGACGGCCAGCGCGTCGAGACTGGAGCCGCGCAGCGGCCCCGACTGGCGTACGGCCTCCTCCAAGTTGGGGCCGGGCACGTATTCGGTGACCACGTAGAGCTGGTCGCCGTCGAGCGCGGCCTCCAGCACCGCGGCCGTGCAGAACCTGCGCACCCTCCGGGCGGCGTCGGCCTCCCTGCGGAAGCGCATGCGGAACTGCTCGTGCTGGGTCAGTTCCGGGTTGATCACTTTGACGGCGACCCGCTGCCCGGAGGGGTCCTCGGCGAGATGGACCGTGCCCATCCCGCCTCGGCCCAGCACGCTAAGCAACCTGTAGCGCCCGATGTGGGAGGTTTCACCGTTCACGGCGCGCAAGCTTACCGATACTGGGTGATCGCCGCAGAGACACGTACGTCACGCGCCCTCACCCGCCAGCGACGCCCGCACATGGGCGAGCGACGGCAACCCGGACGGCACGGCGAGCAGCACGCGGCATCCGGCCGCGGTGGCGGCCGCGACGCCGGTCGGGCTGTCCTCGATGGCGACGCACCGTGACGGGGCCGCCCCCAGCCGCCGGGCCGCCTCCAGGTACGGGTCCGGGTACGGCTTGCTCCGCGCCGTGTCCTCGTCGGCGATGACCAGGTCGAACGGGTGGCCCAGGCGCGGGAGCACCAGGTCGATCACGCGGCGCTGGGAGGCGCTGACCAGGGCCGTCGGGATGGAGGCGGCCGCCAGCTCGGCGAGGAGCTCCCGAGCGCCCGGCATGATCGTCACATTCGCCGCGACACGATCGGCGAACGCGTCGGTCAGCCGGTCGGCCACCGACGCGTCCCGGAGGAGATGGGCCGCGACGTCGTCGGAGGTGCGGCCGAGGACGTGCGGGGCGTCATCGGGGTCCAGCGGACGGCCGAGGCCGGCGGCGACGGAGGCGACCGCCTGCCACCACAACCCCTCGGTGTCCACCAGCGTGCCGTCCATGTCCAGCAGGACAGCGTCGGGGTCGGCGAGGTCAGACGGCATCGGCGGCAACCACGGGAGTGGGAGCGGTGACCGTGCGGGCGGCCACCAGTACAGGACGCTCCACCAGCCGGACCGTGACCCGCGTGCCGGGCCCCAGCCGCGCGGCCTCGTGTCCGGGCACGTCGGCGAGCACCTCCCCGCCCGCCACCGCCAGCCGGAGCCGTACGGAGGCGCCGCGGAAGGACGCCGCGAGCACCTCGGCGGCCCCGTCCTCGGCCGGGACGACCTGCACCGCCTCGGGACGGATCAGCACGTCCACGGCGGGGTCCTCGGGAGCCGGCCCGTCCACGGGCAGCAACTGGCCGAGCACCGTCACCTGGTCCCCGGAGACGTGCCCGGCCAGGTGGTTCATGGTGCCGACGAACTCCGCCACGAACGGCGTGGCCGGCCGGTCGTAGACCTCGGCGGGCGCGCCCACCTGCTCCAGCCGCCCGTCGCGGAGCACCGCCACCCGGTCGGCGACCGACAGGGCCTCCTCCTGGTCGTGGGTGACGAAGATCGTGGTGATGCCCAGGGAGAGCTGGAGGCGGCGGATCTCCTCGCGCAGCGCCACGCGTACCTTCGCGTCCAGCGCCGACAGCGGCTCGTCCAGCAGCAGGACGCGCGGCTCCAGGGCGAGCGCGCGGGCCAGGGCGACGCGCTGCTGCTGGCCGCCGGACAGCTGGTGCGGGTAGCGGTCGGCGTGCTGGGGCAGGCCGACCAGTTCGAGCAGTTCGTCCGCCTTGGCGTGCCGCACGGCCGTGGGCGCCTTGCGTACGCGCAGGCCGAAGGCGACGTTGTCGCGGGCGTTGAGGTTCGGGAAGAGAGAGTAGGACTGGAAGACCATGCCCGCGTCCCGCTTGTTGGCCGGGACGTTCGTGATGTCCTTCCCGTCCACCAGCACCGCGCCCGAGTCCGGCCGTTCGAACCCGGCCACGCACCGCAGCGCCGTCGTCTTGCCGCAGCCCGAGGGGCCGAGCAGGGCGACGAACTCGCCGGGCGCGACGACCAGGTCGAACCCGTCCAGCGCGACCGTCTTGCCGAACACCCGCCTCAGCCCCCGGAACTCCACCGATGCGGTCATTTCTGTTTCTCCCTACCGAAGACGGTGGACACGGCGAGCAGCAGCAGCCAGATGAGCAGCAGGCTGAGGATCGACACGGCGACCGACAGCTGCCCCTTGGAGCCGGAGGCGGTCACGATCCACACCGCGAACGGCTCGTACCCCAGCAGGCTGGCGACGGTGTACTCGCCCAGCACCAGCGCCAGCGTCAGGAACGACGCGCTGGCCAGCGCCGAGCGCAGGTTGGGCACGACGACCCGGAAGAGCACGTACGGCCACGAGGCGCCCAGATTGCGGGCCGCCTCCACCAGCGTCCGCACGTCCATGGTCCGCAGCCCCGCGTCCAGCGACCGGTACACGAACGGCAGCACCAGCACCACGTACGCCAGCACCAGCACCACCGGGAACCCCGGGTCCTGCACCGCGATGATCGTGCCCCAGAGCGGCGTCGGCGCCAGCACGTCGGTCCCGACGCGCAGCGACGTCCCGAGCCCGGCCACGAACGTGATCGGCGGCACCACCAGCGGCAGCGTGCACAGCACCTCCATCACGGGCCGCAGCCGCGGCGCGAACAGCCGCACGGCCAGCATCGCGGGCAGCGACAGCAGCAGCACCAGCACGATCGTGGCCACCGCCAGCGCCAGCGACAGCAGCAGCGACCGCGCGAAGCCCTCGGCCGTCAGCAGCTCGCCATAGGCCGACAGCGACACCCCTTCCGTGGGGGTGTAGACCGTGTACCAGAGCGAGGCGCCGAGCGGGATCAGGAAGTAGGCGGCGGACAGCAGGAACACCACCCCGCGCCACACCCGCGGCCGCGCGGGCGCCTTCGGGACGGCGACGACGGGCTCCAGGCCGGTCAGTGCAGCCATCGCGAGCTCCTCCTCTGCAGCGGCAGGTAGATCGCCATCACCAGACCGGCCACCACGATCATGTCGAGGCTGAGGGCCAGCGCGATGTTCTCGTAGCCGATCAGCACGTCGCCGGTGAGCGCGCTGGCGATCTTGAGGGTGACCAGCGGCACGACGGTCCCGACCATGGCGTTCGCGGTGGCGTACGCGGAGAACGAGCTCCCGAACAGCAGCACCACCCCGCCCAGCACGGCCGGCGCCAGCACCGGCAGCGCGACGAAGCGCCAGTAGTGCCAGCTGGTCGCGCCGTTGTTGGCGGCCGCCTCGCGCCACTGAGGCCGCAGCCCGTCCAGCGCCGGCGCCATGACCAGCACCATCAGCGGGACCGAGAAGTAGAGATAGACCACGACCAGGCCCCAGAACGTGTAGAGCGAGCCCGAGGGCAGCCCGATCAGGCCGCTGACCACGCCGGAGTTGCCGAGCGTGGCGATCCAGAAGAACGCCAGCGGCACCCCGCCGAAGTTGGCCAGCACCCCGGAGGCCGTCAGCACGCCCTCCCGCAGCAGCGTGAAGCGCGAGGTCACGACGGCGTGGGCGAGGAACGAGCCGAGTGCGGCCCCCAGCAGCGCGACCACGGCCGACAGCTTGATGCTGCCGATCATGGCGTTGAGGTAGCCGCCCTGCAGGCTCTGCGCCAGGTTCGCCAGGCTCGGCCGCCCCTGCGCCGTCAGCGCCCCCGCCACCAGTGCGATGGCGGGGACGCCGAAGACGAGCGCGAAGAACGCCAGCAGGGGCAGCGCCCCCAGCCAGCCCTTCGAACGGGTCCGGTTCATCCCGAGATCGCGGTGTCCCAGCCGGCGGCCAGCTTGGCCTTGGCCGCGTCCACCTGCTCGGTCTTGGGGAAGGTCGGCGTGCCCTCCACCGCGGGCAGCTTCTCGGCCAGCGCCTTGTCCACGGTGCCGTCGGTGGTCATCGCGGGCATCAGCACGGGGCGGGCGAAGCCCTTGAGGAAGAGGTTCTGGCCCTCGGCGCTGTAGAGGTACTCCTGCCACAGCCTGGCCGCGGCCGGGTGCGGGGCGTCCTTGTTGATGGCCTGGGCGTACATCTGGAAGTACTTGCCGTCCGAGGGGATGTTGACCTTCCAGTCGATGCCCTTGGCCGTCATCTGGGGCGCGTAGGCGGCGTTGTTGTAGTCCCAGTCGATGCTGATCTGGGTCTCGCCCTTCTCGATGGTCGCCGGGGTGGTCTCGACCGGGTTGTAGTTGCCGGCGTCCTTCAGCTTCTTGAAGAAGTCGATGCCGGGCTGGATGTCGTCGAACGAGCCGCCGTTGGCCATGGAGGCCGCGTACACGCCGGCGAAGGCGGAGCCGGACTTGGTCGGGTTGCCGTTCAGCGCGACCTTGCCCTTGTACTCGGGCTTGAGCAGGTCCTTGAAGCTGGTCGGGCAGGTGGCGATCTTCTTGGCGTCGCAGCCGATCGACACGTAGCCGCCGTAGTCGTTGACCCAGAGCCCGGTCGGCTCCTTCTGCCCCTCGGGGATCTTGTCGAACGTCTGCACCTTGTACGGCGCGAACAACCCCTCCGTCGCGCCGCTGAGCGCGAACGACTGGCCGAGGTCGAGCACGTCGGGGGCGCGGTCCTGGCCCTTGCGGGTCTTGACGGCGTTGATCTCGTCGGCGCTGGCCGCGTCGGGGGTCTCACTCTCGATCTTGATGCCGTACTTGGCCTGGAACTTCTCGATGATCTCCCCGTAGTTCGCCCAGTTGGGCGGCAGGGCGATGACGTGGAGGTTGCCCTCCTTCTTCGCGGCCTCGACGAGCTTGTCGAGCCCGCCGAAGTCGGCGGCGGAGGTCGCCGTGGCGGCGTTCACCCCGCCCTCCGACGCCTGGGTGGTCTGTTGGGTGCCGGGAGCGGCACCGCACGCCGCGGTGACTACGGTGAGAACCGCGGCAACGCCGGCCGCGCGGGCGCGAGATGTGAACACGACGCCTCCATTGTGCAGGGGGTGTGGCAAGAAACTAGAGGAACTTGTACAAACAAGCCAGCACTAGTGAGTCGCATGAATGTTGCTCTTTCGTGAACAGGAAGGGGCGGGCGTGGTTGCGCGCTATGAACTGATCGCCGATGAGCTGCGAGAGGAGATCCTCTCCGGTGCCCATCCGGTCGGCTCCCTGCTGCCCAGCGAGGCCGAGCTGGCCAGGCGCCACGGCGCGGCGCGCGGCACCGTGCGGCAGGCGGTGGCCGTGCTGGTCGCCGAGGGTCTGGTCGGCTCCCGGCAGGGCGCCCGGCGCATCGTGCTCGGTGTCGCGCGCAGCCAGAGCTTCGCCGAGCTGCACAGCTTCGCGCAGTGGGCGCGCGCGGGCGGCTATCGGTTCGGCGGGCAGGTGATCGAGCAGCACCGACGGCGGCCGAGCGCCGCCGAGTCCGCCAGGCTGGGCGAGGGGGAGGTGCTGGAGGTGCTGCGCGTGCGCACGCTGGAGGAGGAGCCCGTCCTGGTCGAGCGGACGGTGTACGCCGAGTGGGTGGCCCCCGCCGTCGAGCGGCTCCCGGCCGACTGCGAGTCGGTGACCCAGGCGCTGTATGACGCGATCGGCCTCGTGTTCGCCTACGGCGAGCACCTCATCGACGCGGTCTCCGCCGGCGTCCAGGACGCCCGCCTGCTGGGAGTGCGCCGCGGCAGCCCGCTCCTGCGCCAGCGCAGGACCACCACCACCCACGACGGCAGGCCCGTGGAGACCTCCGACGACCGCTACCGCGCAGGCAGCGTGGCCTTCAGCGTCCGCAACTCGATCGGCGCGAACCCTCTCGTCCGGCAGGCAATCGACTTGCGATCTCGGGCCTGAGAACATATGTTCGACTTATAAGCGCCCGCCTTCCCCCGGGTGGCTCAGCAATAGGACCAGAGCCGCGGGAGAAGCGTCTTGAGCAGACTCTATGGCGATCCGATAGAGGTGTGGACCAGGGACGGGGAGCCTACCCAGTTCGTCTGGCGCGACCGGCTCTATCTCGTCCGCCGCGTCCTCGACCACTGGGTGGTCGCGCGCGAGTGGTGGAAGACCAGTGAGGGCGACCCCGGCGAACGCCAGTTCTGGCGGGTGGAGGCCAGCCCGGGGCGCGAGGTCGGCTCGTACGAGCTGCGTTACGACACCGCCGGCAACGGCTGGCTGCTGCTGAGGGCGTGGGACTGATGGCGGCCCCGTTCCCGCACCTCCACGTGTGCTCCGCGTACTCCATGCGCTACGGCACCGCCTTCCCGCACGCGCTGGTGAGCCGGGCGTTCGAGTACGGCATGGACATCCTCGGGCTGACCGACCGCGACGGACTCTACGGCGCGGTCAAGCACGCCCACGCCTGCGCAGAGGCCGGGATCGCCCCGGTCCTCGGCGTGAACCTGGCGCTCGACGTCCCGGCCTCGGCGTTCATCCCGGTCCCCGGCTTGCGCCCCCCTCGGCCCAGGACCGGGCCGAACGCCGAGGACCGGGTCACCGTGCTGGCCCGCGGCAAAGGCTGGTCCCGCCTGTCCCGCCTGGTCACGGCCGCCCACCACGCCGCCGAACGCGGCGCACCCAAGGTGACCCGCGAGCTGGTCGGCGAGTGGGGCGGCGGCCCCAACGGTGAGCGGGGCGGCGACCACGGGTTCGGCGCCGACGACGGGCTCGTGGTGCTGCTCGGCCCCAGGTCCGACGTGGGCCGCGCGGTGGCCGAGCGGCGCGACGAGCACGCCAGGACGCTGCTGGGCCTGTGGCGCGACGCGGTGCCCGGCGTGGTGATCGAGCTGGTCGACCAGTACGGCTTCCGCGACGCCACCACGGCCGTGCGCATGCTCGGCCTGGCCGAGTCCATGGGGGTGCCGGCCGTCCTGACCAACGCGGTGCGCTACCTGGACGCGGCCGACCACCAGGTCGGCGACGTGCTCGACGCGGCCCGCCAGCTCGTCCCGCTGCATCCGCGCCACCTGGACCGCACCACCTCGCACGCCTACCTCAAGAGCACCAAGGAGATGCGGCAGGTGGCGGCCAAGGTCTGCGGCGCGGACCCGGAGCGGGTGGAGCGGCTGCTGTTCACCACCAGGCGGCTGGCCGAGGCGTGCGCGATGGAGCTCGACCTGCTCGCGCTCAGGAGCGACCCGCCGAACCTGCACCTGCCCGAGATCGGCCGCGACCCCGTGCCGCTGCTGCGCCACCGGGTCGAGGACGGGCTGATCAGGCGCGGGCTCGAACGCTCCGGCGACGCCAGGGGCCGCCTCCGGGACGAGATGGCGATCATCGAAAAGAAGCGCCTGTCCGGATATTTCATCGCCGTGGCCGGCATCACGGACATGATCCGCGAGATGGGCATCCGCTGCGCCATCCGCGGCTCGGGTGCCGGCAGCCTGGTCAACTACCTCATCGGCATCGGCGAGGTCAACCCGCTCGATCACGGCCTGCTCATGGAGCGCTTCCTGTCCGAGGGCCGCATCGGGCTGCCCGACATCGACGTGGACGTCGAGTCCGCCCGCCGCCTCGACTGCTACAAGGCCATCTTCGACCGGTACGGCGAGGCCCGCGTGGCCTGCGTGTCCATGATGGAGACCTACCGGGCGCGCAGCGCCATCCGTGACGTCGCCGGCGCGATGGGCCTGCCGCCGCACGAGATCGACGCCATCGCCAAGGCGTTCCCGCACATCAGGGCCAGGCAGATCACCGCGTCGCTGAACGACCTGCCGGAGCTGCGCGACAGCCGCCTCGGCGAGGCCGGCCTGGACCGGGTGTTCCGGCTGGCGGAGAAGCTCGACGGCCTGCCCCGGCACATCGCGCTGCACCCGTGCGGCGTGCTCATCGGCAACTCGGCGCTGCGGGACCGGACGCCGGTGGAGCGCAGCCTCCTGGAGTTCCCGATGTCGCAGTTCGACAAGGACGACGTGGAGGAGGCCGGGCTGCTCAAGCTCGACGTGCTGGGCGTGCGGATGCAGTCCGCGATGGCGTACACGCTGAGCGAGATCAAACGCGTGGACGACGTCGTGGTCGAGCTGGACACCCAGCGCGGCGACGATCCCGGCGTTCAGCCGAATGTTCAGCCGAATGTTCAGTACGTCCCGCACGACGACCAGGACACCTACGACATGATCTGCGCCAGCCGCACCCTGGGCTGCTTCCAGATCGAGTCGCCCGGCCAGCGCGAGCTGGTGGCCAAGCTGGAGCCGCGGACGCTGCACGACCTGATCGTGGACATCTCGCTGTTCAGGCCGGGCCCGGTCAACTCGGACATGGTCACCCCCTTCCTGGAGGCCAGGCACGGGTGGCGGCAGCCGTACTACCCGCACGAGCGGCTGCGGGAGGCGCTGCAGGAGACGCACGGCGTCGTGGTGTTCCACGAGCAGGTCCTGAAGATCATCTCCGTGATGACCGGACGGGACCTGTCGTACGCCGAGATGTTGCGGCGCACCCTCGACACGCCGGAGGGGCGGGAGCGGGTGCGCAAGACGTTCGTCCCCATGGCCAAGGCGAACGGCTTCGACGACACGGCCGTGGACCGGGCCTGGCAGGTGCTGGACGCGTTCGGGGCGTTCGGGTTCTGCAAGGCGCACGCGGCGGCGTTCGCGCTGCCGACCTACCAGTCGGCCTGGCTGAAGCGGCACCACGCGGCGGCGTTCTTCGCCGGGGTGCTCACGCACGAGCCCGGCATGTACCCGCCGCGCGTCATCATCGACGAGGCCAGGCAGTGCGGGGTCGCGATCCTGCAGCTCGACATCAACAAGTCGGGCAAGGACTGGCGGGTGGAGCGGATCGGGCCGCGTGTACAGGTCAGGGTCCGTCCCGCCCAGCTGGAGGGTCCTTCTCCGGCGCGGCGGACGTTCGAGATCGGGGAGATCGGCAAGGGGTACGCGCTACGGGTGCCGTTCTCGGCGATCAAGGGGGTGAGCGAGGCCGAGGTCGAGCGGATGGTCTCCGGGCAGCCGTACACGTCGCTGGCCGACTTCTGGGACCGCGCCCGGCCCTCGCGGCCCACGATCGAGCGGATCGTCCAGGTCGGCGGCCTGGACGCGCTGCACGACCTGCGGCCGGGCGGCCCGCGCTGGCGTCCCGGCGAGCTGACCCGCCGTGACCTGATCGCGCAGGTCGGCGCCCTGGAGCGGACCTCGTCGAGCGGCGTGCGGGCCGGGCCGCGCGCCTCCAAACGCTATGCCCCCGCCCGCCCCTCCCGGGCGGCCGCACCGCCGTCGGTGCAGCTCCCGCTGGGCTTCACCGAGCACCTGCCGCCGGGGGAACTGCCCGAGATGACCGAGTCGGAGATGGTCGAGGCCGAGCTGGAGATCCTCGGCATCGACGTCAGCCGCCACATCATCAGCTTCCACGACGAGCTGCTCGACCTGCTCGGAGTGGTACGTTCCAGAGACCTGCTCGCGCAGCGCAACGGGGCCGAGGTGCTGGTGGCGGGGGTCAAGGTGGCCACGCAGACGCCGGCCGTGCGCTCGGGCCAGCGCGTCATCTTCACCACGCTCGACGACTCGACCGGGCCGATCGACCTGACGTTCTTCGAGTCGGTGCAGGGCCGGTGCGCGGCGACCGTGTTCGGGTCGTGGCTGATGCTGGCCAGGGGAGTGGTGCGGCGCACCGGGACGCGGGCGGTGTCGATGCGGGCGGTGGACTGCTGGAACCTGGCCGACCTGGACGCGCTGTGGCGTTCCCAGGGCATCGACGCGGTCCGCGCGCTGCTCGCCCAGGCTCCCGAGGAAGCGGAGGGGGTCGGTGGCCGCCGGATCGAATACCCCAACGGCTTCCGCCTTTCGCCCTACTCCGACCTGGGTCCCGCCGTCGTGAGCCCGCCCCGGCGGTTGTGGCACGCCAGCCCGGGCAGCTCCGGCCCCACAGCGGCTTAGGCGCCGGAAGGGCACGGTGTCAGCCGATGCGGCCGATGGGAGTGGAGCCCGGGGCCGGGCGGGAGTGCGAGGAGAAGGCGGCGCGGACGGTGGCCGACGAGGAGCGTGCCGTGCGCTGCAGGCGGGTCAGCTCGCGTACGGTGGCCGCGCACAGCACGGCGGCCACCGCGACGCACCCCAGCTCCAGCGGCCCCACCCCCGTGAGATCACCGGCGGACGAGCCGAGCGGCAGCCGGACCGTGACCAGCGCGAGCGTGGCGAGCCAGCTCACCCACCACCCCGCCAGCAGCCCCAGCCACCGCCCGCGCTGCCCCGCGGGCGGCCGGGTGCCGCGCCACACCTCGTCGACCAGCACCACGGGCGCGACCAGGTTGACGCCGGGGATCAGCCAGGCGGCCGCCACCGGGCCGGTCGCGGCGGAGCGGTCGTTGGCCTGCCGGGCCCGTACGAGCCAGGTCACATAGGCGGCGGCAGCCGCGATCGCGGTGCTCATCACCAGCATGATCAGCACCGCGAACAGGGTCACCGCCCCCACGACCGCCTCGGCGTCGTCCCCGTGGGGCCGGCCGCCGAACTCGGCGAGCTGGACGGCGAGCCGGTGACCGCGCGTCTGCTCGAAGACCACAAGGGCGGTGAGGGAGAGGACCTGGGCGGCGAGCGTCACGTATACGGCGAAGGCGGCTCTGGTAGGCGATGCCTGGGTGTAGCGCACGATGTTCTCCCCCCGGGCCATGCGCTGAGGTTCTGATTCACTTGTATCCCGGGAGTCCCTCGGTTAATCAGCTCACCACGCCGGATTCCCACGCCCAAGCTGCGATTTCCACCCGATTCCTGACGCCGAGTTTGGCGAAGATGCTTCCCAGATGCGTCTTGACCGTCGAAAGCGACACGAACAGCTCCGCGGCCACCTCCTGGTTGGTGCGCCCCCTGGCGATCAGCCGCACGACGTCCAGCTCGCGGTCGGTCAGCGGGTCGTTCGCCGGGAGCGCGGCCCGCCGCCGGGGCTGGGCCAGGTGCTGCAGCAGTCGTACGGTCACCGACGGCGACACCAGCGCGTCGCCCGCCGCGGCCGCTCTGACCGCCTCGATCAGCAGCGTGGGCCCGCTGTCCTTGAGCAGGAACCCGGTCGCCCCGGAGCGCAGCGCGCCGTAGACGTACTCGTCCAGGTCGAACGTCGTGACGATCACCACCCGCAGCGGATCGTCCACGCCGGGACCGGCCAGGATGCGGGTCACCTCGATCCCGTCGAGCTTGGGCATCCTGATGTCGAGCAGGCACACGTCCGGCCTGAGCCGCCTCGCCTCGGCCACGGCCTCGGCCCCGTCGGACACCGCCGCGACGACCTCCATGTCCGGTTGAGCGTCCAAAATCATCTGGAAGCCGGTGCGCACCAGTTGCTGGTCGTCGGCGATGAGAACCCGAATAGTCACGGCCACAACTCTAGAGATCGGCCGTTCGGCCGAGGCGGTTATGGCCTCACGGCCGATCCTTCACCCACCCCGCCCTCGCCAGGCTGTACGTCATGAACGACGTGCTTGTTGGACGGGCCCTGGCCAAACGGTTCGGGCAGACGGTCGCCCTGGGCGGCGTGGACATGGCGGTACGAGCCGGCGAAGCCGTGGCGATCATGGGGCCGAGCGGCTCCGGCAAGTCGACTCTGCTCCACTGCCTGGCCGGGATCATGAAGCCGGACGGGGGCGAGGTGCACCTGCTCGGGCAGCGCATCGACGCGCTGGGCGAGCGGCAGCGCAGCGCGCTGCGCCGTACCCGCTTCGGTTTCGTCTTCCAGTTCGGCCAGCTCCTGCCCGAGCTCCCCGCCGAGGAGAACGTGGCGCTCCCGCTCATGCTGGGCGGCGTGCCCAGGACGCAGGCGGTACGACAGGCGCGGGAGTGGTTCGCGCCGCTCGGCCTGCACGGGATGGAAACCAGGCGCCCGGGCGAGCTGTCCGGCGGGCAGGCGCAGCGGGTGGCCATCGCCAGGGCGCTGGTGACCAGGCCCGCCGTGGTGTTCGCCGACGAGCCCACGGGCGCGCTCGACCAGCAGACCGGCCAGGACACGATGCGGCTGCTGGTCGAGGCGACCCGGCACAACGACGCCTCGCTGATCGTGGTCACCCACGACCCGAACGTGGCCGGCTGGTGCGACCGCACGGTCGAGGTCCGCGACGGCCTGCTGCTCACCACCGGGGCACGCGCGTGAACCTCGACCTGACCTGGCGGCTGCTCAAGGGCGGCGGGCGCAGGGGCCTGCTGGGCACCTGGCTCACGCTGGGCGCCGTCACCGTGTCCACGGCGCTGCTGCTGTTCGCCGTGGCCGCGAACTTCGCCTTCGACGCCAGGGCCGAGCGCGGCGCCTGGCGCAACCCTGTCCCGGCTGAGGACGGCGCGGTGGCGATCGAGGCGTCCCGCTTCGACTACGTGCGCGACCAGACGATCACCGTCGTCGACCTGGCGGCGCTGAAGGACGGCGTGCCCCCGCCGCCCGGCCTGCCGCGCTTCCCGGAGCCGGGCGAGGTGTGGCTGTCGCCCGCCCTGGCCGAGCTGGCCAAGGAGCTCCCGGCCGACCAGCTCGCCAGGCGCTACCCGGCCCCAGCGGGCGTGCTCGGCGACGAAGCGCTGGTCCACCCGGACGAACTGGTCGCGGTGGCCGGCCACAAGCCGGACGCGCCGGAGATGCGCGCCACCCAGAGCGACGACTCGATCATCGCCAAGCCGCCTGTCAAGGTGTCGAGCCTGGCGGGCACGGCGAGCGAGGACGCGGAGGCGTACAAGGGGCTGGCGCTCGTCGCGAGCGTGCTCATGGTGGTGCCCCTGCTGGTGTTCGGCGGCGCCGCGGCCCGGCTCACGGTGGCCAGGCGCGACCAGCGGCTGGCCGCGCTCCGCCTGGTCGGCGCGACGCCGGGCCAGGTGGTGGCGATGACCGTGGCCGAGGCGGTGATCGTGGCGCTGGCCGGCGCCCTCGCGGGAGCCGTGGTCTTCGCGCTGGCCGTGCCGCTGCTGGCCGGCATCGAGATCGGCGGCGGCCCGTGGTTCGCCGGGGACCTGTTCCCGAGCCTGCCGGCGCTGGCCGGGGTGCTGGTCGCGGTGCCGCTGCTGGTGGGGCTGTCAGCGGTGATCGGGCTGCGGCGGGTCGTGGTGAGCCCGCTGGGCGTGGCCAAGCGGCAGACGCCGCCCGCCATGCGGTTCGTACGGGTGCTCGCGCTGCTCGCGGTGCTGGCCGTGTTCCCCACGCTGGGCTTGGACACCAGCGTCGCGATCGTCGCCGTCGCGCTCGGCCTGGCCTTCTTGTGCGTCAACCTCGCCGGGCCTTGGGCGATCGGCATGATCGGCAGGGTCACGGCGCGCACCGCGCGCGGTCCCGCCCGGCTGCTGGCGGGGCGCAGGCTGGTGGACGATCCGCGCTCGGCCTGGCGTACGGTGAGCGGCGTGGCGCTGACCGGCTTCGTGGCGGGCTTCCTCGGCCTGCTCAGCCCGGACGCGTTCACCGGGCACGCCGGGCCTCCCCAGCTCCGCGTCACCGCGCCCGCAGGGCAGGTGGAGAAGGTCGCCGGGCAGGCGCGGGAGCGGCTGGCGGCCGCGAAGGTGACGGCCACCGTCAATTCGTCGGCGAACGTCGTCGCCGCCGCCCTGGGCAGCTCCGCCGACGCGGCCACGGTGGACCGGGCGCGCACCGCGCTCACCGGGCTCGTCCCCGGCCGCACCCCGACGACCGAGACCGACGACGAGGCCTTCGGCTTCCAGCTCCTTGCCGACGTGCGCGTGGGCACGATCGTCGTGCTGTCGGTGTCGTTCCTGGTGGCGATCGCCAGCGCGGGCATCACGGCCGCGTCGTCGATCCTGGACCGGCGGCAGACGTACGGGCTGCTGCGGCTGGCGGGCACGCCGCTGGAGGTCCTCGACCGGGCCAGGCGCGCGGAGACGCTCATCCCGCTGACGGTGATGGGGGGCGGCGCGATCCTGGTGGGGGCGTTCTGCGCGACGCCCTTCATGATCGGGCAGGTCAGCACGGTGGGGCTGGTCACGCTGGCGGGGTGCGTCGCGGCCGGGTTCGCCGGGGTGATCGGCGCGGGGACCCTGAGCAGGCCGCTGCTCCGGTCCGTCACCGCCGACCCGGCCCCCCGCCCCGACTGACCACGCCGGCCCCCGGCCGAACCCGGGGGCTCAGCCGAGGACCAGGTCGCGGATCAGCTTCAGCGAGGGCTCGTCGCGCGGGCCCATGACCAGCAGGCTCGTGACCGGGCTCTTGCGCCAGAGCTCGAGACGTTCCTTGATCCGCCCGGCCGGCCCGACGAGCGAGATTCCGTCGGCCAGCTCGTCCGGGATCGCCCGGAACGCCTCGTCCTTCTTGCCCGCCAGGTACAACGACTGAATGTGCTCGGCGGCATCGGCGTACCCCATCCTGCCGATGATGTCGGCGTGGAAGTTGCGCTGCCGAGCGCCCATGCCGCCGATGTACAGCGTGAGCATCAGCTTCACGCCGTCCAGCGCGCTCCGTACGTCGTCGGAGACGATCACCATCACCATGGCCGCCACGTCGAAGCCCTCCGGAGCGCCCGCGAGTGACGCGCCGTACATGTCCTCGATCTTGCCGGGGAACGCGAACAGCGGCAGCCAGCCCTGGCCCACCTCGGCGGCCAGGGCGACGTTCTTGGGGCCCTCCGCCCCTAGATAGACGGGGATGTCCGGGCGGAGCGGATGCGTGATGAGCTTCAGCGGTTTGCCCAGCCCGCCCGCCAGCGGCAGCGGGTAGTACGGTCCGTCGCTGGTCACGGGCTCCTCGCGACGCCACACCTTGCGCATGATCTCGACGTACTCACGCGTCCTGGCCAAGGGTTTGGCGAACGGCTGCCCGTACCAGCCCTCCACCACCTGCGGCCCCGAGGCGCCCACGCCGAGCAGCAACCGGCCGCCGGTCAGGTGGTCGAGCGTCATCGCGGTCATCGCCGTCGTGACGGGTGGCCTGGCCGAGAGCTGCGCGACCGACGTGCCGAGCTTGATGCGGCTCGTACGCGCGCCGTACCAGGCGAGCGGCGTGAACGCGTCGCTGCCGTACGCCTCCGCCGTCCACACCGAGTCGTAGCCGAGCCGCTCGGCGGCCAGCACCGTCTCGGTCGCGTCGTCGGCGTTGCGCTGCCAGTAACCCAACTGGAGCCCGAGCTTCATAAGACACCTCCGGAATTAAGTTCTATTACGGCCGCGCCGGGCCCGGGTGTCAATGGAGGATCTTCCGGGGAAGTCACACTCCGTGCTCAAAGGTCTCTGCCGCGTCGCCTGCCTGCTGCTGCTTCTCCTGCCGGCGGCCGAGCCCATGGTGGCGGCGAGCGCGTCCCGCCCGAACGTCGTCCTCATCGTGGTCGACGACCTCGAGGCCGGCACGCTGCCGTACTTCCCGAACATCACCCGGCACCTCGTGCGGGAGGGCGCCTCGTTCGACCGGTTCTTCGTGACGAACTCGTGGTGCTGCCCGTCCAGAGCGTCGATCCTGCGCTCCCAGTACATCCACAGTCATGGCGTCCTGAGCAACACCGCCCCGGAAGGCGGGTTCGACCGATTCCATGGCCAAAGTCTGGAACGTTCCACAATCGGCACCTGGATGCGGCAGGCCGGATACCGCACGGCGCTGATGGGCAAATTCCTCAACCACTACCCGGGACGCACCGCCGACGAGGCCTACGTGCCGCCCGGCTGGGACGAATGGGCCGTTCCCGTACGCAACCTCTACGAGGAGTACGGCTACCGCCTCAACGAGAACGGCGTCCTGACCGACTACGGCTGGGCCGAGGAGGACTACCTGTCCGACGTGCTGGCTCGCAAGAGCCGCGACTTCATCACCGGGTCGAGGGAGCCGTTCTTCCTCTACCTGGCGCCGGTCGCGCCGCACAACCCGGCCAACCCGGCCCTGCGGCACGCGGACGCGTTCCCGCTGGCCATGGCGCCGCGGACGCCGTCGTTCAACCAGGTGGACATGAGCCAGGAGCCGTTGTGGCTGCGCAACCTGCCCCCGCTCGGGCAGCCCGAGATCGACGCGGTCGACGAGCGCCACCGCGCCCGGCTGCGAGCCATGCTGGGCGTGGACGACCTCGTCGGCACCGTCGTCGAGACGCTGCGGGAGACCGGCCGGCTCGGTGACACCTACCTCATCTTCACCTCGGACAACGGCTTCCACCTCGGCACGCACCGGCTCGCGCAGGGCAAGACGACCCCGTTCGAGGAGGCGATCAGGGTCCCCTTCGTGGTCCGCGGCCCCGGCATCACGCCCGGTTCCACGATCACGCAGATGGGGGTCACGGTGGACCTCGCGGTCACGGTCGCCGAGCTGGGCGGGGCCTCGCCGCCGGCGTTCGCGGAGGGACGGTCGCTGGTGCCGCTGCTGCGGGGCAGTCCGCCGGCACGATGGCGGACGAACGTCCTGGTCGAGTTCAACCGGCCGGCCAACCGGGCGTCGTCCCGGCAGACCCCGGTGCCCGCCTACCAGGCGTTGCGCACGGATCGGTACACGTATGTGCGCTATGACACGGGGGAACGCCAGCTGTACGACCTGCAGGCGGATCCGTACCAGCTGCGGAACCTGGTGGGCGGCGCCGATCCCGCCCTGCTGGCCCGTCTCGACGAGCGGCTGGCGGGGATGGTGGCGTGCTCGGGGGCGAGCTGCAGGGAAGCCGACATGCGGGAATGACGGGGATCAGCGGCCGTGGGGGTGCTCCGCTAGGAACGGTATGCGTGCGCCAGGTGCTCGGAGACGGCCCGAGCGGCTTCGTCCGCCTCGCCCCCCTTGATGGCCTCCAGTATGCGTACGTGGTCGGCGCGCAGGATCGAGGTGTCGCCGAGGCGTTCGACCGCTTCGACCGCGTACCTCCGCATCGAGTCGCGCAGCGACCGCATGATGGCGGCGATGAGCCGGTTGCCCGACGCGTCCGCGATCGCGCAGTGGAAGGCCGTGTCGTGCTCCACGAACTCCTCGGCCGACCTCGCCGCGTCCATCCCGGCGAGGGCCGCGGTGAGCGTGGAGGTGTCGGCGCGGGCGGCGGCCGCGTGCGAGGCGGCCCACCGCTCGATCATGTGCCGGGCGTCGATGACCTCGCGCATCTCCAGGGTGGCCAGGCCGAGGTGCAGCCTGAGCAGGTCGGTCAGCGCCGAGTCCGGGCGCGCGATCAGCACCGCGCCCGCGTCCGGACCTCGTCCGACTTGCGAGGACACCACGCCAAGCGTCTCCAGCACGCGCATGGCCTCGCGCACCGACGAGCGGCTGACGCCGAGCTGCTCGGCGAGCTGGCGCTCGGCGGGCAGCCGGTCGCCCGCCGTCAGGCCGTCCTCGGCGATGCGCCGCTCGATCTGCGTGAGCACGTCCTCGAACGTCCGCGTGCGCTTGACCGGACGCCAGCCGCCGCCGTCCACCAGAGCCTCCCTGATATGGTCTGACCATACTGTGGTCAGACCATACCTGGAAGGAGAGCCGTGCGAGTCGCCCTGTTCATCACGTGCGTGAACGACACGCTCTTCCCCGGCACCGGCAAGGCGGTCGTGTCCCTGCTGCGCAGGCTCGGCTGCGACGTGGACTTCCCCGCCGCCCAGACGTGCTGCGGGCAGATGCACGTCAACACGGGCTACCGCGCGGAGGGGGTGCGGCTGGCGCGCCACTTCACCGAGGTCTTCGCCGGGTACGACGCCGTCGTGACGCCGTCGGGCTCGTGCGCGGCCATGGTGCGCGAGCAGTACCCGAAGCTGGCGAAGCCGGGCAGCAAGGGGGCGGCGGCGATCGCCGAGGTGACGCCCAAGGTGTACGAGCTGTCCGAGTTCTTGATCGACGTCCTGAAGGTCGAGGACGTCGGCGCATATTTCCCGCACCGGGTGACATATCACCCGACGTGCCACTCGCTTCGCGGCCTCCACCTGGGCGACCGCCCTACCAGGCTGCTCCAGCACGTCCGCGGCCTGGAGCTGGTGCCGCTGCCCGGGGCCGAGGAGTGCTGTGGGTTCGGCGGCACGTTCGCGGTCAAGAACCCGGCCGTCTCGGCGGCGATGGGCGCCGACAAGACCCGCAACATCCAGGACACCGGCGCCGAGGTGCTGTGCGCGGCGGACAACTCGTGCCTGATGCACATAGGGGGCACGCTGAGCCGCCAGAAGACCGGCGTCAGGACGATGCACCTGGCCGAGATCCTCGCTTCGACGGAGGAGGCCCAATGAGCGCGACATTCCTCGGCATGCCCGGCAATTTCCCGCAAAACGCTGAGAAAGCCGTTCAGAACTCGCAGCTGCGCTACAACCTCCGCAAAGCCACCCACACCATCCGGGGCAAGCGGGCGAGCGTCGTCGGCGAGCTGCCCGACTGGCAGGAGCTCCGCGCGGCCGGCAAGGCGATCAAGGACCACACGCTCCGCAACCTCGATCGCTACCTGATCCAGCTGGAGGAGGCCGTCACCAGGGCGGGCGGCACGGTCCACTGGGCGAGGGACGGGGCCGAGGCCAACCGCATCGTCGCCGGCCTGGTCAAGGCCACCGGCGAGACCGAGGTGGTCAAGGTCAAGTCCATGGCCACCCAGGAGATCGAGCTCAACGAGGCCCTCGCCGCCGAGGGCATCACCGCGTACGAGACCGACCTGGCCGAGCTGATCGTGCAGCTCGGCGACGACTTCCCCAGCCACATCCTCGTCCCCGCGATCCACCGCAACCGGTCGGAGATCCGCGAGATCTTCCTCGACAAGATGCCCAAGGTCCCGGACAACCTGACCGACGACCCGCCCGCCCTCGCCGAAGCCGCCCGGCTTCACCTGCGCGAACGCTTCCTCAAGAGCAAGGTCGCGATCTCCGGCGCCAACTTCATGGTCGCCGAGACCGGCACGCTGGTCGTGCTGGAGTCCGAGGGCAACGGCCGCATGTGCCTGACTCTGCCGCGCACGCTCATCAGCGTGGTCGGGATCGAGAAGCTCCTGCCCTCTTGGCGGGATCTGGAGGTGTTCCTCCAGCTTCTGCCCAGGAGCTCCACGGGCGAGCGGATGAATCCCTACACGAGCATGTGGACCGGCGCGGTCGAGGGCCAGGACTTCCACCTGGTCCTGCTGGACAACGGCCGCACCGACGTGCTCGCCGACGAGGTCGGCCGCCAGGCGCTGCGCTGCATCCGCTGCTCGGCCTGCCTGAACGTGTGCCCGGTCTACGAGCGCGCGGGCGGCCACGCGTACGGTTCGGTCTATCCGGGTCCGATCGGCGCGATCCTCACCCCGCAGCTGCGCGGCATGAGCTCCGAGCTGGACGCCTCGCTGCCGTACGCCTCCAGCCTGTGCGGCGCCTGCTACGAGGTCTGCCCGGTGGCCATCGACATCCCGGAGGTCCTGGTGGACCTGCGGGCCAAGGCCCCGCACGCGGCGGCCGAGCGGGCGGGCATGAAGGTCGCCGGGTGGATATTCAACGACCACACCCGGCTGGCCCGCGCGCAGCGCGCGGCCGCCAAGCTCCGCAAATTGGTTCCCAAGCGGCTGCCGGGCCCGCTGTCGGCCTGGACCGACACCAGGGACGTGCCCGAGATTCCGGAAGAATCCTTCAGAGACTGGTGGGAACGAACCCGGCGCAGCGAGTGGAGCGGAGGCCCGACGGAGGAGGGACCCGGCGGAGTGACCCATGGGCAGGGAGCGGAATGAGCGCGCGTGACGAGATCCTCGCCAGGATCGGCAAGGCCGTGGCAAGGGCCGAGGACGTGGAGATTCCCCGGGACTACCGCACGACACAGCAGGTCGACGACCTGGTCGGCCTGTTCGCCGAGCGCGTGGACGACTACCGCGCGATCGTGCACGTGCTGCCGGCCGCCGAGGTGCCCGCCAAGATCGACGAACTCGTCGCCGCGCGTCGCATGATCAGGCCCGACGGCGACGGCTGGGACGATCTGGACACCGCCGACGGCGTGGTCACCACCTGCGCCGTGGCCGTCGCCGAGACCGGCACGATCGTCCTCGACCACGGCCCCGGCCAGGGCACCAGAGCGCAGACGCTGGTCCCCGACTACCACCTGTGCGTGGTCAGGGCCGACCAGGTCGTCTCCTGCGTGCCCGAGGCGATCGCCCGGCTGGACCCGACGCGCCCGCTCACCTGGATCAGCGGCCCGTCGGCCACCAGCGACATCGAGCTCAACCGGGTCGAGGGCGTGCACGGCCCCAGGACGCTGGAAGTGATCATCAGTACCTGAGGACGGCCGCCACGTCCTTGACGGAGCCGGTGAACCACAGCTCAGCGTCCGTCATCGCGGCGGCCCTGGCCAGGGCCGAGTCCGCGCGTTCCCGGATCGGCTCCTCCACGCCCCAGCGGCGCAGCTCGTCCGGGTCGCCGGCGAGCTGCGTGCCGCCCTCGCCGGTCCAGACGGGTTCGGCCAGCTCGCCGGGCAAGAGCACCGCGTGCACCCTGCCCTCGCGCAGGGACCGCGCGACGTCGTCCATCCCGACCGGGCCGGCGTCCTCCTGGTGGCGTTCGAGCAGCTCGGCGCGCCTGCGGTCGAGCCAGTCGTCGAGGGCCCGCTCCACGTCCTCCTCGAACTGGCCGTGGTCGGAGCGGCTGCCGTGCTCGACCATCATCACCCGGTCCGCGGACTTGGTGCCGAGGTGATGCAGCAGGTACGAGCGCGACTTCGGCTCGCCGGCCACGATGATCAGCTCGGCGCCGATGCGGCGTACCTGCTCGTCGATCTCGTGAGCGACGGCAACCGCGTTCTTCTCCCACGTCTCGTCGACCGCCCGCTCGTACCGCTTCTGCGACCAGCCGCCCTGGGCGGTCTTCTGCAGCGGCCAGTCGGCGGCCGCCACGGTGGCGCGGCGCGACGACCCGCCGCCGTACACCGTCAGCTCCGCCCCCGCGTGGTCCACGATGACGCGTACGTGCGGCACGTTCTCCCCGCGCTGCATCAGCATGGGCGTGACGTGCGGCAGCGGCGACCACACGGCCAGTTCGCGCGGCGCCCGCTCCAGTGACTCGGCCAGCACCACCTCACCGTGCGTGGCGAACAGCGCCCGCCCGGCGGCCGCCTGCAGGGCCTCGCCCTCCAGCGCCTCGATCGTCGCGGGATCCACCCCGTCGAGCCGTTCGAGTTGGTCGCGAACGCCGCGCCAGTGCGCCTTCCGCTCGGCCACGGTGAGCGCCCCCAGGTACACCGACGCGTACGGGCCGCGCCGTTCGTACAGCGGCCGGATGAAGTCGAGCCGCACCGGTCACCACCTCCGCTTCTCCACGCCGAGCCCGAGGGCCTTGGCGACGTCGGCCATGTTCTTGTACTGGCGTTCCGGAAGGGACCTGACCATGTCCGCCACCTGGTCCGGAGCGTTCGCCTCTTCGGCGTGCCGCACCAGCTCGGCCTTGGACGACGGCCAATGGGTGTCACTCAGCCACTTGGCGAGGTCGCTGCGGACGTCGACGTCGCGCTGCGTCATGCCTTCCGGGACGCCGGGCTCGTGACCGGGAGGGTACGACTGCTGCGACTCCTCGCCGGCAGCCGGCATGGCCTCGGGCTCCTTCCATTCCTCGGCGTGCGTCGTGCCGCCGCCGCGTACCATGCCCTCGGTCTCGTGCTTCTGCTGATCGTCCAGGCGGGGGCCGTGCTTGTCGCTCCCACGTTGTTCCATCGTTCCCTCACTCCTCTCAATTGCGCCCCTACCCCCGCTTTCGTGGGCAAACATCGCGGCTGTGTAGCCTGCCGAGGGTGTTCGATCCCGACGTCAGCATCGCCACGGCCCGGCTGATCCTGCGGCCGTTCGGGCCGCAGGACGCCGCCCGGGTCCGGTCGATCGTGGCATCCGGCGTCCGTTTCCTCCCGCCCGGGACGCCCGCCCACGCGCCGGGCGTCGCCCAGTGGCTCGCGAGCGGCGTGCACGAGCTCCGCCGGTCCGGGCAGGGCATCCACCTGGCCATGACCGACGTCGACGGGCTCGTCGTAGGCGCCATCAGCCTGTTCAAGACCTCGTGGAGCGCGGGCACGACCGAGGTCGGCTACGGCGTGCACCCCCTGCACCGCGGCCGTGGCCTGGCCACCGAGGCCGTACGCGGGCTCGTCGGCTGGGTGTTCGAGAACACCGCGCTGCGCAGGATCGACCTGACGGCCAACATCGACAACACCGCCTCCCTCCGTGTCGCCCAGAAATCTGGCTTCACCTGGGAAGGCGTGCTGCGCGCCGCGGTCATGGAGGACGACGGACCGCACGATCTGGTCATGTTCGGACTGCTCCGCGACGACGGCCGCGCGCCCGTGAGCATCCTGCCCAGGGCGGAGCTGCGCGCCCGGCGGCTTCTGCTGCGGCCGCTCGACCCCGCCGACGCCCGCGACCTCGCCGCCGCCGCGGCGGACCCGCTCACCCAGGCCAGGACGAGCGTGCCGCGCGGCTACACCGAGGGGCACGCGCTGGCCTTCATCGCCAACGCGGAACAGGTCCGGCTGAGGGGCGCGGGCATCGGCTGGAACGCCGTCGACCTGCAGACCGGCCGGTTCGCCGTGAACGTGGACATCAGAGACGTCGACTGGACCAACCGGACGGCAGAGATCGGGTACATGACCGCCCCGTGGGCCCGCGGCAAGGGCTACGCCGGCGAGGCCGTGCTGACGGTCGCGCGATGGCTGTTCGAGCGGCAGAAATTCAACCGGCTCCAGTTGCGCACGGCCGTGGACAACCGAGAGTCCCAGCGGGTGGCCGAGAAGGCGGGCTTCGTCCGCGAAGGCGTGACTCGTGCCGGCCTCGGCGGCGACGATCTCGTCGTCTACAGCCTCATCCCGTCCGACCTGGCCTGAGGGCACACCGGACTGACCTCCGTACCCCTTTGTGAAACGTCTCAAGAGCCGTCACCCTGGTGGTGAGGAGTGTGAGGCGCAATGATCACGGTTGTCGGCTGGGACGGATCCGAGCTCTCGGCCAAGGCGGTGGACCGCCTGCACGAGGCGCGGCTCGTCGTGGGGCCGGACGCCCTCATCGGGCAGCTCAAGCTCACCGCGCCGACCGCGGCGGACGGGTCGCTGCTCGAAACCCTCGACGATCACCTCGAACACGGCGAGGGCCCCGCCGTCGTGATCGCGGAAGGCGATCCCGGATTCTTCGGCGTCGTGCGCACGCTGCGGGCGCACGGCATCAAACCAGAGGTGCTGCCCGCGACCTCGCTGGTCACGCGGGCTTTCGCCTGCGCCGGGCTCAACTGGGAGGACGCCCTGGTCGTCGCACCCTCCGGCCCGGGGCAGCTCAACCGCGCCGTGAACGCCTGCCGCGCCCACCCCAAGGTCGCGCTGATCGTCGCGCCCGGCGTGGGCCCCGGGGACGTCGCCAGGGAACTGGCCCCCACCACGCCCCGCGCGCTGATCGTCTGCGAGGACCTCGGCGGGCCCGACGAGCGGGTCACGCACAGCCGCATGGGCGAGGCCACGACCCGGCCGTGGAAGGACCCCGACGTGGTCCTCATCATCGACCCGCTGCACCGGCCCAAGGAGCCCAGCTGGGTGGCGGGCGCGCAGCCGGGGCCGGCTGAGTGGGCGTTGCCGTTCGAAAGCAGGTTCCCGGCGGAGGTCAGGGCGTACGTGCTCGCCAAGCTGGGACCCCGGCTCGGCGACCTGATCTGGGACGTGGGCGCCGGCGCGGGCGAGATCGCCGTGGAGTGCGCCAGGATGGGGGCGGCCGTCATGGCCGTCGAACGCGAGGAGGAGTTCTGCGCCAAGCTGCGCGCCAACGTGCTCAAGCACGGAGTCAAGGTGGCTCTGACCAGGGGGCAGGCGCCGCCGGCGCTGGAGCCGCTGCCCGACCCCGACGCCGTCTTCGTGGGCGGTGGCGGCCCCGACGTGGTCGTGGCCTGCGCCGCGCGCGGCCCGCGCTCACTGGTGTGCGCGCTCAGTAAGGTCGAGCAGGTGGCGTCCGTGCTGGAGCGGCTGCGCGAGCAGGGCTACCGGGGCGAGGGCACCCAGATCCTGGCCTCCAGATTGACGCTCAACCCCGACGGATCGCACCGTCTGACCGCTTCTGACCCGGTCTTCGTGGTGCACGCGACGCCTGTGCACACAGCGTGACCTGTTCCCTACCGGGGTGTATCGGTTATCCTCGCGTGTCTTTGTCCACCGCACCGGAGAATCCCTCACGATGAAGCCGCCGCTCTTGCTGATCGGGCAGGGCTCGCACGATGATGCCTACGCCGCGGAATTCGGCAGGTTCGTACACCGGCTCCGCTGCCGCCTCGACCAGACGGCCGCCGACGTCTCGGGGGGCTACCTGGAGCGCGCCACGCCGCGGCTGAGCGAGTCCGTCGCCTCGCTGGTCGCCAGGGGCCACCACCGGCTCGTGGCGCTGCCACTGAGCCTCAGCAGGGTGAGCGACGACCTCGGCGCCGCCATGGAGCGCGAGCAGAAACTGCACCCGACGCTGATGTACGACTACGGCCGCCCGCTCGGGCCCGACCCCCGCGTGCTCGCGCTGCTGGCCGATCGGCTCAACGAGGCCGCCGCCGACATCTCCAAGCCGCGCCCGCGCCCGCTGGAGCTCGTGGGCGCCCGGCCCCGGCTGCGCGCCGTGGACGCGCCGGTCACCGAGGACCTGCACGTGGAGCCCAGCGAGACCGCGGTCGTCCTGGTCGGCGAGGGCTCCACGGACGCGGCCGCCAACGCCGAGATCCACCGGGTGTCGCGGCTGTTCTGGGAGACGCACGCCTACGACTTCATGACCGTCGAGACCGCGTTCGTGTCGGTCACCCCTCCGGGGGTGCCCGGCGGGCTCGAACGCTGCCGCCGCCTGGGGGCCAAGCGCGTGATCGTGGTGCCGTACCTGCTGTTCGCGGGCGGCCTGCTCGAGCGCGTGTGGGCGCAGGCGCTGGCGTACGGCGCGGGCCACCCCGATCTGGACATCCGCTGCGCCGAGGTGATCGGCGACTGCGAGACCCTGGCCGACGTCGTGATCGACCGATACGAGGAAGCGCTGCAACTCGTCCCGTAAGCCCTCCTGCACAGGAGGCCCGCAAGTGGAGGTACGCCGTGCTCGCTGAGACGCTCGCCGCGATCCGCCCCGCCGACCCGGCGGCGATCGCCGAGGCCCGCGCTTACCAGGACCGCCTCACCAAGCCCCGGGGCTCACTCGGCGCGCTGGAGGAGGTCGCGGTCCGCCTCGCGGGCGCCGCCGGCGCCTGCCCGCCGCCCATGCCCGCCCCCGCCGCGCTGGCCATCTTCGCCGCCGACCACGGCGTGCACGCCCGCGGCGTAACCCCGTGGCCGCAGGAGGTCACCGTCCAGATGGTGGCGAACTTCCTGGCCGGCGGCGCCGTCGCCAACGCCTTCGCCGCCCAGGCCGGCGTGCCCGTGACCGTGGTGGACGTCGGCGTCGCCGCCGACCTCCCCGACGCCCCCGACCTGCGCAAGCACAAGATCGGGTACGGCACCGCGGACCTGTCGCGGGGCCCCGCCATGACCGTCGACCAGGCCGTCAGGGCGCTGGAGGCCGGGATCACAGTGGCCCGCGACCTGGTGGAGTCCGGAGCCCGCTGCCTGATCACCGGCGACATGGGCATCGCCAACACCACCGCCTCCGCCGCCCTGATCTCCGTCTTCACCGGCAAGGACCCGGCCGAGGTCACCGGCAGGGGGACGGGGATCGACGACGAGACGTACGCACTCAAGGTGGACGTCGTCCGCGAGGCCCTCCGCGCGAACGACGTGTCCACCGTGACCACGGCGAGCTCGGGGAGCGAGGCGCTGCGCGCGCTGGCCGCCGTCGGCGGGTTCGAGCACGCCGCGATCGCGGGCTTCATCCTGGGCGGCGCGGCGGCCCGCGTGCCGGTCATCCTCGACGGCGTCATCGCCGGCGCCGCCGCCCTCGTGGCCGCCGCGCTGGATCCGGCAGCGCCCGACCACTGCGTCGCCGGCCACTGCTCGGCCGAGCCCGGCCACGCCGCCGCCCTCGCGCACCTCGGGCTGCGTCCCTTGGTCGACCTGGGGTTGCGGCTCGGCGAGGGCAGCGGCGCCCTGCTCGCCCACCCGATGGTCTGCGCGGCCGTACGGGTGATGCACGACGTGGCCACCTTCGACTCTGCGGGAGTGACCGAGAAGCCGGTGTGATAGAGGAGGGTCATGTCCCGTTATGGCGCAATGTACGGCCCGGACTACACGTTCCTGGGCGTGGACCGCTGCGACGTAGGCGACCCGGCGAGCTACGAGGGCGCCGACGTGGTGATCATCGGCGCCCCCTTCGACGGAGGCACCTCGAACCGGCCGGGGGCCAGATTCGGCCCGCAGGCCCTCCGCCAGGCGTGTTACCTGCCGCACGACGGCTCCAGACCGAGCCTGGCGCTGCGCGTGGACGCGCTGAAGGACCTTCGCGTACTCGACGCGGGTGACGTCGAGTGCTATTCGGGTGACGTCGAGGGCTCGCTGACGGCGATCGAGGAGGCCGTGCACCGCATCGCCGCCTCGGGCGCGATCCCGCTGGTGCTCGGCGGCGACCACACGATCGCGCTGCCCGACGCGCGGGGCACGGCCAGGGCGTACGCGCCCGGCCGCACCTCGATGATCCACTTCGACGCGCACGCCGACACCGGCGACTTCACCTTCGGCCACCACCTGTACGGCCACGGCCAGCCCATGCGGCGGCTCATCGAGTCGGGCGGCATCCGCGGCGACAGGTTCCTGCAGATCGGGCTGCGCGGCTACTGGCCCGAGCCGGCCACGCTGAAGTGGATGGCCTCCCAGAACATGCGCTCGTACGAGATGACGGAGGTCGTGACGCGCGGGCTCGACGAGGTCCTGACCGAGGCGTTCCGCATCGCTCTTGACGAGTGCGACCAGATCTTCCTGTCCGTGGACATCGACGTCTGCGACCCGGGACACGCGCCGGGCACCGGCACGCCCGAACCGGGTGGGCTGACGGCCAGGCAGCTCCTCGACTCCGTGCGCAGGATCTGCTACGAGCTCCCGGTGGCGGGCATGGAGCTGGTCGAGGTCGCGCCGCCGTACGACCACGCGGACATCACTGCGTACCTCGGGAACCGGGTTATCCTTGAGGCGCTGTCAGCGATGGCCAGACGCCGTAAGGACGATGAGGGCGGGCCTCGCTGGGATCCCAGGCAGCCCCTTCTTGACGGACGTTAACCCGTGCGCAGCAAAGGACGGATTCAGAGCCGGTAGGTTTACCTCCTAACACAACCTTCGCGAACGGGAGATTCCCCTCATGGGCCCCTACCTCCTCGGCCTGCGCCTTTCCGGCCGCCGGGTGCTCGTCGCAGGCGGCGGCCGCGTCGCGCAGCGGCGCGTCCCCGCGCTGCTGGAGGCCGGTGCGGAGGTCACCGTCGTGTCGCCGAGCGTGACCCCGGCCCTCGACGACCTGATCGCCGCAGGTCGGGTCACCTGGCACGCGCGGCCCTACGAGGTGGGCGACTGCGACGGCGCCTGGCTCGTCCAGGCCTGCACCTCCGACAGGTCCGTCAACACCGCGATCGCCGCCGAGGCGGAGGCCAAGCGCGTGTGGTGCGTGCGGGCCGACGACAAGGACGCCTCCGCCGCGTGGACGCCCGCCACCGGGCGGGTCGACGAGATCAGCGTGGCCGTCACCGCGGGCGGCGACCCGCGCCGGGCCGCCGGCATCAGGGACGCGGTCGTCGAGGCGCTGCGTGACGGGACCGTCCACGCCCGGCGCAACCGTACGAAACCGGTCGGCGTGGCCCTCGTGGGCGGTGGCCCCGGCGACCCCGGCCTGATCACCGTGCGCGGGCGGCAGCTCCTGGCGCAGGCCGACGTGGTGGTCGCCGACCGGCTCGCCCCCCGAGCCCTGCTCGACGAGCTCGCGCCCGACGTCGAGCTGGTCGACGCCGCCAAGGTGCCCTACGGCCGGTCGTTGTCCCAGGAAACGATCAACGAGCTGCTGGTGGACCGGGCCAGGCAGGGCAAGTTCGTGGTGCGGCTCAAGGGCGGAGACCCGTTCGTGTTCGGGCGGGGCGGCGAGGAGATGATCGCCTGCGCCGAGGCCGGCATCCCCGTGCTGATCGTGCCGGGCATCACCAGTGCCGTCGCGGTGCCCGCGGCGGCCGGGGTGCCGGTCACACATCGCGGGGTCAGCCAGGAGTTCCACGTGATCTCCGTGCACGTGGCGCCCGACGACCCCAAGTCCACCGTGGACTGGCCCGCCCTTGCCCGTTCCGAGGGCACGCTGGTGCTGATGATGGCCGTCGAGCGGCTGGCCAAGGTGGCCGAGGCGCTCGTTCGTGACGGACGTTCCCCGGAGACTCCCGTAATGGTGGTACAGGACGGTACCCTTCCGACCCAGCGGGCGGTTATCGCTTCGCTTTCCACCGTGGCCGACCGCGTGTCCGCGGCTGGGATACGGCCGCCGGCGATCGTCATCGTCGGAGACGTCGTCAGGGTCGGCCAGGAGGTCGAGATGGTTCGAGCGGAGCGCTTGCCGTGAACACGGCCATGGATGACGGGCGGCAGGAGTCACTGGGGGAGCAGACGTTGAGCTTCCGGCCGGTGCGTGACGACGACGACACGTTCGACGCCTTCGCGGCGGGCCCCGCCAAGGGCGCCCGCCGCGACGACTCGCGCGGGCCGGCCGAGCAGGCGGGCGGCGAGGACCCGCGTGGTCCGGAAGGGCAGACCGGGCGCGAGGACCCACGCGGGTCCGAGAGGCGGCCCGGCCGTGAGGACCCGGGCCCGCCCGGTGAGCCTTCCCAGGGGGAGGCCGCCGCCGCGGACCGTTCCGGCTCTGAGTCCGTGAACTTCTTCGCACCGCGGAGGCCGGTCGCCGGCACGGACCGTTCCGCGCCTGGGACCCCGAACGCGTCCACGGGCCGCTCCGGCCCAGAGCCCTCCGCGGCTTCCGATCCGCACCCGACGCCGGAGAAACCCGCCCCGGCGGACCCTTCCGGCGGCCCCTCTCTCTTCGTGAGGCGCGACGCGCACGGCGGACCGGCCACCACGGACGAGGCGGTCCCCGAGCAGGAGGAGCCCGCCGCCCAGGACGAGCCGGCCATTCATGATGAGGCGGCCACGGCACCGGCCGCCGAACGACCGGAGAGCGGGCGACTGAGCGCCGAAGAGCCGGACGGCGAGCAGTCCGGCGACGAGGAAGCGTCCCACGACGAGCCGGACGAGCACAGGTCGAGCGACGAGCACCCGAGCGACGACGACTCGAGCGACGAGCACCCGAGCAACGAGGCGTCGGGCAACGAGGAGTCGAGCGAAGACCGGCCGCTAGCCACGGAAGAGCCGCCTGCCGCAGCTGAGCCGTCCGCCTCGGACGAGCCGGTTGAAGAGCAGCCGGTCGAGGACGAGCCGATCCAAGACGAGCCGATCCACGACGAGCGGACTGAGCATGAGCCGTCTGTGGAGGAGTCCTCCGAGGAGCGGCCGTCATCCGCAGGCGAGCTGTCCGATGACGGGCTCGAGTCGGACGAGGCCCTCGCAGACGAGCGGCTGCAAGCCGCCGAGGACGACCGGCAACACGACGCCGAAACCGACGACGACCCCCATGGGGAAAGCCACGAGGGACTCTCGGACGAGGCTTGGGACGAGGTCTTGAGCGCGGCGCGGGACGAGATCTCGGTCGACGCCTCCGACGATGCCCTGGTCGAGGCGCAGGACGATGCCTCGGATGAGGCGGCACACGACGCTTGGGGCGAGTCGTCGCGTGATGCTCTGATCGAGACGCCGGATGAGGCCTCGGGCGAGACGCCTGAGGACGCGATCTCCGCCGATTCCCCGGACGAGCTCCAAGCCGCCGAGGACACCTCCAGAGAGGCCGAAAGGACCCCCGAGGAGACCGGCGGGACCGGTACCGAGGGGACCGGTGCTGAGAAAGCCGGCGGGACCCGTACCGAGGCGTTGCCGGCGGAGGCGGCCGAGGCACTCACGGCGGCGCTCGACGCGCTCCGGGAAAGCGTCGCCGATCTGCGCTTCGGCCTGGACGTCCCCGGAGCCGAGGAGGCCAGACAGGCGCAGGCGGACCTGCTGGCCCAGCTGGAGGACTACGTGCTCCCCAGGGTCAAGACCAGTGCCGCCCCGGCCCTCATCGTGGTCGCGGGCTCGACCGGCGCCGGCAAGTCCACCCTGGTCAACTCCCTGGCAGAGCGCAACGTCTCGCGCACTGGCGTACGCCGCCCCACCACCGGCACCCCTGTCCTGGTGTGCCACCCCGAGGACCGTGGGTGGTTCGCGGAGGGAGAGCTGCTCGGCAAGCTGGAGCGGCTCGACAAGCCCTCACGCGACGCCGAGATGAACGGCATCGTCATCGTCGCGACCGAGAAGCTCCCGCAGGGCGTCGCGCTGCTCGACACCCCCGACATCGATTCGGTGGTCGAGGAGCACCACGAGGTCGCGCATCGCATGCTCGACGCCGCCGACCTGTGGATATTCGTGACCACGGCGGCCCGCTACGCCGACGCCCCCGCCTGGAACCTGCTCAAGCTGGCCAAGGAGCGCGGCGCCCGGCTGGCCATCGTGCTGTCGCGGGTTCAGTCCCGGTCCGCCGACGTGGTGTTGAAGCACTTCGTCCGCATGCTCACCGAGTACGGCCTGGGCGAGATCGACAGATTCGTCATCCACGAGGCGAAGGTCAACGACGGCAGGCTGCCCGACAGCGAGGTCACCGACCTGCGGCTCTGGCTGGCCGAGCTGTCGGTGGACGAGGAGCGGCGGGCGCAGGCCGTACGCGAGACGTTCAACGGTGTGCTCAACAGCTTCCGCACCCGCGTGCCCGCGCTGGCCAAGCACCTCGAGGCGCAGGTCGCCTTCCGGACCGAGCTGCGCAGCGACGTGGAGGCGGCCTTCCTCCGCGCGCTCAGCGCGATCGACAAGGCGTCGAAGAACGGCTCCATGCTCCACGGCGAAGTGCTGGCCCGCTGGCAGGACTTCGCCGGCTCCGGCGATCTCATGCGCTCGCTGCAACTGCGCAGACGCGGCCGGGCGGCCAGACAGGCGCCCGAGCGGGTCCTGGCGTTCAAAGCGGCGATCCGCACCGGCCTGGAGGCGGTGATCGTGGCCGCCGCCAACCGCGCCGCCGAGGAGGTGGTGGCCCGCTGGCGGCACCGTGCCCAGCTGGGCGCCAAGCTCGGCGAGGGCCTCGACAGGCCCTCCGACAATCTCGTACGGCACACCAGCCGCGCGATCGCGTCCTGGCAGGAGCACCTGGGCGAGCTGGTGAGCAAGGAGGGCGTGGCCAAACGGTCGGTGTCGAAGCTCGTCTCGTTCGACCCGGACTCGCTCTCATTGATCTTCATGGTCGCGATGTTCAGCGGGAGCAACGGCGAAGGGGTGCCGCACCGGCTGGTCAACGCCCTGCTCGGCGCGGAGTCGCTACGCGGCATCGGCGCCAAGGCGCTCAGTGATCTGCGGGCCAGGATCGGCATGTTGTTCGACGAGGAAGCCATGCGTTACGTGCAAGCGCTCGACTCCGCGGGCATTCCCGACGAGTCCGTCGCCACCCGCCTCTACCAGGCAACGTACAACCTCGAGGTGGCTCGATGACCACCATGACCACCAGGCCGGGACTGGCGCCGCGATTGACCGCGCTCACCAAGGTGGTGGAGCTCGGCCCGGGGCGGCTCGACGCCAAGCTGCTCACCGACGCCAACGCGCTGCTGCAGCGAACCGGCGAACGCCTCAAGCTCTCGTCCGAGCACACCGTCGTCGCCCTCGCGGGCGGCACGGGCAGCGGCAAGTCGTCGTTGTTCAACGCGATCTCCGGGCTGGAGCTGTCGCCCACCGGCGTACGCAGGCCGACCACGGCCCGCACCCACGCCTGCGTGTGGGGGCTGGAGGGTGCGGCGCCGCTGCTCGACTGGCTGCAGATTCAGTGGCGGCACCGCTTCTCCCGGGCCAGCGCGCTCGACAAGGGAGACACGCAGCTCCACGGGCTCATCCTGCTCGACCTGCCCGACCACGACTCGATCAGAGCGCTCACCGACACCGAGGCCGACCGGCTCATCGGGCTGGCCGACCTGGTGGTGTGGGTGCTCGACCCGCAGAAGTACGCCGACGCCTCGACGCACCGGCGCTACGTGACGGAGCTGGCGGGGCATGAGGCGGTGACCGTGTTCGCGCTCAACCAGGCCGACCGGCTCACCACCGAGGAGCTGGCCGAGCTGGTCATCGACCTCAACGACCTGCTGCGCCGCGAGGGCGTCGAGCATCCCAGCGTCGTGCCCACCTCGGCGGTCACCGGGCGCGGCATCGAGAGCCTCAAGAGCGTCATCGCGACCGCCGTCGCGCGCCGGCGCGCCGCCATCCAAAAGCTCGAGGCCGACCTGCACCGGCTGGAGCAGCGCCTCGTCGAGGCCATGCCAATGGGCGAGGCCCTGTCCGCGCCCTCGTCGGTCGACGAGGCCCGCCGGATGGGGCTGACGGACGCCCTGTGCGACGCGGTGGGCGTGCCGGCCGTGGGCGAGGCCATGGAGAACGTCTACGCGGAGCGATCGAGCCGGTGGGTCGGGTGGCCGTACCCACGGTTGATCGACAAGTTCCGCTCCGACCCGCTGAAGACCCTGCGCCTGGAGGACGTGGGCGAGGAGATCCGCGGCATCACGACGGGCTCGGTGAGCGCCCAGTCGGCCGAGGTCGCCAACGCCGTGCACGCGCTCGCCGACGGGCTGTCCATGGGCATGCACCCGGTGTGGCGTACGGCCTTGCACCAGACGGCCAGGTCCCGCGCGGGTCAGCTGCCGGAGGCGCTGACCGAGGACCTCATGGAGGTGGCGCCGCAGCTCGACCGGGTGCCCGGATGGTGGCGGCTGCTCAAGGTGTGGCAGTACTTCCTGGTGGCGGCGTTCCTGGCCGGGGCGGTCTGGCTGGCGGTCGGCCTGCTCGCGCCGGGCGCGTTGCCGGCGTCGCTGCAGTTGCTCGGCGACAGCGGGGCGCTGCCGTGGGTGGGGCTCATGATGGCCTCCGTGCTGGGGCTGGGAGCGCTGTCGGGCATCGCGTCCCGCAACTTCGTGGAGCTGGGCGCGTCGCGGGAGCGGGAGCGGCTGGAGCGCGAGATGAGGCGCCGGGTCGCGGCCGTGTCGGCGGCGATGGTGGTCGAGCCCGTCGAACGCGAACTGGCCCGCCACCACGCCTTCTACACGGCCCTCCGCGACCTGTCGGGCTGATCCCGGAGGCCTTGCGCGCTCTGCGGCGGATTCGCCGGGGTGTGGCTGCGCCCCGCCGGCTTGGCGGGGTGTACGCCTACGCTCGGCGGCCCTGTCCACAACCTCCGCCGGCCCTGCCTGCTCCATCCACAGAATCCCGCTCGGCGTCCCGCGCCCACAGCCTCCTCCGGCACCGTAGTGCCAGGTCGCGGGCAGCCGGCCCGCCACATCGGGAGGCACGGGATGAACGACATCTACATCACGCTCACCGGCAACGTCGCAGCAGAGCCCAGGCAATATTCCTTTGAGGACGGCCTCAGGGTCACCTCGCTGAAGGTGTTCACCTCGCACCGCTACTTCGACAAGAAGACGGGCCAGTGGACGGACGGCGAGCGCGTCTGCTTCACGGTCCGCTGCTGGCGCGCCCTGGGGGAAAACGTCGCCACGTCCGTACGCGCGGGCCAGCCGGTGGTGGTGTCGGGCAAGCTCCGCATCCGTGAGTTCGGCCCGGAGGGCGACCGCCGTTTCATGCCCGAGATCGAGGCCAGCGCGGTGGGCCATGACCTGCGCTGGGGCACCGGAGTCTTCACCAAGCCGGAGCGGGGCGGCGGCGTGGCGTCGATGAGCAAGGAGATGCGCGAGCGCCTCGACGAGGAAACCCAGGACTGGGCCATGGCCTCACGAACCGCCCGCCCGGTGGCCCGCCTGGATTCCGCCGCTGAGGGCCACCCGATCCGCGTCCTCGGCACCGACACCGTACGAACCTTGGGACCGGAGGCCGAGGCGAGCGACGATTCCGAGCACACCGAGGACGAAGGCGACCAGAACACGGACCAGCAGACCCTGGAGGAACGAGCGGCAGCGTAGGGCAGCAGGCAGGCGCACCGGCCGCGCACGCGACCGGTGCGCGGCCGGCCGTGCACGCGACCGGCGCCTCGCCGGCGCCATGGAGTGGGACTGCTCAGGTGCCCTGGTGCTGTGCGCGACGGGGGCTGGGATGGTGACGGGGGCTGGGATGGTGTCGTGCGGTCGCCGCCCGGCCCTGCGCTCATGCCCGGTCCTGTGCTCAGATCCCCAGCCCGGCCGTGGTCTGCCCTCGGCCGGGATCCCTGCACGCCCGAAACGGGCGACGGCAGGATCGTCGCAGGTGAATGACCTCAGCATGGCAGGCACGCAATGAGCAGAGGTGGTGCTGCCATGAGCAGAGCAGGTGCGGAGAAGGGCGTTAGACGCGAGAGATGGTGTTGATGCCGACGGTCGATGTCGCGCAGCCTGGCGGACAAGAGCCAGGAGCGGAGGGGGGAGGGGGCATCGGCCGAATCCCGCCGATCCCCCGAGGGTGGCCGATGGGGTGTTACCCGCGTCAGATCGCTAGAGCATCTGTCAAGTCCAGATCACGCCCCGCACCATGGCTGCTCCTTTCAGCACGGCCCGCTCGCGGAGTGAGCGAGTGTCGTCCCTGTCAACGTATCGGTTTCCGTCGCGTAACGCACACTCCGCAATTATTGTGTTACACATCGTTAGTCAGGGAGGAGACGAGATGGCGGCGACCAGTCACGCCTCTATCAAGCCTCGCGACGGTGTGTCAACACTGGTCGGCCGCTGGCCGTTGCTCGGCCAACGCCGTGCGCTCGTGGTCTACCTGTGCGCGATAGTCGCACTCGATCTCGCCGCGATCGTGGTGCTCACGTCGACCACCGAGTTCAGGTGGCCGGATGCGCTCACGTTCGCTGCCCTCATGGGCTGTGGCGCGGTCTGCATCGAGGCGACCAGGCGCCTGGGCATGCCCGCCGGAGTCTCGCGGGACCTGCTGTCGGCGTGGTGGCTGCCGGTGGCGCTGCTCCTGCCCCCGGTCTACGCGCTGTTCGCGCCCATCGTGCTGCAGGTCCTGCTGCAGGTGCGGGTCCGCGCGACGGTGCTCTACCGCCGGGTGTTCAGCTCGGCCGCCATCGGCCTGGCCGGGTGCACGGCGTCCGTCCTGTTCCACCAGGTCGTCGAGGATCCGTGGGTGCTCTCGCGGGGGAGCGGCACGCCGATCATGTACGCGGTGGCGGCCGCCGTGCTGTTCTCCTTGCTCAACGCCGCGCTCATCGCCGTCGCCGCCCACACCGCGGACCCGGACACGACCTGGCGCGAGGTGCTCTGGAACAAGGAAAACGTCCTGCTCGACATCGTCGAGCTCTGCCTGGGTGTCACGGTCTCGATCGGCTGCGGCCTCAACCTGGCCCTGCTGCTGCTCACCCTGCCGCCCGTCGTGTTGCTGCAACGCAGCCTTTTGCACGCCCAGCTGCAGGCGGCGGCCCGCACCGACGCCAAGACGGGCCTGCTGAACGCGGCCGCGTGGCAGCGCGAGGCCGACACGGAGATCGTGCGCGCCCGCCGCACCGGCGACACCCTCGCCCTCCTGATCATCGACATCGACCACTTCAAACGCGTCAACGACGCTCACGGCCACCTGGTCGGGGACCAGGTTCTCGTCGGGGTGGCCGCCACGCTGCGCAGCCAGCTGCGCGACTACGACGTGGTGGGCCGGTTCGGCGGTGAGGAGTTCGTCGTCCTGCTGCCCGGGGCCGACATCCGCGAGGCCCGGCAGGTCGCCGAACGCCTGCGCACCCGCATCGGTCACATGGCCATCCCCGCCGACGACACCATGATCAGAGTCACCATCTCGGCGGGTGTCGCCCTGATGAGCCTCCACGGCGACGACCTGATCGACCTGCTGGCCGCCGCCGACCTGGCCCTGTACCGAGCGAAGGAGCTGGGCCGCGACCGCGTCTGCGTCCCGCTCGTGCAATCCCCGCCCCGGTCCCTCCCCGAAGACACTTCCTGACCAAGACACTTTCCGGACCGCGATCCCTCTTGACCCGCGACAGGGCCGCCGGGTCCGGGCCGTGGTGCGATTCGTCACCGACCCGCGTGGCCGTCGCCGGTCGGAAGGAAACTGCTGCCGGAGACCGGCCCAGCATCGCTCGCACCCGCGTCACCCGTCTTGTGGGAGCTCGTGCTCCGGCCCCTGTCCTGCTGGGGTTGGGCCCGGTGGGGAGGGCTCGTGCCCGCTCTGTCTCGTCCCGCCGGAAGGCTCGGCGGAAGCCCGGGCCGGGAGCCCCTAAGCTAGAGGGCATGCCGGAGTACATCTACACGATGCAGCGCGTGCGCAAGGCGCACGGCGACAAGGTTGTCCTTGACGGCGTCACGCTGTCGTTCCTGCCCGGAGCCAAGATCGGTGTCCTGGGGCCGAACGGCACCGGGAAGTCGACGCTGCTCCGGATGATGGCCGGCCTGGACCAGCCGTCCAACGGCGAGGCCAAGCTCATGCCCGGCTTCACGGTGGGCATGCTCCAGCAGGAGCCGCCGCTCAACGAGGAGAAGACCGTCCTCGGCAACGTGCAGGAGGGCGTCGCCGAGACGATGGCGATGCTCCACCGCTTCAACGAGATCGCCGAGCAGATGGCCACCGACTACAGCGACGCGCTGATGGACGAGATGGGCAAGCTGCAGGACCAGCTGGAGCACCGCAACGCCTGGGAGCTGGACAGCCAGCTCGAGCAGGCCATGGACGCGCTGCGTTGCCCGCCGCCCGACGCCGAGGTGACCAAGCTGTCCGGTGGTGAGCGCCGCCGGGTGGCGCTGTGCAAGCTGCTGCTGGAGGCGCCCGACCTGCTGCTGCTCGACGAGCCCACCAACCACCTCGACGCCGAGAGCGTGCAGTGGCTGGAGCAGCACCTGGAGAAGTACGCCGGCACCGTCCTGGCTGTCACCCACGACCGCTACTTCCTCGACAACGTCGCCGGCTGGATCCTGGAGCTGGACCGCGGCCGTGCCTACGTCTACGAGGGCAACTACTCCACCTACCTGGAGCTCAAGGCCCAGCGGCTCAAGGTCGAGGGGCAGAAGGACGTCAAGCGCAAGAAGCGCCTGGAGGACGAGCTCGAGTGGGTCCGGTCCAACCCGAAGGCCCGCCAGACCAAGAGCAAGGCGCGTCTCCAGCGCTACGAGGAGATGGCGGCCGAAGCGGACAAGCACCGCAAGCTGGACTTCGAGGAGATCCAGATTCCGCCGGGCCCGCGCCTGGGCACCACGGTGATCAAGTCCGACGAGCTCGCCAAGGGCTTCGGCGACCGGCTGCTGATGGAGGGGCTGACGTTCGACCTGCCCCGCAACGGCATCGTCGGCATCATCGGCCCCAACGGTGTCGGCAAGACCACGCTGTTCCGCATGATCACCGGTAGTGAGACGCCCGACAAGGGATCGATCACGGTCGGTGACACGGTCAAGATCTCGTACGCGGACCAGAGTCGCGGCGGCATCGACCCGAGCAAGAACGTCTGGGAGGTCGTCTCCGACGGGCTCGACCACATGAAGGTCGGCAACGTGGAGATGCCGTCCAGGGCGTACATCGCGGCGTTCGGGTTCAAGGGCCCCGACCAGCAGAAGAAGGCAGGTGTGCTGTCGGGCGGCGAGCGCAACCGGCTCAACCTGGCGCTCACCCTCAAGCAGGGCGGCAATGTCCTGCTGCTCGACGAGCCCACCAACGACCTCGACACGGAGACGCTGTCGTCGCTGGAGAACGCGCTGCTCGACTTCCCGGGCTGCGCCGTCATCACCTCGCACGACCGGTGGTTCCTCGACCGCATCGCCACGCACATCCTGGCGTGGGAAGAAGGATCCAACTGGTTCTGGTTCGAGGGCAACTTCGCCGACTACGAGAAGAACAAGATCGAGCGGCTGGGCGCCGACGCGGCTCGCCCGCACCGGGTGACGTATCGGAAGCTGCACCGCGACTGAGCAACCGCCGCCGGGGTGTGGGGTGGAATGCCCCGCACTTCCGGTCGTGGGCGAGGTGGGCGCGGCCAGATGCCGGGCGTGCCATCATGCTCCTCCTCCGAGGAGGCGTACGCACCCCGCATCGCCGGATCCCCACGCTGATCGCCGACGCCGAGATCACCCGTCACATCGCCAGGGCCCGTGCCCCGGATCAGGGACCTGATGCCGATCTGCCGCGACCTGCTCGGCGGCCGGTACCTGGGCGGTGGCGGCGACAGCCGGTCCCCGCGACTCTCGCGAGCAGCGCCTGACCGTGGAGGACGTGCCGGCCGGCCGGGGCAGGAACGGCAACGGCATACCGAGCCCCTGAAACCGTGCTCGCCGGCGTCCGGCGATGGAACGGCATGGAACGCCTCCCCTTGGAAGGCACCAAGGGGAGGACACGATGGCGAAGTTCATGGATGTCCACAGCGGCTTCGTCGGGGCTACGGCGGAGCAGCTACGCGAGGCGCACGAGCGGGACCTGGCGATCGAGGAGTCCGAGGGCGTGCACTTCGAGCATGCCTGGCTCGATCCGGTGTCGGGGAAGGCGTTCTGCCTGTCGTCCGGTCCGTCGAAGGAGGCGGTGCTGCGGGTGCACGAGAAGGCCGGGCACCCGACGACGGAGATCTACGAGCTGCCCATCGAGGTCGAGTAACCGCCCGGAGGGTCACGTGAGCCGGCCGCTCGCGTGGAGGTGGTCGAAGACGATCTTATCGACCGGCGCCACGCGGTGGCGGTCGGCGTACGTGAGCCACACCACCTCGTCGATCTCGCTGCTCGCGGTCGGCGTGCCGAGGTACTCGGCCGTGTAGCAGGTCATCTGCACGGTGACGCCGTCGGCATGCCCGTCCGCCTGGGCCTGGAAGGTCCCGAAATGCATCGCGCTGGACGGGACGATGGCGACGGCGAGCTCCTCGTCGATCTCCCTGACCAGGGTGTCGAGGTCGCTCTCGCCGGGCTCGCGCTTGCCGCCGGGGAGGTAGTAGACGTCCTTGCCGCGGGACCGGGTGCTGAGGATCTGACCGCCTTCCAGGAGGATCCAGGCGACCTTGTCGATGATCGTGGTCAATGTCGTCCTTCTGCTCGCCGTGATCTTCAGGGGGCTTGCCGGGCCCCGCAGGCCCATGTTCCTCCTCTCGGCCATGTGGTGTTGACGAATGTTGGCTGAACCTGATTCTAGAATCCCATCGCGATACCATGGCTCACATGGCACGTAAGTCCTCGTGGGAGTGGAGCCGCACGGCGCAGACCCGCAAGATCATGCTGCAGGCGGCTCGCGAGGTTTTCAGCGAGCACGGTTTCGCCGATGCCAACGTCTCCGAGGTGGTCGCCCGCGCCGGGTCCAGCGTCGGCAGCCTCTACCACCATTTCGGCGGCAAGACGGAGCTGTTCCTCGCGCTTTGGGAGGATCATCAGGCGGCGCACGAGCAGGCGTCGGCCGCCAGTGTGGCCGCGGCCAAGAAGGAGGGCGTGGACGACCCGGTCGAGTTGCTGATCGCCGGCGCCCGCGCCTACCTCGACGGCGCCTGGGAGCGGCGGGACCTGGTCCGGCTGTTCATGGACGGCGACGGGCCGCCCGGTTTCGAGCTGATTCGCCGCACCCGGGGCCGGGAGTGGGTCCGCCAGAACGCCGTCCTGCTCGGTGCCGGCGGCGACCCGCTCGACAGGTTCACCGTGGCCGTGCTGACCGGCATCATCGGCGAGGCGGCCCGGGAGGTCGCCACCTCCGATACCGAGGAGGAGGCCCACGAGATCGTCGAGGCCGCGATGACCCTGATCCGCCGCCTCGATCCCCTCCAGGTCCTCGAGGACGACTGACCATCGCCCTCGCCTGCCCCCGTTCTTCGTATGATCGGCTCTGCTCCTTCCGGCCGGCTCACCCACCGTGGCGGGCGGCCGCCGCAAGGGCGCAGGACCGGGCCGGGTACGGTGGCGGACGTGGTTGAACGCACCCCGGCCCAACGGCACATCTACCTGCGCATGGTGAGATTCGCCGACGTCGACTCCCAAGGCCACGTGAACAACGTGCGCTTCCTCGACTACCTGGAGGACGCCCGCTTCGGCATGTTCGCCATCGACCTCCACAACGCGGGGGAGGAGCCGTTCAAAGGCCTGGTCGTGACCCGGCACGAGATCGACTACCGCCGCCCGCTCGGCTTCCGCCCCGGCCCCGTCCGGGTGGAGACCTGGGTGGAGGAGATCAGGCCGGTGCGGTTCACCCTGCGGTACGAGATCCGCGACGACGAGCAGGTCTACGCCACCGCCATGTCGGTGATCGCCGCCTATGACGTCGAGCGGGCCGCCCCGCGCAGGCTTACCGAGAGCGAACTCGCCTACCTCAAACGCTTCTCGGTATGAGGCGCTGGTGGATGCTGGCGCTGGGCGTCAACGCCCATGCCTGCGTCACCTTAGGACTCTTCGGCCTACCTCTCGTCATGCCGGAAATCGAGCGACATTTCGGCGTACCGCTGCCGGTGGCCGGAATCATCGCGAATGCCCCGGCTTTCGGCATCCTGTTCGCCCTCGTCGCCTGGGGAGCGCTCGCCGACCGGCACGGCGAGCGGCTGATCCTGGGCCTCGGTGTCGGTACGGCGGCCGTGCTGTTCGCCGCCCTGGCCTTCGTGGAGAGGACGTGGGCGGTCATCGCGCTGCTCGCCCTGGCCGGCGCCGCGGGCTCGGCCGCGATGGTGGGCGGCGGGCGGATCGTGCTGCGCTGGTTCCAGCCGCCCGAGCGTGGCGTCGCCATGGGCCTGCGCCAGGTCTCCTTCACGCTCGGCATGGCCGTCGGCGCGTTCGCGCTGCCACCCGTCGCGCGGGCACACGGCCTGCCCGGCGTGCTCCTGGTCTGCGCTGGCGCGAGCCTGCTGGCCGCCGTGCTGGCCGCGCTCTTCCTGGCCGAGCCGCCGCACGAGATCTCCGGCCACGACGCGGGTCCGGCTCGCTCGCCGTACCGGCAGCCCGCGTTGTGGCGGGTGCACGCCACGAGCGCCCTCCACGTGGTGCCGCAGATCGTGGTCAGCACCTACGGCGTGAGCTGCCTGGTCAGGTTGTACGGCTGGGACAGCGTGGAGGCCGGGCGGCTGTTCGGCGTGGCGGCGATCGGCGGGGCCGTTGTGCGCATCGCGGTCGGCCGCTGGTCCGACCGGACCGGGCTGCGCATGCGGCCCCTGCTGCTGATCACCTGCGCCGGGCTCGGTGTGCTGGCGTTGCTGGTGGCCGGCACGCTCACCCAGACCTGGCTCGGCCCCGCGATGCTCGCCCTGGCCGCCGTGACGACCGTGGCCGGCAACGGGCTCGCCTACCTGGCGGCGGGCGAGCTGGCAGGGCCAGGACGGGCGGGCAGGGTGCTCGGCACCCACAACACCATCCAGAACAGCGTCTCCCTGGCCGCCACGCCGCTGGCCGGAGTGCTGATGGAGAGCGCGGGATTCTGGGCCGGCTTCGCGGCGGGGCTGGCGTGCACGTTGCTCTCGCTCCCCGTCGTGCCCGTCCGCGGCGAACGTCCGAAAGGGTTATGAGTCGCGCCGCAGCCACACGGCCGTGTCGGGCGGCAGCAGGCCGCGCTTGAGCGGGCCGCTCGCCAGCAGCACGGCGTCGTGCTGGGGGAGGCGTACGGCACGCATGCCGCAGTTGATCGCGCAGACCAGCGGACCGCGGGTGAAGAAAAGCGCACCCTCGGGGGACTTCAGCCACTCCAACGTATAAGGAATGGATCTCGCCAGCTCACGGCGGCAGGCCAGGGCCCGCCGGTAGAACTCCAGCGTCGAGTCCGTGTCACCCTCCTGCTTCTCGACGCTCAGCTCCGCGAACGTGGCCGGCTGCGGCAGCCATGGCTCCACACCGCCCGGCGAGAACCCGTACGAGGGCGTGTCCACCGTCCATGGCATCGGCACCCGGCACCCGTCGCGCCCCGGCAGCTTGCCTTCCGACTGGAAGAACACCGGGTCTTGCCGGGCTTCGGCGGGCAGGTCGATCACCTCGGGCAGACCCAGCTCCTCGCCCTGGTAGAGGTAGGCCGACCCGGGCAGGGCCAGCATCGTCAGCAGCGCCGCCCTGGCCCGCGCCAGGCCGGTGCCGGGGTCGGCCGTCTCGTAGCGGGTGCGATGCCGTACGACGTCGTGGTTGGACAGCACCCACGTCGCGAACGGCACCGTGCCGAGCGTGTCCTCGATGACCTTCTTGAACGCCGTCGGCGACCACGGCGCCTGCAGCCAGGCGAAGTTGAAGCTTTGATGCAGCTCGTCGGGGCGTACGTACAGGGCGAGGTCCTCGGGGCTGTCGGTCCACACCTCGCCCACGGCCATGCGCTCGCCCGGATAGGTGTCGAGCAGCCGCCGCCAGTCGCGGTAGACATTGTGCACCTCGGGCTGCCCCCACACCGGGGAGACCGCCTTGAACGACTGGTCGCCCACGTCCGGCAGGCCCTCCGCCTTGTACAGGCCCATCGCCACGTCGATGCGGAACCCGTCCACGCCACGCTCCAGCCAGAACCGCAGGATGTCCTGGAACTCCAGGTGCACCACGGGATTGCGCCAGTTGAAGTCGGGCTGCCCGGGAGCGAACAGATGCAGGTAATACTGGCCGTCCGCCACCTGTGTCCAGGCCGGCCCGCTGAACGTGGACTGCCAGTTGTTGGTCGTGTCGCGGAAGATGTACCGATCGCGGCCCTTGCCCCGCAGCGCCTCCTGGAACCAGGGATGCTCCGATGAGCTGTGGTTGGGCACGATGTCCACGATCACCCTCAGCCCGTGCTCGTGCGCGCTCGCGACCAGCGCGTCGAAGTCGGCCAGCGAGCCGAACAGCGGATCGACGCCGCGGTAGTCCGCCACGTCGTAGCCCCCGTCGGCCATGGGGGAGGGATAGAACGGCGTCAGCCAGATGGCGTCGACCCCCAGCCGCTGCAGGTACGGCAGGCGTTCCCGCACCCCGGTCAGGTCGCCGACGCCGTCTCCTGAGGCGTCGGCGAAGCTGCGTACATAGATCTCGTAGACGACGGCATCACGCCACCAGGGGATTTCCATGTGGCGTCTCATGCCCCGTTATGCGGGAGAGTTCACCAGACTGTGGGCCGCGTAGACCAGATAGTCCCAGAGCCTGGTCTCCAGCTCTTCCGGTAGATCGAGCGAGTCGACCGCGTCCCGCATGTGCCGCAGCCAGGCCTCGCGCTCCACCTCGCCGATCACGAACGGCATGTGCCGCATGCGCAGCCGCGGGTGGCCGCGCTGCTCGCTGTAGGTCTTGGGGCCGCCCCAGTATTGGATCAGGAAGCCCCGCAGCCGCTCCTCGGCGCCCGTCAGATCGGGCTCCGGGTAGAGCGGCCGCAGCACCGGGTCTTCGGCGACCCCCTCATAGAAGCGGCTCACGAGGCGCCGGAAGGTCTCCTCGCCCCCGACGGCGTCGTAGAAGGAGGTCTCAGTCACGCCCATAAGACTATGCGGTGGGGACCATGGAGATGCCCGCGGTGTCCAGCGCCGTCTTGACCCGGAGCCTGAGCTCCCTGGAGACCTCGGCCTGCGCGGAGGGCAGCGTCTTGGCGGAGATGCGGAACACCAGCGAGCTGTCCGACAGCTTCTCCACACCGAACACCTGCGGATGCTCCACGATCTTGATCTCGCGCAGCTCGGCGTCGGCCCAGATCTCCTCGGCCACATGCTCCAGCAGCACCTTCACGCTCACGACGTCGGAGTCGTACGGCACCGGGACTTCCATGGAGGCCCGCGACCAGCCCTGCGACTCGTTGCCGACCCTGGTGATCGTGCCGTTGCGGACGTACCAGACCCGTCCGTCCGCGTCGCGCAGCCTGGTGACGCGCAGGGTGACGGCCTCGACCGTGCCCACCGCGGCGCCCGCGTCGATCACGTCACCCACGCCGTACTGGTCCTCGAGCAGCATGAACATGCCGGCGATGAAGTCCTTGACGAGTTCCTGCGCGCCGAAGCCGATGGCGACGCCGAGGATGCCGACGCTGGTCAGCAGCGGGGCGATCGGGATCGTCAGCTTGTCCAGCACGGTCAGGATCGCGGTGCCCAAAATGACGATCGAGGCGACGTGCTTGAGCACCGAGCCCATCGTCTCGGCCCGCTGCTTACGCCGCTCGTGGAGCAGGGCGTCGATCGTGTCGGTCGCCACACCCTTGCGGAACCTGCTGGTGATCGAGCCGCTCGTGGCCGCGCGGTTGATCACTCTCGTGATCAGGCGGTGCGCGACATTGCGCAACACGAAAGCGAACATGATGATCAACATGATCACGATCGCGCCGGAGATCAGAGGCATCCACGGCGCGTCCGGGAACCACTTGACGAGCGTAGAGCACACCGGGTCGGTCGTGCAGACGTCCGCCACCGCCGTTGCCGCCTTGTCAAGGTCCAGCAAACTGGACGACGGCGTGGATGACGGTGATGGCGACGGTGATGGCGACGGTGTCACCAGCAGTAGCACTGGGTAGATCCCCCTCCGGAAGCGGTTCAGTCGGTTGAGCGGACCGTTTCGATCTAGTACCGGTCCAAAATACCGCCGACCGAACCGCCCGCCGTCACATCACGCCGGGGAAGACGGGGTCGCCGGCTCTCTGGGCCGCGGAGGGAGAGAGCCGGCGCTCCTTGTGACGGACGGCTCGGAGCAGGACACACACCCGGAAGCATGTCCCGCGCCGGTTCCGGGAGGGATCCCCCGAACACCCGCCCGGCGGACCGGGCGGGTGGCTTCGTGCGTACGGGCGCGAACCGTACGGTCGATGACGCGCGTCTGAAGGCGGAACCGGCGGAGTGACCAGGGCCCCGTCATGCGAGGGACCCTCCGCACCGGTCACTCCGCCGGCTCCGTAAGGCCGCCGTGGGTGCGGTGAGCCGTGGTGGCTGCGCTCCACCCGGATCACCGCGTCGTCACTCCCCCACGGCGGCGAGCACTCGGGCGACCTTCGTCGCCGCACCAGCGGGGTCGTCGGCCGTGTGCATCCGCTCACCCCAGGACCAGCAGTACCACCAGTCCGGCATGTCGGAGACCGCGGTCGGCCGACAGGTGACGTTCTCGGACAGGCTCGTCGCGTTCGGGTTGATGACCCGGACGAACCGCCGCCCGCTCTGGGTCTGAACCACTCGTGCGAGCAACCCCCGAGCGCCGAGTTCTGACACGAGACGCTCCAGGAGCTCGAAGCTGTCGTCCCCCACCGTTCTCGTCCTCCCTACCGAATCGCTGCTGGTGGGCCAAAGATGTCTCAACTCGGCGGCGGGCGCAACGCGGGTCACCCGGCTACAGGGAGTTGCTTCTCCCTCATGGGTTGTAAGAAACAGTCCCTCGGAGGACGATCCTTAACCGTAGTCTTGAGTAGGGCGTTTCCAACCCGTCCTCATTGGTTCATAGTCTTGGGTAGGCGCACAGCAACTTTAGGACTACGCTCTGTCACTAGTTGCGGACCGGTCGAGACATGCGTGAGAGGGGCCGGGATGTCCGGCAGACAACACAGGGAGACGGAGATCGCGCGACGGATCCGGGCCAAGGGCCTGGCCGCCGGGCGCACCTCGGCCCAGATAGCCGATGAGATCCACGAGTCGTGCACGGCGCTGTTCAGCACGACCCGCATCAAGGCGCACCGTCTCTCGCACGGGATCGCGCTGGCCGACGTCATCGAGCAAGTCAGAGCCCTGTTCGAACGCGATCAGAAACCCCAGCCGGGCATCGGCGAGACCCTCCTGTCCGCGTACGAGAGCGGGCTCAAGCGCCCTGGGCCCGAATACCTTCACTATCTGTGCACGGTCTACCGGGTCGAGCCCGTCGCGCTGGGCTACGAAGGGCCGTGCATCTGCGGCCACGGTCACCGGATGCCCGGCGTGCTCAGCGGGGAGCTGAAGGAGCGCCCGAGGCTGCCGACGGATCGGGACCTCGTGATCAAGCCCATGGAGTCCGAGCCCGACGCCGAGGAGGACGAGAACATCCTCCGCCGCACCCTCTTAAATCTTCTCAGCACCGACGTCAATGTCTCCGCGGAGCTCGACGGCCCGGTGCTCGGCGCGTGCGAGGGCATCAGGCGCCGGATGGACGAGACGCTCGTGTCGGCCACCGTGTCGGCCGCGATGCTCGACCAGTGGGAGGAGGCGACGTACAGCTTCGGCCGGCAATACACCACGACGGCCCCGCTCAGGCTGTTGTGCGACGTGCTGCTGGAGTTGAGCGCCGTACGCACGGCCATGTCCCGGCGCCAGCCGACCGACCTGGCCGAGCGCCTGTGCCGGATGGCGGCGCAGTTGTCCGGGCTGAGCGGCATGATCCTGATCAACCTGGGTGATCACCGCCTGGCCCGCTCGTTCTTCCGCACCGGGCGCACCGCGGCCGACGAGACGGGCGACCGGGCGCTGCGCGCGTGGATCTGCGCCCGCGAGTCCCTCGTCCCCCTCTACTTCGGCGACGCCCGCGAGGCTCTCCACCTGGCCAAGAAGAGCCGGGACCTGGCCGGCTCGACGCCGTGCCCCGCACAGGCCATGGCGCCGGTCGTCGAGGCCAGGGCGCTGGCCATGATGACGGGAGCCGACCGGAAGAGGGAGGTCGTCGACCAGGCCAAGCGCGCGCTCGCCCGGGCCAGGAACGCCTTCTCGCACATGCGCGAGGAGGACCAGGAGGACCTGGCGTTCGGCTACACCGAGAAGCAGCTCTGCTTCTACCAGGGCGACGTGCTCACCAAGCTCGGCGAGACGATCGAGGCCGAGGTGGTGCTCGACCAGGCCCTGTCCAAGTACGAAGACCACATCGTGGACCAGACGCTGATCAGGCTCGACCAGGCGCAGTGCAAGCTGATCGACGGTGACGTCGAGGAGGCGCTCTCCATCGGGACGCGGGCGTTGCTGCTGGTCGGCGACGAATACCTGACCGATTTCATCGTGCGTCCGGCCCTGGCGCTGGAGCGGGAGATCATGTCGCAGGACGCCAACGCCCCGGGACTGGACGACTACCGAGCCGCGTTGCGGCGGCCCAAGACCCAACTGAAAGGGGGCGGTGCATGAAGGTGACGATCCGGCGTTATCGCTGGTCCGATCTCGACACCATCCTCGCGCTCCACCGGATCTGCCTCGCGGAAGTGGGCCTGGTGCCCGGCGACGGCGTCTACTACGACGACGACTTCCCCCGCATCCAGGAGATCTACCTGGCGTGCGGGGGCGATTTCCTGGTCGGCGAGGTGGGCTCGCGGGTCGTCGCCATGGGCGGGCTGAAACCCGTGGACACCGTGACGGCGGAGATCTGCCGGCTGAGAGTTCATCCCGAGTTCCAGCGGCGTGGCTTCGGCGCGGCCATGCTCGTCGCGCTCGAACGGCGCGCGGTGGAGCTCGGGTTCCACAGCGTCAGAGGCGACACGACGCTCAACCAGGAGGCGGCGCTCGCGCTGTACGCACGTCAGGGCTGGCGTGAGCTGTCCAGACGCCGCGTGGGCGACCTCACCGTCGTCTGCGGCGAGAAACGCCTGGTCCCGCCGGTGGCCCTCGATCGCTAGCCCCGCACTTCCCGTACGGCCCCAACGATCCCCCTCCTGGGGCCGCACTCCCGTCTTTCCCGGTGACCTCTCCCGGACGCCCGGCGTGACTTCCCCGCCGCCCGCCGCCGCTCCCGGCCCCTCCCCGCGTGACATTCCTACCGGCACTTTCAACCGGCAGGACACGCCAATTTCCCGCAACGGGATATGTAGGAAATAGCTGGACCTTCGTTCTACGGTATGGATGTACGAACCCGCGGGTGAGGGTCTTAACTCCGAGTGGTAGAGGAACCTCACCGGCTGCTGCCTGTACATCTACGGCTGCAAATAGTAGTGAGATGCTTTTGGCATGGCAGTCGTACCCGCTCCCCGACCCCTCCTGGGAGCCGTGCTTCTGTTGTTCGTCAGCGCCGCTTGGGGGTCGGCGTTCCCGCTGATGAAAGATCTCATCGACCGGTTACCAGTGGAGGACCTGCTCGCCGAGCGGTATCTGATCGCCGCGCTGACGCTCTTCCTCATCCGGCCGAACTGCCTACGGGGGTTGCCGCGGGAGACGTGGATCAACGGGGTCGTTCTCGGGGTCATGTTCGGGGTGGGGCAGACCGCCCAGGCCGTCGCCCTGGAAAGCCTTCCCTCGGCCGTGTCGGGGTTCGCCGTCGGCTGCAGCGTGGTGATCACGCCGATTCTGGCGCTCATCATCTTCAGGGCCAGGGTGCCGCGCCGCATCTGGGCCGGCGTCGCGCTCGCGCTGGCGGGGATGACGGCGTTCACGCTGATGAGCGGGGTGGAGGAGCACGAGTTCTCGCTGGTCGCGCTCGCGGCCACGCTCTCCGCGGCCGCGCTCTACTCCGGCCACACGCTCATGCTCGGCCAGCTGTCCAAGCAGCGTACGTTCCACCCGTACGCGCTGACCGTCGTCCAGCTCTTCACCATCGGGCTCCTCACCGGGGCCGTCGGGGCGCGTGACGGGATCACCCTCCCGGCGGATCCGAAGGACTGGCTGCTGCTCGCGCATCTGTCCGTGGTCTCGTGCGCGCTGGGGTTCCTGGCACGCTCGTACGGCCAGGCGCACGTGCCGGCCGTGCCCAGCGGGATCCTGATGTCGTCGCAGCCCGTCTGGGTCGCCGTGATCGCTGTGATCTGGTTCCACGAGCAGGTGGGCTGGAGCATGGTGGTGGGCGGCGGCCTGATGGCGGCGGCGATGCTGCTCGCCCTGCCGGCGAGGACGGTTGCCGTGGGAAAAGAGCGCAAGCGCGGGACTCATGATGCGCTCACCGTCTCCCGCGCGGCCGCCAGGGCACTGGCCGACCTGAAGATCAAACGTGAGAATCCGCTACGGCTCGTCGCCGAACCGGCGCCATACCTCGCCAGGGGCGCCTGCCCGAAGGCGGGATCGTGCCCCTGGCACACCCGCTCGCTCAAGGGCGGCGGCGAGCCCAGCCTGGAGCGGCTGATCGAGCGGGCCACCCGCATCGTCCAGGCCAGGAACCTGCCGGGGCCAGGCTGCTGCCAGTCGGTCACGCTGGTGGGTCGCTGTCTGTGCGACTTGATGGGAGAATCCGAACGGAGACGTAGGGGGGCATTGCCCCGCTGGTTTCGCACCAAATAGGTTAGAGAAGCCAATCAAAAGGCAACTACTTTTTATCCTGGAGCCTCCGGCTTATTCACCGCGAGCCTTGATATTCGTTGGGGTGCCCTAATAATAGGGAATTAGCCCCGAGTGGAGAGGTACGCGTCATGAAACGCATCGTTGTCCGCAAGCCTGGAACCGCAAGGCTCGCAGGGACCTCCAGCGTCATTCACAAGGGGTGACTGAGGCGAGGTCCCACCTCAGAGTCCAGGGCGAACCACCCGTCCGATGGGGGGCCGCGCGGCTGCTGACGCCGATGATCGACGCGCATCGCCGGCCACGCGGCCCCTACACTGTCGCCGCCGCGCTGCTGTGCCATCTGGTGCCGCAGGCTCTGGAACGGTCCGCCGCCCTGGTGGAGGCTCACGACATCGAGATTCTCGCGGCGGCGCCAGAGCTGGCCGAGCTGGTCCCGGCCAGGCGGGTCACGATCGAGTGCGGGCTGTCCGACGAGGAGCGCATCCTCGTGCCGGCGCCCCGCCGTACGCTGCGGCTGGCGAACGGGCTCGCGGAGTTGGTCCGCGATGCCGTGCGCCCAGGGCGGACGCTGGCCGTGTGCAACGTCGCCGAGGCCGACCCGACGGACCTGGAGCTGCTCGACGTCATGACGCGGCGGATCCCGCCCGCCACGCTCGCGATCACTCTGTACTCGGACGGCCCCGAGCCCGCCCCTGACACCCGTGACACCGACGAGCTCTGGGTCATGGTGGACCGCTCCATGCGGGAGGGCTTCCTGCATGCCGTCGTCGAGCTGGGGGAGCGCGGCATGGCCAGGACCGAGCCGGGCGGCGCGTGGTGGTGGCGCTTCGCCCAGCGCACCGGGACCGCGCTCGGCGGGCTCGGCCGCACCAGCGCGGCCCGCTCTCTCTGGGACCGGGTGCGGGCGGCCAGCCAGGATCCGAAGATGCATGCCGCCAGCGCCTACGGCACCGCCATGCTCGACGCCCGCCACCCCGACCCCGCCCGGCGCGACCTGGGCCGGGCCAGGCGTTGGATCAACGAGGCCATCGCCATCTCCAGTCTCCTGCCCGACCCCCTCGAACGGGCCTTCAAGCTCGGCTTCGACCGCAACGGGCTGGCCCTGATCGAGTTACGCCACGGGCGGCTCGACGCGGCGCTGTCGCTGGTCGAGTCGGCCCTCGAGCTGGCCCGCGAGCTGGGGGAGCGGCATCCGCAGCACCGGATGGTGCTGCTGGCCAACCGGGCCCAGCTGCTGGCCACGCTGGGGAACACCAAGGAGGCGCTGGAGGACTACGCGGCCGCGATCGCCATCGACCCCGGCTTCCCCGACCACTACTTGGAACGCGGGAACCTGCTGTTCAAGCTGGGGCAGTACGAGGAGGCGCTGGCCGACTACGAGCGCGCCATGCGGGCCGGACCGCCGCTGCCGGAGGCCCACTACAACCGGGCCGAGCTGCGCACCATGCGCGGCGACACCTCGGGCGCCCTCGCCGACCTGGGCCGGGTGGTCGAACTGGACCCCGGCTACCTGGACGCCTACATCAACCGGGCCGGGCTGCTGGCCGCCGGCGGACGGGACGAGGAGGCCAGGCTCGACGTCACGGCCGGGCTGGCCCTGGCGCCCGGCAACCCGCACCTGCTCACGGTGCTGGGCCAGCTGGAGACGGCGGCCGGGCGGCTGGCGGCGGCCAGGACGGCACTGGACGCGGCTGTGGAGGCGGGGCCTGGGCTGGCGGCGGCGTGGGGGAACCGGGGGGTGCTGCGGTATGCGGCCGGGGACGTGGAGGGGGCGGTCGCGGACCTGACGCGGGCCATCGAGCTCCAGCCCCAGCCCGACCTCTACGTCAACCGCGCCATCGCCCTCCGCACCCTGGGCCGCGACGCCGACGCCGACGCCGACGACCGCCGCGCGAGCCTGTTCTCCTGACGCCGACGACCGCGGCGCGAGCCTGTTCTCCTGGCGCCGACGACCGGACGCCATTCGTACCCCCTCCTCGCCGGATCCTGTCAGCCCTGCGGGCCCGCTTCGAGGCGGCTCCGCAGGAATGACTCCAGCGTCGTGAGCCCCGGATGCTCCTTGCGGAGGGCCTCCAGGCCGGCCTGGTAGCCGCTCTCCCTGAACCACTCGTACATCCGCTCCCCGCCCGCCGGCTGCGGCTCGAAGCGGGTGGGCACGCCGGTGACGCGCTCGTAGACCTCGGCGATCTCGGGCCCGGTGGGGGCGTCGCCCGCGATCTCGAGCTGCCTGCCCACGTAGTCCTGGGGATGGTCGAAGGCCTCGGCGGCGAAGTACGCGATGTCCTCGGGGGCGATCATCTGCATGCGTTGCCCGGTGAGGAACGGCAGCTTGATCACTCGATCGCCGTCCGGGGCGTCGGCGTAGTAGAGCAGGTTCGTCATGAAGAAGGTCGGGCGCAGGATCGTGGCGGGCACGCCGGTCGCCGCGATGTGCTGCTCGACGGCGTACTTGCTGGTGAAGTGGCCGATCCCGGTGTCGCGCTCCGCACCGCCGACCGAGCTGTAGACCAGGTGCGCCACGTGCAGCTCCCTGGCCGCGTCGGCGACGGTCGTCCCCTGCCGCACCTCCTGGGCCAGCTCCTCCTCCGTCCACGCGAACGCCTGCACGCTGAAGACGCCGTGCACTCCGGCCATGGCCGCGCGTACGGAGTCCGGGTCGTTCAGGTCTCCCTTCACCGGCGACACCCCGGCAGGGACGCGGGCGGAGTCCGGATCCCGGACCAGGGCGCGTACGGACCAGCCGCGGGCGAGGAGCGCACGGGCCACCGCGCCGCCCTGGTTGCCTGTGGCCCCGGTGACCAGGATCGTCCGCGCCCGTGCCGGCAGCAGCAGGGTCTTGCCCGTGACCGTGCGCGCCTCGATGGCCGCGTGCGCCTCGGCGGCGGACTCCAGGGGGAGCACGGCGCCGATCGTGGGGCGCAGGCGTCCGGCCGCGGCCTCGGCCAGCGCCGCCCTGGACAGCTCGCGCATGTCGGTCTGGGGCCAGGCGACGGCCGTCACACGCGGGCCGGGGGTGGTCATGGGGCCGCCCGCCATGCCGTACACGCTGATCCTGCCCCCGTCCTTCAGCAGCCCTTGGGCCGCCGCGCCGATCTCGCCGCCCACCCCGTCGAAGACGACGTCCAGGCCGCCGCCGGTCGCGGCGCGTACCAGGCCGGTCCAGCCCGGATCCGTGTAGTCGACGGTCAGTTCCGCGCCCAGGCTCGCGGCCAGCTCACGCTTGGCGGCGCTGCTCGCGGCGCCGATCACGCGGGCCCCGGCGGCGTGCGCGAGCTGCACCAGCAGGCTGCCCACGCCGCCGCCCGCGGCCTCGACCAGCACCCATTCGCCGGGTCGCGGCGTGGCCGCCCGCGTCAGGCCCACGGCGGTACGCCCGTCGGCCAGCAGCGCCACCGCGATCTCCAGTGACAGGCCCTCGGGCACCGGGATCACGTCGTCCGCGCTCGCCACCGCCAGCTCCGCGTAGCCGCCGTGGCCGCCCAGCGTGCTGACCACCCGCGTGCCCACCAGGGAATCGTCCACGCCCTCGCCCACGGCCAGCACCGTTCCCGCGACCCCGTTGCCCAGGATCGCCGGCAGCTCGGCCCGCCGCGGTCCCCGGTCGGCGCGTACCTGTGTCTCCACGAACGTCACGCCCGCCACGGACACCTCGACCAGCACCTGTCCGGGGCCGGCCACGGGATCGGGCACCTCGTCGACCATCAGAGATTCCGGTCCGCCGTACCGCTTCAAGACCACCGCACGCATGACACACCTCCACGTTATTTCGGAGCGATTCGCTCCGGTAATCTATATCGGAGCGGAGCACTCCGCAACAGGACTATCGTGTACGGCATGGCTACACGGGGCAGGCAGGCCGAGGCGGCCCGCAATGATCTGCGGCTGCTGCAGGCGGCGCACGAGGTGTTCACCACGCAGGGGTTCGACGCGCCGGTGTCGGCCATCGCCAAGCAGGCCGGCGTGGGCATGGGCAGCCTCTACCGCCGCTACCGCACCAAGGAGGAGCTGCTCCAGCGCCTGTGCCTCATCGCCATGGAGCGCGTCGTCGAGGCCGCCGAGGCCGGGCTGGCGGAGGAGGATCCATGGGCCGGCCTGGAGCTGTACGTACGCACCTGCGTCGGCCTCAGATCCGGCGCGCTCGCGCCCGTCGCGGGCACCATCGAGGTCACCGACGAGATGTGGCGCGCCTCGCGCCGGGCCACGGAGCTGGCCGACCGGCTGATCTCCCGGGCCCGCGAGGCCGGCGTGCTCAGGGGCGACGTGACCACGCTGGACGTCTCGCTGCTCATGGAGCAGTTCAGCCGCCCGGCCCCGGGTCCCGAGCACCCGAACGTCAAGGGGCGCCTGCTGACGATCGTGCTCGACGGCCTGCGTGCCCCCGGCACCACGGAGCTACCTGGCGACGCACCCGGCCTGGACTGGTACGAAGGCCGCTGGGGAGAGCGCCCATAGGTCTACGGTGGGGTGCGTGGCGTTCAACGACCTGCTCGACGATCTTGATCACAGTGCCAGTGCCCAGGCCGCCGGCATCAGGCGCGGCTACGGCGGGCCGCCCGCCCGCACGGTCGGCGTCAGGTACGGCCTGGCCCGGCTGCGCTGCGCCTCGTTGCTCAAGCCCCTGTACGCGTGGGTGACCGCAGACCGCATCCCCGACGCCGACCGGTGGCGCCGCCACGCCGAGCCCGCCGTCGTCATCTCCTCCAACGCCGACACGCTCAACCTCTGGCTCGCCGTCGGGCCGGGCGTCATCCTCGACGACATCCGGCAGCGCACCGGCGTGGCCTGGTCGCCGCCGAACGGCGACCCGTCGCGCTTCGGCTCGGTCGAGGTCGCCGCCGAGGAGGTCGCGACCGCGTACGCGGCGCTCGCGCAGTCCGCCGCCGCGGGCGATCCGGCGGCGGCGACCATTCTGGAGTGGATGCGGCAGGTGGGCGCGGAGCAGGCGTTCGGCGCCCGGGATGTGCTCGGCTCGCCCGATGCGGGGATCAAGTGCGGCTGGTACGGCGCCCCGGACGAGACCTGCCTGCGTACGCACGCCGTGGCCGTCCTGCCGAGGGGCGGCACCCGGGTCGCCGTGGTCGTGGGCATGACCGCGCTGCCCTACACAGGCGGCCGCGAGCGCGAGGTCTACCGGGAGCGGGTGGCCAAGGGGCTGTCCGTGGAGCAGGAACACGAGAAGCTGGCGGGCGGGCTGCTGCGGGACCTGATGGCGACGACGCTGGCCGAGCTGGGGGGACGATGAGACTCACCGCGGCGGGCGGGTGCGGGGCCTGGCCCGCGGCCGGGCAGGCGGGGCTCACCGTCGATCTGTGACGAGCCTCTCGACGACCTTGGCCAGGTCCGGCGGCTCGACCGCGTCCGGTAGCGCCTCGGCCCACACGTGGCCCAGGTATGCCTGCTGTTCCTCGTCCGTGAGCTCTCCCGGGCCGACGTCCGGGCGGGCCGTGTCGAATCTGGCGAGGAAGAAGGACTCGGTCTTGACGTAGTGCACGCCGAGCCAGGTGAAGTCGCGGTCGACCTCGACGTACCGGTCCAGCACGGCCGAGGCGGGCAGCCCGGTCTCCTCGGCCAGCTCCCGCCTGGCCGCCTCCAGCGGGGTCTCGCCCGGGTCGATGCCGCCGCCCGGGGGCTCCCAGACGTCCAGGCGGCTGATGTGGTCGTACCAGTGCATCAGGAGCACTCTGCCATCGCGGTCCAGGCAGACGACGCGGGCGGCAGGGCGGTCGCTCGTGGCACTCACCGGGACGACATTACCGACCCTGTCAGTCGTCGCGCGTCCGGTTCGCCGCACCCTGCGGGCGGGGTGCGGCGCTTGACCTGGAGTGCGCTCCAATTCGTAGCGTGGGCCGCATGACAACACCACAACATAAAATCGGGTCCGGGTTCGGCGCGAGGAGCACCGCGGACGACGTGCTCCACGGGATCGATCTGTCCGGGAAGCTGGCGATCGTCACCGGCGGCTACTCAGGTCTCGGGCTGGAGACCACGCGTGCGCTCGCCCGGGCCGGCGCCCGCGTCGTCGTTCCGGCCCGCCGTCCAGGCGTCGCCCGGGAGGCGGTCGGGGACCTCGAGGGCGTGGAGGTCGACGAGCTCGACCTCGCCGATCTCGAGAGCGTACGCGGGTTCGCCGAGCGCTTCCTCGCCACCGGCCGCAGCGCCGAGATCGTCATCACCAACGCGGGGATCATGGCCTGCCCGGAGACGAGGGTCGGCCCCGGCTGGGAGGCGCAGTTCGCGACCAACCATCTCGGTCACCACGCGCTAGTCAACCGTCTGTGGCCCGCCATCGCCCGTGGTCGGGGCCGGGTGGTGTCCGTCTCGTCCGGCGGTCACCGGATCACCGGCATTCGCTGGGACGACGTGCGGTTCGAGCGCGGCTACGACAAGTGGCAGGCGTACGGACAGGCGAAGACCGCCAACATCCTGTTCGCCGTGCACCTCGACGCGCTCGGCCGCGACGCGGGAGTGCGGGCGTTCTCGCTGCATCCTGGGGCCATCCTCACGCCGCTGCAGCGGCACCTGCCCAAGGAGGAGATGGTGGCGGCCGGGTGGATCGATGAGGCGGGCAACGCGCTGGACCCCAGCTTCAAGACGCCCGAGCAGGGCGCGGCGACCCAGGTATGGGCGGCCACCTCACCGCAGCTGGCGGGCATGGGCGGCGTCTACTGCGAGGACTGCGAGATCGCGGAGGTCGCCGCGGACGAGAACGCGCGGGGTGGGGTGAGCCCGTACGCGATCGACCCGGACCAGGCGGCACGTTTGTGGCGGCTGTCCGCGGAACTCACCGGAGTCGACGCCTTCGCCGCGACCCGCTGATCGGCCCTTCGGCGGGGGCGTGGCCGGCGAGATGGTCATGGAGGGCGGCATGGCGGAACTGGTAGATCGGCCCGACGGCGCGCAGCAGTCCCAGCCGGTGGGCGTCGTCGAGAAAGCCCATGATCCGCCAGGGCAGCCGTCGTGCGAGCGCCAGCCCGGTGCCGAAGACGACGAAGGCGAGCCACGCCCGGTGACTCATCAGCCCGAACAAGAACGCCCCCAGAGATCCGAGGATGAGTCCGAGCACGAGGCCACCGGCCAGCCGGCGCGCCGGATCGCCGGGCAGTAACGCCATCGCGAACGCGAGCCCGAACGTCAACCCGCTCGCGAATCCGATGACCATCCGTACGAGACTGAGTGTTCTGTCGGCTCGCCAACTGGAGCGAGGGGTGCCCACCGACATGAGGGTGGGCTGGGACGACCACGTGACCAGGCCGAACGTGAGACAGGCCACCAGAGCGGCCGCCGAGCCGAGTGCGAGAGCGGTCAGCGGCCCGCCCGCGAGGCCGATGACGAACGCGCACGCGAACCCGCCCGCCGACGACACGGCCACCTCCCGGGTCCCGGCCACGCGAATGAGGCCGGCCGTCCGGCCGCGGACGCGGAGGTCGGCGTAGCCGGGAGGGTCGTCCACCCAGTGATCGGCCGCGAGAGCGAGCAGCAGGAGCACCGCGAGCCCGGTGGGGAGCCCCAGCTGGCGGCCGAGGCCGGGTTCTCCCGAAAGCCCGGCCACGAATCCGATCACCAGCCCGGCCACCGCCCCCGCCGCCAGGCCGATCACCAGCTTGGCCGGCAGCCTGACACGTGGCGGAGCAGTGCGGGCGATCTCCCACCATCCGATGTCCCGCGTGGCGCGGAAGTGGCCGGCCAGGTAGCTCAGGTATCGGTGCGTACGAAGGGGATCCAGGCGATGGCGGGGCCGGAAGTGATCGGCCGGGTCGGCGCTGGGCGGGCGAGCCTGGATGAGAGCGGGGATGAGCTGGTCGAGCAGATGGGCACGGAGCGCGGCGGCGTCGCACCCGAGAGGCCCGGTCAGCGGGGCGGGGTCGGCGCCGGGGACGAGGTAGATGCTGCGGATCAACCACAGGCCCAGCGGGGTGGCGGCGAGCTGGGCCAGGCCGGGGGCGGCGCGGGCGCGTACAGAGGTCAGGACGTTCTGCCAGCTGGGGGGCGGGTCGGCGGGCAGGCAGGCGGTCAGGTAGTCCGCGGCGGCGTCGGGAGACAGGAGTTTGGGGGTGATGACGGCGGCGGCGTTCAGCGGCCGGTGGGAATGGGCGACGGCGGTGCCGAACTCGGCGGTCCGGCTGGTGAGGATGAGCTGGTCGCGGGCGGTCAGGGAGGCGTTGAGCGCGTTGATCACCTGGGCGCGGGTGTGCTCGGGGATCTCGTCCAGGCCGTCCAGGACGGGCAGGATGTGGCCGCCGTGGGCCAGCGTCGCGGCGGAGTCCGCGCCGAGCTCGGGGGCGGACAGCGCCGGGTAGTCCCTGGCCAGGCGGGCGGCGAGCCAGTCCTGCAGCCGGGGGTGGGCGTCGAGGTCCCAGCCGGAGATCGGCAGCAGCACCGGCACCGGCACGATCTCCCCCTCCCCGTCGCCCTGGCCGGCGTCTCGGGTGGACACCAGGTGCAGCAGCAGTTGCATCGCCAACGTGGTCTTGCCCATGCCCGGCCCGCCCGTGATGACCAGCCGTCGCCGGGACAGAGCGAGGAAGGCGGCGGCCAGGCGGGCGATGTCGTCGCTGCGGCCTGCGAAGGCCGGGGTCTCCCCGGGAATGACCAGGTGCGGCCGGCTCATGACCGTGCGGTCGGCGGTCAGTTGCCACTGCACCGGGATCGGTTCGGGGTCATCCAGCAGGCGGTGCCGGGCTTCGGCCCGCCACTGCCGCTCAACCAGGCCGGCCAGCACTTGGGCGGCGACGGCCGCGTCGGCGCCGGCCGGCGCGGTGGAGTCCGTGGAACGCCGGGCCCAGGCCACCACGGTCCCCACGGCGGTGGCCGCGGCCAGTGTCACGGCGGCGACGTCGGCGAGGTTGACCTCGGCGCCCGGGGTCCACACCCGCCACACCGCGACCACCAGCATGCTCACGGCGATGACGGCCAGCGAGGCGAGCGGGATCCGCCGGCGAGGGCTGAGTTTGGTCACGCCGCCATCGTCACCGCCGGGACGCCGTCAGGCAGCCCGTCGCAAGCGAATCGTGACCGTCCGGCCGTCGTGGTCGTGGTCGTGGTCGCTTCACCGTTTCATCGCGCCGTCGGCGATCGCGTCCGCCGCGTCGCCGATGGCCACGCCGACGATCTCCAGCCGGCGTACCAGCTCCCGCTCCTTCATGACGTTCGCCGTCAGCTCCCCCGAGAAGATGCGCGAGATCTCGTACTGGTACATCCGCCGGATGGCCCCGCCCGCCTTCTTGGCCTCCAGCGCGTCGGCGGCCACCACCGAAGGGCGGGAGGCGAGGTCGCGCACGGCGTTCTCGAGTGCGTCGATGCCGGCGATGACCTGGTCGAGCAGGGGCGTGAAGCGGATCTGGTCGGGCACCCGGTAGAGGTGGGACTCGCGGACGAAGTCCCGCAGCGAGTCGAGCACGTCGTCGATCGAGCGCGACAGCCGGAACAGGTCCTCGCGGTCGATGGGCGTGACGACAGCGGTCTTGAGCTCGTCGACGAGGCGGGCGCGCTCCTCGTCGCCGAGGTGCTCGATCGAGCGCATCTGCTCGTGCGCCCCCGTACGGCCCACCTCGCCCCCGATCATTGCCATCGCCAGCCACGCCCCTTCCTTGGTGGCCTTGAGCTGCCCGAGCAGGGCCTCGGAGACGGCGCTGTCCATGCGGCCGGTCAGGAGGTCCCTGATCCGCCGCAGCCGCTTCATCGCGCGCTCCTCTTCGAGCATCCGTTCACCACAACGTCAACCCCCTCACGAGAAAGGCCAGGGCCCAGCCCAGCAGCCCGCTCGCCGGCAGGGTGAGCGCCCAGGCCGCGCCGATCTTGAGCGTGGCGTACCAGCGGACCCGGCCGCCGCCCTGCGCCATGCCCGCGCCGATGAGGCCCCCGGCGACGGACTGGGTCATGCTCACCGGCATGCCGGCGGCCGCGCAGCCGATCACCGCCAGGCCCGCCGCGAGCTCCGCCGCGACCCCGTGCGCGGGCCGCGAGGCGATGAGCTCCCGGCCGAGCGTGCGGCCGGCCTTGGGCAGCCCGTACAGGGTGCCGAGGGCGAACAGGGCGGCCACCAGCGACGTGTACGCGGGTGGCGCGCCCCCGAAGCCGAGCGCGATCATGAAGACGGCCAGCATCTTCTGGCCGTCGTTGGCCGCGTACGCCACTGTCTGCAGCAGGAACCCCGCCCGGTGCCAGCGCGCCAGCCCCCGGGCCGTGGTCACCGCCACCGGCACCCGGACGAGCACCCAGGCCAGCAGCCCGCCGACGATGGGCGCCGCCACGCCGAACGCCAGCACCTGCGCCACCGACCCCGGCGACACCGGCAGCCCCCAGCCGAGCCCGGCCCCGGTGAGGCCGCCCACGATGGCGAGGGTGAGGCTGGTCGGGCGGCCCTTCGCGCTGAGGACGGCCACCACGGCCAACGCCGAGAGCACCGCGATCGTCGTCGCGATCTTGCCGCCGGGCCGGTCGAAGGTCGCCAGCCTGGTCACGAACGTCACCGCCACCTGGTGCGTGACCAGCGGCACGACCGCCACCATCACCACCAGGGCGAGGATGCCGGTGGCCGGGCGCACCACGGGCAGCTTGAGCCCGGTGGCGAGGAGGGCGCCCCCGTCGTTGACCCCGGACACGATCGCGAACAGGCCCGCGACCACGATCAGTACGACGACGTCCAAGGGCACGCGCTCCATCCCCGCCCGCCCCGCGGCCGGGGCAGGACGGTCCCGAGTCTCGAAGTTCGTCCGTAATGTCCCGGACAACTACCCAAGACCCGGGCGGTCAGCGCCCGCTGGGGACACCGCATCATGCCAGGTACGCTCGACCGTGCCGGCCGCAACCGACGCCTCACCCGGGGAGGTAGAAGCGGGCGGGCCCGGCGGCCTGTACTCTGCCGGGATCGACCTGAAAGCGCCCGACGACCCCATGTCCGCGAGAGTGAACCCCATGACCAGCCCAGCCGAATACATCCTGACGCTGTCCTGCCCCGACCGGCCCGGCGTGGTGGCCGCCGTCTCCGGCCTGCTGGCGCGGAACGGCTGCAACATCATCGAGAGCCAGCAGTTCGGCGACGGGGGCGCGCAGCGCTTCTTCATGCGCGTGCAGTTCGCGGGACCGCTGGGCGAGGACGAGCTCAACGCGGACTTCGCGGCGCTCGCGCCGGACTTCGCCATGGAGTTCACGGTGCGCGGCGTGGCCAGGAAGCCGCGGGTGCTGATCATGGTCAGTAAGTTCGATCACTGCCTCAACGACCTGCTCTATCGGGTCAAGGCCAAGACGCTGGACATCGAGATCGTGGCCGTCGCGTCCAACCACCCCGACCTGCGGCCGCTCACGCAGTCGTACGGCATCGACTACCACCACCTGCCGGTCACCCCGGAGACCAAGCCCAGGCAGGAGGCCGAGGTGCTGGCGCTGGTCCAGCACTACCAGGTCGACCTGGTGGTGCTGGCCCGCTACATGCAGGTGCTCTCACAGGACCTGTGCGAGAAGCTGGCCGGGCGGGCGATCAACATCCACCACTCGTTCCTGCCGTCGTTCAAGGGCGCCAAGCCCTACCACCAGGCGTACGACCGGGGCGTCAAGCTGATCGGCGCCACCGCCCACTACGTGACCTCCGACCTGGACGAGGGGCCGATCATCGAGCAGGAGGTGGCCAGGGTCAACCACAGCCACTCGCCCGAGGACCTGGCGGCCATCGGCCGGGACGTGGAGTGCGTGACCCTGGCCAGGGCGGTCAAGTGGCACGCCGAGCAGCGGGTGCTGCTGGACGGGCACAAGACCGTCGTCTTCCCGCGTTAGGCCCGGCGAACGTCCGCGCCGTCACCGGCATCCGGCCGCACTCCAGAACCTTCGTCAGCTCAGATCGGCCACCACCCCGAAGTGGTCGCTCGCCCACACACCGCCCACCGGCCGGTCGAAGACGCGCCGGCAGTCCCGCAGCGGCAGCGACGGCCCGTTCCCGGCGCAGCGGACGAGCAGGTAGTCGATGCGGCGCCCTGTCTCCAGCGGCCAGTTGCCGCCGGTCACGAGGGGATTGACCGGCGTGAACGTGTGCCCGTCCACCCCCGGGTGCGCCCACTCCCACAGGTCCCGGTAGCAGACGCTCATCCCCTCCAGCGACTGCAGGCCCCGCCAGAACCGCATGCTCGCCGACTCCGGCGCCGCGTCGAAGTCCCCGGCCACCACGACGGGCAGGTCGCGGCCGTCCAGCACCTCCTCGATCAACCGGGCCGAGGCCACCGCCTGGAGTTCGCGCTCCCGTTCCTGCCCGAGCCGGAACGACGGTTTGTGGTTGACGAACAGCAGTGGCGACGGCGCCCGCACCTCCGCCACCCCCACCCAGGCCGCTGATTCGGACAGGTCCACGCGCCCGGTGACCGGCATCCGCGCCGCCCGCACCTCCCCGAACGCCCACCGGGAGGCGATGGACGAGCGCGTCCCATCCGGCTCCGCCGAGCCCTGGTGCACGATGTGGTACGCCGGTCCGAGCAGATCGGCGACCTGGTCGTACGACCCGGCCACCACCGACTCCTGGAAGGCCACGAGGTCGGGACCGAGCGAGCGCAGCCCGTCGGCGAGGACCTCCCGGCGCGCGGGCCAGTCCCCGTGACGGGCCCAGAGATTCAGGGTGGCGACACGCATGCCGCCACCCCTACCCCGCGAGCGGCTCCGTCGTCGGCAAGCTCATGGCCGGTACGTCCCGAACCACCAGAGATTGCCCTCCGGGTCCTTGCAGCCGTACTCGCGCGACCCGTACGGCTGGTCGACGAGCTCCATGGTGGTCTCGGCCCCCGCCGCCTTGGCGCGGTCGTGGTGGGCGTCGACGTCCTCGACCGCGACGTAGATCCCGGGCCCGCCGGGCCGCCCCTCGCCGATCATGATCAGGTCGTCGCCGACGATCAGCTCGGCGTGGTTGACGAGGCCCTCGTCGTTCTTGGACACCTCGTGCGCCCGGAACCCGAACGCTCCGGTCAGGAAGTCGATCGCGGCCTGACAGTCCTGGTAGCGGGCAAGTGCGTAAACGGTTCGCTCCATGCCCCTCACGATGCCCGGCGCTCGCCGTCCGGTCTTGGACGAATCTGACCGGGCGTCGTGTCCCCGAGCCCCCGGAACTCGCGGTTCATGTGCGCCTGGTCGTAGAAGCCGCACTCCGCCGCCACCCGCGTGATGGCCGTGCCCGACCGCACCATCCGCAGCGCCCGGCCGAATCTGATCACCCGGGAGGCCGTCTTCGGGGGCAGCCCGATCTGGTCCTGGAAGCGGGCCACCAGGTGCCGGTGGCTCCAGCCGAGCGACTCCGCCAGCACCGAGGGGCTCACCTGCCCGCCGGACCGCAGCAGCCGCCCCCACGCCCATGTCACGGCGGGATCCAGCGAAGGCCCCTCATGAACGCGCGCGACCAGCAGCCGATCGGCCAGCGCCAGCCGCTCCCGCCATGACGGCGTCCCGGCCAGCCGGTCCACCGCCATCTCCGCCCACGGTCCGAGCAGGTCCGCGACCGGCATGGTCAGGTTCGTCAGGTGCCGCATCGGCACGCCGAACAGCCTCCTGGCCCCGAACGGCGTGAGCACCACCTCCACGCCCTCGGAAGGCCCCGTCACCCGGGTGACCGTGAAGCGGTCGCTCAGCCCTCCCGTGAAGGCCGTGAACCGCTCCCCGCCCACCTCCATCGGCGTGCCGAACGCCAGGATGAGCACCGCCCCCGGCACGGCGGCCTCGGACCGCGTGACCGGGGAGTCGTAGTGCTCGCGGTAGGCGCACAGCCGGGTCGCATAGGGCCGCAACGCAGCGCTGGGGACGGCCTCCACCATGGCCGGCCCCAGCATGCTCATGTGTTCAAGACTAGAGGCCGGTGTGCGTGGCGAGGAAGGTGAGCGTGTCGGCCGACAGGTCGACCGACCGGCTCACCGAGCGCGCCCCGTGGCCCACCTCGGTCTCGTTACGCAGCAGCACGGGCCGGTCCGAGGCCGAGGCGTGCTGCAGCGCCGCGCACATCTTCCACGCGTGCAGCGGGTGCACACGGGTGTCCGACTGGAAGACGGCGAAGAGCGTAGCGGGGTACGCCACGCCGTCCTTGACGTGGTGGTAGGGCGAGTAGCTCCGCAGCCAGCCGAACTGCTCGGGGTCCTCGGCGGAGCCGTACTCGACGTTCCAGGTGGCGCCGAGGCCGAACTGCTCGTACCTGATCATGTCGAGCAGCGGCGCGGAGCACACCACGGCCGCGTACAGGTCGGGGCGCTGGGTCAGCGCGGCGCCGACGAGCAGGCCGCCGTTGGAGCCGCCGGAGATGCCGAGCTGCTCGCGTGTGGTCACCCCGGTCGCGATGAGGTGCTCGGCGGCCGCGTGGAAGTCGTCGAACACGTTCTGCTTGTGGGCCAGCATGCCTGACCGGTGCCAGTCCTCGCCCTCCTCGCCGCCGCCGCGCAGGTTGGCGATGGCGTAGACGCCGCCGGCCTCCACCCAGGCCAGGACCGAGGCGGAGTAGCCGGGGGTCATCGACAGGCCGAAGCCGCCGTAGCCGTACAGGATCGTCGGCCGCGGGCCGGGCGTGTCGCCGGCCGGGGAGATGATCAGCATGCGGACGTCCGTGCCGTCCTTCGACCGGTAGACGACCTGCTCGGTGCGTACCTCCGGCACCTCGACCGCGCCCGGCGACGCCGCCCACAGCGTGGTCTCGCCGGTCCTGGCGTCGTAGCGCTGGATGGTGGGCGGCGTGGTGTTGTCGGTGTAGCCGAACCACGCTTCGTGGCCACCCTCGGGGCGCTCGGAGATGCCGCCGATCGTGCCGAGGCCGGGCGTGGGCACCTCGCCGAGCCGCTCGCCGGTCTCCAGGTCGTGGATCGTGATCTCGCTGAGTGCGTGGCGGGTCCAGCCCACCAGCATGATCGGGCGCTCGAGGTCGTCGAGGATGGCGAAGTCGCTCAGCACCGCCTCGGAGTCCTCGGGGATCAGCTCGCGCCAGGCTTCGTAGCCGGGCTCGGCCGGGTCGGTGACGCACACCCTGGCCCTGGGCGACTCGCGGTCGGTGTGCACATAGAGCCTGCCGTCGCGGCCGAACACCAGCCCCGTCTGCGCGTCCACGCCCTCCTGGACCACCGTCAGTTCCGGCCGGTCGATCGGGGAGGCTGTCAGGTCGGCCACCCAGAGGTCGTTGCGCGGAGCCGTGCCCTCGTGCGCCGACACCTGCAGCCAGTGGCCGTCCCTCGAGACGGACACGCCGTAATAGTTGGTCATCTTCAGCCCTTCGCCGAAGATCATCACGTCGTCCTCGGTGGAGGTGCCGACGCGGTGCAGGTAGACGCGGCGGTGGAACTGGCTCTCGTTCTCCGGCACCTCGGTGCTCGGCAGCCGGCGCACGTAGTAGAACGCCTCGCCACCGGGCAGCCAGGCGATGGGGGAGTAGCGGCAGCGGTCGATCGGCCCCTCGATCCGCGTGCCCGTCGCGACGTCCATGACGTAGAGCGCCGACTCCTCGTCGCCGCCCACCGAGATCTGGTACGCCAGCAGGCGCCCCTCCTTGTCGGGCTGCACGGCGTCGAGCGTGGTCAGCCCCGACGGGTCGATCGCCATCGGGTCGATCAGCGCCCGCTCGGTCCCGTCCGGCTCGACGACGTAGTAGACGGCGTGCTCCTGGTCGGGGGTGCGGCGGGTGAAGAAATGGCGACCGCCGCGCCACGACGGCGTGCCCACCGAGCCGGACCTGAGCAGCTCGGCGATGCGGTTCTTGAACCGCTGCGGCCCCCTCCGCCGGCCGAACAGCTCAGCCTGCGCGAGCAGCCATTCCTTCGTCTCTGGACTGTCGGGGTCCTCGAGCCATCTGTACGGGTCGGGAACGGGCATGCCGTGCAGGAGGTCGACGGTGTCTTCGCGGCGTGCGATCGGGTACGGCTCTCGCGTCATGCACGGAACCCTACTGCGAACGCGGGGGCGTAAAGCGCTGGTGAAGCGGGCATAAAACGTACCGTGCGTCCCTCTAGTCATCCCGTCGGACGGTTTTGGGGTGGCGGGAAGCATGGTGCAAACGCCAGACTTGGTGACAGGACGGTGCCGTGGTGACCATCCGCTGGGCCGTCCGGCGGAGGTCCACGTGACGGAAGCACAAGTGCCCCAGGAGGGGCCAATAGCCGGGACATGCCGCGGCATGTCCCCTTTGATACCCATGCAGCAGGGAGAGGCCCGATGACGCGCCAGGTCCTGCTGCTCAACGCCACCTATGAACCGCTGACCACCCTCTCGCTGCACCGCGCCATCGTGCTGGTGCTGCGGGAGAAGGCCGACGTCGTGCACCGCGACGGCAGGGGCGCAGTGCTGCGCTCCGCCAGCTGCACGCTCGACGTCCCCTCGGTGATCAGGCTGCGCAGATATGTCCGCATCCCCTACCGGTCGCGCATCCCCCTGACGAGGGCCGCGCTCATGCGCCGCGACAACTACCGCTGCGCCTACTGCGGCCAGCGGGCCGAGACCATCGACCACGTCATCCCGCGGTCCCGGGGTGGCGCCCACACCTGGGAAAACTGCGTCGCGTCCTGCACGACGTGCAACCACAGGAAGGCCGACAAATACCTGGAGGAGCTCGGGTGGACGCTACGCGTCAGCCCTGCGGTGCCACGGGGCGCCCACTGGAGGCTGATCGGCGCGTCGCTCGTCGGAGACCCCCAGTGGGCGCCCTACCTCGAGGCCGCTGCATAAAAGGGGCCTGACGAAACCGCTTTGAACGAGGCGGTCCCGGCCTGGCACCATTCCAGCATGTGGACCTTCACCTCGGACGTCGAGGAGTACGCCGCGGTCGCCGAGCCGTTCCTGCTCGGCGACCCGGTGGGCAACACCGTCCCACTGACCGTTCTGGCCAATCTCCGGGCCGGCATGCCTGCCAAGGATGCCCGTTTCGGCTGGTGGACGGTGGACGGTGAGGTGCGCGGGGCGGCCTTCCGCACCCCGCCGTTCCCGATCGGGCTCGCCGTCATGCCCGTCGACGCCATCGCGCCGCTCGTTGAGGCGCTCGGGCGCGACATTCCCACGCTCGTCGGCCGGCTGGAGCTGACCGACGAGGTGCGGCGGCTGATGGGCCCGCCCAAGCGTGAGATCTCCGAGCGCCTCTACCGCCTCGGCACGCTCCGCGTTCCCGACGTGCCCGGCCGGGGCAGGCCGGCCGAGCCCGCCGACTTCCCGCTGCTGGTGAGCTGGTATCAGGCGTTCGGCGACGAGGTGGCGCTGGGCGAGGGCGACGCCGCCGAGAGCATCGCCCGCCGCCTGGCGGCCCGCGAGCTGTTCATCTGGGAGGCCGAGGGGGCGCCCGTCTCGTTCGCGGCGCTCTCGCCCGCGGCCGGCGGGGTGTGCCGCGTCGGGCCGGTCTACACGCCGCCGTCGTGCCGCAGGCGCGGGTACGGCGCCGCCGTCACGGCCTACGCCAGCCGGGCCGGGCTGGCGGAGCGCTGCGACCAGGTCGTGCTCTTCACCGACCTGGACAACCCCACCAGCAACGCCATCTACCAGGCGATCGGCTACGAGCCCGTGTCCGACTACGCGCACATCACTTACTCTTAGGCCATGCCGCGTTACGAGTTTCGCTGCCGCTCCTGCGGCTCCACGTTCGAGGTGTCGCGTCCCATGTCGGCTTCCGACGATCCGGCGGCCTGCCCGGAAGGCCACGACGACACGGTGAAGTTGCTGTCCACGGTGGCCATGACGGGCGGCGCGGCTGCACCCCGGGCCGCCGGCGGGGGTTGCTGCGGCGGGGGCTGCTGCTCTTCCTAGGCCGCCGTCTCCGGGCGGGTCAGCGCATTGACCGCAGGCCGGGCCACGTGCCCGACGGTGACGATGCCGGCCTTCGGGGGTCTCCCTCCACCATGTTGGGCACTCCGCTGCCCCGACTGGTGCCGGCAGCGAGACCACCGGACCGTTGAGCACGTCCCTCCGGACGCCGACCGGCCAGACGTGCACGGTCCGACCGGGGAGGGTGCCCGACGCCGCCTGGGCGCCGGGCGCGCATGTGACACCATGTCACAGGGTCGCTACGGGTCGCTAATCCAATCGGACTTCTGCCACCCGCACCCCAACGGCCGTGGTCGCGGCCGGTGAAATCAGCTGGTTACCTACGCGGCCCTGCTGCGCCGGCGGCGCTGGAACGGCAGGAACCGGTCGGCGAGGTGCGGACGGGACGGCGTGAGCGTGGGCTCGACCGCGATGATCCGGTCGAACCTGAACGCCCTGATCGCACGGCGCATCCTGCACACGCCGACCAGATACCAGTATTCGCGGTGGACCAGGCACGTCACCGGCTCGACGTCGCGCGCGGTGATGGTGCCCCCGGCGTCTCGATAGTGCAGCCGGATCATGAGACGGCTCGTGATGGCGTCGGCCATGAGCCGGGCCCGGGAGGCGACCTCCACGGGCAGCGGCTCGGTCAGCGTCGTGAGCGTGGTGGCGATGACGTCGTCGTCGAGCTCCAGGTGCTCGAGCGCGTGCTGCAGTCCGCGCCTGGCGGTGACGGCCTGGGGACCGGCTCCGAGGTGGGCGAGGGAGAGTGCGAGGGCGGCGATCTCGGCGGTCGTCAGCGGGCGAGTATCGTGCTTCACGACTGTCGTCATACCCCAAGAATAGGGATGACGACCGACATTTTTCGAAAGTCTGTCCGGTAGGCCAGGTTCAGTGGCCGAGCTGGGACAGATCCCGTGAGGCGCCCGTCGAGGCGGACGTGGTCATCGCCGCGTACGCCTGCAGCGCCACGCTCACCGGCCGGTCGCGGTCGCGCGGGCGGTAGCGGCCCAGGTCGGCCAGCAGCCGCTCGCGCCGCGCCGCCAGCTCGGCCTCGGGCACGCGCAGCTCCATCGACCGGTTGGGGATGTCGATGTCGATGGTGTCGCCGTCCTCGACCAGCGCGATCGTGCCGCCCTCGGCCGCCTCGGGAGAGGCGTGGCCGATCGACAGCCCGGACGTGCCGCCGGAGAAGCGGCCGTCGGTGACCAGCGCGCACACCTTGCCCAGGCCTTTGCCCTTGAGGAAGGAGGTCGGGTAGAGCATCTCCTGCATGCCGGGACCGCCCTTGGGGCCCTCGTAGCGGATGACCACCACGTCGCCCGCCTTGACCCGCCCGCCGAGGATGCCCTCGACCGCCTGCTCCTGCGACTCGAACACCACCGCGGGCCCGCTGAACGTCCAGATCGACTCGTCGACCCCGGCCGTCTTCACCACCGCGCCGTCGCGCGAGATGTTGCCGTAGAGCACGGCCAGCCCGCCGTCCACGGTGTAGGCGTGCTCGAGGTCGCGGATGCATCCGGCCGCGCGGTCGAGGTCGAGGTCGTCCCAGCGGTTGTCCTGGGAGTACGCCTTGACCGTGCGCACGTTGCCGGGTGCCGCGTGCCACAGCTCCACGGCCTCGGGCTTCGCCGCCGGCGACTTGACGTCCCAGGCAGCCAGCAGGTCGGCCAGCGTGCCGCCGTTCACGGTGGGCACGTCGCGGTGCAGCAGCCCGGCCCGGTCGAGCTCGCCCAGGATGGCCGGGATGCCGCCGGCGCGGTGGACGTCCTCGACGTGGTACTTGTTCGTGGCCGGGGCGACCTTGCACAGGCACGGCACCCGCAGCGAGATCTCGTTGATCTCCTTGAGCCCGAAGTCCACGCCGCCCTCGCGTGCCGCGGCCAGGATGTGCAGGATCGTGTTGGTCGAGCCGCCCATCGCCACGTCGAGCGTCATCGCGTTCTCGAACGCGTCGCGGGTGGCGATCGAGCGCGGCAGCACCGACTCGTCGTCGTCCTCGTAGTAGCGGCGGGTGATCTCCACGAGCTGCCGGCCCGCGTCCTGGAACAGCTTCTTGCGCGCCTTGTGCGTGGCCAGGATCGTGCCGTTGCCCGGCAGCGCCAGGCCGATGGCCTCGGCCAGGCAGTTCATGGAGTTGGCGGTGAACATGCCGGAGCAGGAGCCGCAGGTCGGGCAGGCGCTCTCTTCCATCTCCAGCAGCTCGGCGTCGGAGACCGAGTCGTCGGCGGCGGCGATCATGGGGTCGATCAGGTCGAGCTTCTTGCCGGGCGTCTTGCCGGCCTCCATGGGCCCGCCCGAGACGAAGATCGTCGGAATGTTGAGCCGGAATGCCGCCAGCAGCATGCCCGGCGTGATCTTGTCGCAGTTGGAGACGCAGATCATCGCGTCCGCGCAGTGCGCTTCGACCATGTATTCCACGGCGTCGGCGATCAGCTCGCGCGACGGCAGCGAGTAGAGCATGCCGCCGTGGCCCATCGCGATGCCGTCGTCCACGGCGATCGTGTTGAACTCGCGGGGAATCGCCCCGGCCTCGCGGATGGCCGCGGACACCACGTCCCCGACCTCTCGCAGATGGACATGACCAGGCACGAACTGGGTGAAGCTGTTGGCCACCGCGATGATGGGCTTGCCGAAGTCGCTCCCGGCTACGCCGGTCGCCCGGAGGAGGGCCCGGGCACCGGCCATGTTCCTGCCATGGGTGACTGTACGTGACCTGAGGGCGGGCATGGCGCTTCTCCCATCGCTAGCGAGTCTTCACATGTTACGACCACCGCCCGGCAACTGAGACAACCGTCCACTCACCGGACGGTTGGTTATCGTTTCGTGCCGGAATCGAGGCCCTTGCCGGCCGAACCCGTGTCAGAGAGATCAAACGGGCGGTCATGCTCGACGATCCCGCCAGGATCGGCAACTTCATCCATACGACAGACCGGCTGTGCCGCAGGCCGGCCAGGGGCGAGGGGGTGCAGGACTCACCTCACGCCGCCAGGCAGCCGCTGCTTCCCCGCCACTTGCTGACCGCCCAGATCGTCGAGCAGCTCGCCGAGGCCGACGGAAGGGATGACCGGTTCACGCCGGTCGGCGCCGCCGATCGTCCCCGGCGGCGCCGACGTCACCCCGGCCCCGGGCGGACGCTGAACGGGCACGCGGCGCTCGCGTACGACGCCACCGAGACGATGATCACGGCCATCCCGCCCGGATCGGGGCGTGCGGCGACATCACGGCGGCCGGCCGGAAGGAGTTCTTCCCCTGGTGCGGGTCGATCCCGGAGATCTACCGCTAGGCGGGCAGCCGCACGGCGGCGAGCTGGGTCGCCTGGCCCACCAGGCGGCCCTTGGCGTCCCAGATGTGCGCCACCTCGTCCATCCGCTCCCCGCCGACGTCCGTGGCCGACAGCCGGACCCTGATCGGCCCCGGCACGGGCAGCCTGCGGATGTACGCCGACAGCTGGATGGTGGGCACCCAGCCAGGAAGACCCAGGTCGTACGAGACCGGCGGCACCGGATCGAGCGCCACCAGCAGACTGAGCGGATCCCAGTCCGAGCCGTCGGCCAGCCGCTGCCACGACGCGATGACGCCGCGCCTGGACGGGGCGCCGAACGCGAAGGCCAGGTGGGCGGGGTCTATGCGCTCCTCGACCACCGCCATCAGCGGGACGCGGAAACCGGCGCCCGGCGCGTCGATGGGGGCCAGGAAGCAGTCCTGCTCGGGCGGCAGCTCGACCGGCTCGCTCGCCGTCCACCAGGCGTCGGAGTCGTCCAGCAGGCCCAGCGTGAGGTGCGCCTCGACCCGCGTCCGGCCCTCCTGCACCAGCGCGGCCCTCACCTGGGCCACGCTCCTGCCCACGCGGAGCGTCTCCACCCGCGCGACGGCGTCGCCGGGCTCGGGCGGCTCGATGAAGGTGCCGCTGACGGCGGTCACGTGCGGGTGGCCCGCGCCCCCGGCGCTCTCGCAGGCGGCCCGGCCGAGCACGGCCAGCAGGTAGCCACCGTGCAGCCGGGTCCCGACGCTCCACTCCGCGTCCAGAACGGCGCCGAACTCCCCGTCGCCCAGCGCCGTTAACGCGGTCGCTTCCCGAAATGTCCCCATGTGAGCACATTGACATCGTTAACCTGACGGCGTCAACCTGAGTCCATGACCACGACCAAACGGGTGCGCGCCCGGCGCGGAGAAGGGCCGCTCCTTCGCGAGGAGATCCTGCGGGCGGCCGAGGACCTGCTTGCCGAGTCGGGCAGCGAGGACGCGCTCACGCTGCGCGCCGTCGCCGAGCGGGCCGGGGTGTCCACGCCCTCGGTCTACTTGCACTTCGCCGACAAGGAGGCGCTGGTCGAGGCGGTCTGCATGCGCGTGTGGGACGAGCTCGGCCGGCTCTTCGGCGAGAACCTCGGCGGCGACCCGTTCCTCGCCCTGGGCCGGTGCGGGCGCGCCTACGCCCGCTTCGCCCTCGACCATCCGGTGCAGTACCGGGTGCTGATGATGCGGCCCTCGGCGGCCCCCGGCGTGCCGCCGGCCGCCGCCGCATGCTTCCGCCACATGGTGAACGCGGTCTCGGCCTGCGTGGAGACCCGCGTGCTCGAGGGCGAGCCGGAAGAGCTCGCGCTCGGCCTGTGGTCGGCCGTGCACGGCTGCGTCTCCCTGCTGATCGCCCAGCCGTCGTTCCCGTGGCCGCGCGACAGGGAGGCGCTCATCGACCACATCGTACGGATCGCCGGCTTCGGCACCGCGGTGTACTCCCGCCTGCCGCGGACGCTGCCGCCGAGCGCGGATCTGGCCACCGCGCTCGACGACTTCGGCGCACGACTGACGGGCGCCGATTAGCGGTTGCGGCCTCAGCCCTCGCCGTATCGGGCGGGGAGCTTCTCGGCCGCGATGTCGTAGATCCGGTCGATCTCCGCGTCGGTCAGCGCCCGCTCCCGCTTGGTGATCCACTTGCGTGCGCGGTCACCCTGGTAGACGTCCACGCCGCGGATCGTCATGATCTTCCACGGCACGGGCGGGCCGTAAATGGCGAGCGAGGGCACGACCGGCACCTCACGGCCGAACGACGCGCTGATGAGCTCGCTGGCCCGCGACGCCTCCAGCTTGGCGTGGTTGAGGCGGTCCTTCTGGTCGAACGGGCCATGGAAGAGCTTCTTGCCCATCTGCACGCGGACCGGGAGCCGCTTGTCCCACTTCTCGGAGTCGACGGCGTACACGCCGGTCGGTCCCACCACGAGATGGTCGATCTGGTGCTCGGTCTCCGGGATCGCCCTGGCATGGAGCGTGCGGTAACCGATGCGCTCCAGCTTGCGCAGCTGCGCCTCGGTGCGCCGCTCCGCCACGGACGAACGCCGCCAGGCGGGCACAGACGAGTTGGAGCGCGCGCGATAGACCGCCTCCAGGATGGCCGCGAGCACCCCCGCGGTCACGCCGGCCCGCCAGTCGCCCACGAGGAAGCCCGCCACCAAGGCCACGCCGATGGCCACCAGCAGGCGGTTGCGCAGGCGGCGGAAACGCGGCTGTCGCAGCAGGCTGCGCACGGATGCGCGCTCTACCGGCGCGTATGTGGAGGTGGGCGCCGATGGCTTCGCGGCGGCGGTCTGCTCGCTCTCTGGCCTGTCGCTCACCCAGATCGGTGACGCGTTGTGACCGTCTTCTCGCTGGTTGTCGGAGTCCACGTAACTCACCGTAGCCCGGGAATCTGATTGATTCCTAGTGTTGCCCTGTCCATAGTTTTATGGCCCAGCTCATCGTGTTCCACGCCCGTTTTCCGGGTATTACTAACGTTCTTCTCTAGAGATGCCTGTGGTTCGTGCAAGATCCTAACTTGCCGCGCGCATGGGTCTGGCCGCGCCCCCTCACGAGGTTTACGTTCATGGTGTGAACGGCGCGGCAGAGATTCTGCTCTTTCTCATCGGGGTGTCCGTGGGGCTGTTCGTACTGATCAGCCTGCTGGTCATGGTGCCGGGACGCGGCGCGCATCGGCGGATCGAGTCCGGCCCGGTGTGGCTGGGCGGCCCGTCGGGGAGCGAGCGCGGCGTGAGCACCTCGGGCCTGGCGCTGGCCGACCGGGTGGCGCACTGGGCGACCGTGCCCGAGGCCGACTGGGTGGCCGCGGCCGAGACGGCGGAGCCGGGGCGGCACGTCGGCGGCGCGTCGGCCGGATGGTGAGGGTGACGATGCGAGGACTGACCACCGCCCAGGCCGACGACATCAGAAAAGCCCTGCGCACCGCCGAACGACGCAGCGGACTCCGGTTCGGGCTCTTCCTGGGGGAGCCGGTCGGGGGGCGGCGCCACTTCGCGGAACGCCTGCACGCCGCCCTCGGTGCGGAGGCCGGCGACGCCGTGGTGATCCTGGTGGACGTCAAGGGCCGGGGACTGGAGATCGTGACCGGCGAGAACGCGCGACGGCGGCTGAGCGACGGGGTCTGCCGGATGATCGCGATGTCGATGGCCACCGCCTTCAGCGTCGGCGACCTGATCGGCGGCCTGCTGTACGGCATCGCCGCCCTGGGCGAACAGGCCACGGCCCGCCGCTGACCCGCCTCGCTCCGCCTGGGTGGGCCTGTCCGCCACGTTGCCGTGTCGTCTCGGGCGTGCTGGGTTCATGCGCGCGTTGGGGGTCAGTCGCGTTCGAGAAGGGTGACGATGTGGTCGCTGACGCCCCGCAGCAGGGTTGCGGGTGCGATGGGTGCGGAGGCGATGGCGGAGAAGAGGGCGGGGAGGCCCGGCAAGGGGAAGCCGTCGTCCTCCGTGGACGAAGCCCCCACCGCGTTCTTGTCCAGCGCCGCCCGGCTGCGCTCCCAGGCGTCGAGCACCTCCTCCGGCGACGGCACCCCGAACCCATGCCCGACGGGTGCCGCATGCCGCAGCCGTACGAGCGGCGTCTCGCCGAAGGCCAGCGCCGTGCGGGCCCGCAGTTGCAGGTCGGCGCGGGGCTCCGGCTCGATCCAATCCATGGCCGTGCAGGGGGTGCGGCAGGTGGCGACGCAGACGGCCAGTGCGCCCGCGACCTGGCTGTGCTGCCGGTCGAAGTACGCGCGCCACCCCTCGCCCGGCTCCATTGACACGCGCAACGTCCGGTTGGTGGCGGATTGCTCGGACTTGGTGTGATCGCACTCCCGTTCCCCGATCACCCCGAACCTGCTGCCCGGCACGCTCAGCCCGGCCGGCCAGCGCGCGGGATCCCCTGCGTGGCCGAGTTGCGGCTCGAAGGCCAGCAGCGGCAGGTATTCGCTGGCGATGTGCACCGCCGCGATCATCGGGCTCAGCTCCCTCCGGTGCCACCGCGCGGCGATGACCTCCAGCAGCAGCCCGTACGCCGGCCGCAGCGACTCCAGCGCCCCGCGCGGCTGCTCGCGCGGCGTCTGGGGCATGTGGCAGGCCCGCGCCCGCCGCCGCAGCTCGGCGGGCACGACCTTGGCCTCGGCCGCGAAGTCCTCGGCGTCGAGAGAGAGCAGCCGGTGCCCGAACTCGCACACCTCGGCGATCTCCGCCGCGGGCGCGAGCGCCCCGAGATCGGCGAAGGCGTAGCGGCGAGCCAGGGCGACGAGGAGGTCACGAGTCGTTTCCACGCGACGACTTTCTCACGACCGGCGGGTGGTCACGGACGCCGAGCGCTCGGGGGTCACGGGCATGGTTCGCGTACGCACTGGATCTCGCCGGTGGGATTGACCTCCGTGGGCTCGGACGTGGGCTCCTCCGGCCCCGGCGAGCTCGGCTCCGGCTCCTGGGTCGGCTCCTTCGTGGGCTCCGACGTGGTGGGCTTGGGGCTGGGCGACTTGGTCGGCGTGGTGGGGGTGACCGTGGGCGTGGCGCTCGGCACGCGCGCCGTCCGGGTCGGCTTGACGCTCGGGACGGGTTTGTCCGGGGCCGCGGACGGCGGCCTGGTGGTGGCCGTGGGCGCGGGGGAGGTGGCCGTGACCGAGGTGCCCTCGACGGTCGGCGGCACGACGGTGCCCTTCGTGGGCTCGACCGGGCGCAACCAGACGAAGCCCGCCACGCCCGCGGACACGATCACGGCGGCGGCCATGGTGAGCACCGCCCGCATCGTCCGGCCGCGGCGCGGCGCCGCCGTGGGCGCCGGCGTGGGCGCCGGCGTGGGCACCGGCGTGGGCACCGGCGTGGGCACCGGCATGGGCGCTGTGTCGGGGGCGGTCATCGCCCGGCGCGCGGCCTCGGCCATCTGCGCGACCGTCGGCCAGCGCCGGTCCGGCGTCTTCTCCAGCGCCCGCGTGACCACCTGCCGGGGGCCCGGCGGCACCTCGTCGGGCAGCGGCGGGACGGGGGAGTTGAGGTGCTTGAAGATGATCTGCACGGGCGTGTCGCCCTTGAACGGCAGCTCCCCGGTCAGGCACTCGTACGCCACCACGCCCAGCGCGTAGACGTCCACCGCCGGCGTCACCTCGCTGGCGGTGGCCATCTCCGGAGCGCAGTAGCCGGCCGAGCACAACATCGTGCCCGTGGCCGTCAGGTGCGCGGCGGAGACCGAGTGGGCGATGCCGAAGTCGGTGAGCACCACGCGCCCGTCGGTCCGCACCATGAGGTTGGCCGGCTTGACGTCGCGGTGCACGATGCCCTGCGCGTGCGCGGCGGCCAGCGCGTCGCCGACCTCGGCGATCAGGCGCATGGCGGTGGCGGGGTCGAGCGGGCCGCGGCTCAGGACGCGGTCGAGCGACTCGCCCCGGATGTACTCCATGACCAGGAAGCTGACCTGGCGGCCGTCGACCTCCGCGGTGCCGTAGTCGTAGACGTCGACCACGCCGGGGTGGCGCAGTGTGGCCATGGCCCTGGCTTCGTTCTGGAAGCGCTGGGTGAACGTGGGGTGCTCGGTGAGGGCGGGCATCAGGACCTTGACCGCGACCGCGCGCCCGAGGACTGTGTCATCGGCACGCCAGACCTCGCCCATGCCCCCGCCGCCGAGGCGATCGGCCAGCATGTAGCGGTCGTTGAGATTGGTCCCCGCGCCTAGCACGTACTTGAGGCTAACACCGTTACTCCGATGCTCACGGCATAGTCAAGGAAGCCGGGGAAGGACCCCGCCGATGGTGGCCGGGGTCCTTCCGTGGGCGTGGACGCGGGCGGGTCAGAACGCGCCCGTGGTGGTGCCGCCGTTGCCGGTGGGTGGGCTGGTGAAGGAGGTGTTGGCACCCGGCTGCCATTGGTCGGCGGTGTCGGGATAGCCAGATTCCTGTCGCTTGACGCATTTCCACTCGACAGCCGTGTTCGGCGGGAGCTTGCCGATCGTGGCCGTCCAGGTCGGGTACGCGGTGGGTGACAACTTCACGGCGCCGGCCACCGACCAGGAGCCGAGCTGCGGGGCGCCGCCGACGGCGTAGACCGACTGGCCGGGAGTGGTGGTGCCGTTGTCGCAGCGGAACGTCATCGACGCCGGCGCCTGGCCGAGCGTGAACGCGAACGTCTTGGCCGTCGTGACGCTCGCGCTCGCCGCCTTGGCGACGATCAGGTTGCCGCCCGCGTTGTACCAGCCGCTCGCGGCCGCGTCGAAGGCGGCCTTGGTGGCGTGCTGGGTGAGCGGGGAGCCGTTCAGCGTGACGCCCGACGCCTGCGTCTCGGCGACCAGCTCCACCACGGTGGGCCTGCTGGAGGGCGCGCCGGTGTAGGAGCCGCCGGAGGCGGCGACGGTGACGGTGGCCGTGCCGCCGCTCAGCTGCTGACTGATCTGGGTGGTGCGAACAGCGCCGGTCTGGTACGCGGTCGACGCCCCGTCGTCCTCGTAGACGGTGAAATTCGTGGACGTGGCGTCGGGGTAGACGCGTGCGATCAGCTCGTTCCTCGCCGAACCGTCGGTGCGCTTCCCCATCACGTTCATGGTCTTCTCGTCCACATGCGCCTTGGGGATGATCGCCCCCGCCCGGGCGAAGGCGGGCAGCCGGAACACGCCGTTCACCCACAGCGGCCGGTCCACGAACCACTGGCCGGAGCTGGTGAGCTTCTCGCCGGTCGCGTAGTCGTACCACGTGCCGGCCGGCAGGTAGACGTCACGATCGCGCTCGCCCGCGCCCGCCACGACGCCGACCAGCAGGTCGCGGCCGATGAGCTTCTCGTGGCCCATCTCGCGGACGTTCGGGTCGTTCTGGTAGTAGAACACCGGCGGCGGGACCACCGGCTCGCCGAAGCGGTGGGCGCGGTGGGCCAGGGAGTAGTAGTAGGGCGCGAGCTCGTACCGCTGACGCAGGCCGGCCAGGTTGCTGGCCTTGTGGCCGATCTTGTCGGGGGAGGTCTGCGCGCAGTTGCACAGGTTCTCCGTGTGCGGGCGCACCGGCACCTCGAACCAGGCGCCGTTGGCGAACCACTGGGTGTAGAGCTCGTTCAGGTCCGAGTTCAGCAGCTTCCTGTGGAAGCCGCCGATGTCGGAGCCGAAGTAGTCCACGCCCGACATCGACATGTGCATCTGGACGTTCTGCTGCTGGGCCAGCGCGGTCAGCTTGGAGCCGATGTCGGCCGACCACATGGCCACGCCGTGCCGCTGGATGCCCGCCGCGCCCGAGCGGGCCAGCATGAACGGGCGCTTGTCCGTGGAGAGATAGCCGCGGGCCACGCTCTCGGCCCACTTGAGGTTGTAGACGTTGTGGTAGTCGGCGTGGGCATGCTTGCCGGGCAGCACGCCCTCGGTCCAGTCGGAGGATTGGTACATCTCCGGCTCGCCGAGGTCCAGCCAGTGGCCCTGGATGCCCTGGTCGATGAGGGGCTGCCGCTTGAGCGCGTGCCAGTGGTCGCCCGCCGCGTCCTGCGTCCAGTCGATCATGCCGCCGTAGCCCCACCAGTCGTTGTCGGTGAGGTAGACGGGCGGGCAGCCGGCGCATCCGGATCTCACGAGGTATCCGCGCGTGGCCAGGTCGGCGTGTTCGGGCAGGCCCTTCCCGACGTACGACTCCTCGATGGTGATCAGGCCGAGGCCTTTGTTGGTGGCATAGTCGGAAATAGTGCTCGTTGGATTGGGAAAGGCGGTTGTGTCCCAGGAAAGCGTGCCCATGCGGGTGTTGTCCGACGCCTGGGTCACCCCGCCGAACCACGGCACGTCGAGCACGAACCCGTCCACCGGGAACGCGTCGGCCCGCAGCCCGCTCAGCCGGTTGTCGATCTCACCCCAGTTGTCGTAGCCGTACTCCGACACCCACATGCCGAACACCTTCTTCGGCGGCACCGGCGGCCGGCCGGTCAGCTCCATGTAGTCCTTGCGCAGGTCGGGCAGGTCGGGCCCGGTCATCGTGTACCACCTGAGCTGGTCGCCCCAGGTGTCCACCGTCCAGGGGTCGCCGGTCAGGTTCCACTCCTGCTTGTAGACCTGGTCGAGCAGCAGGCCGTAGTTCAGGTTCCCGGTGTTCACATCGGCGGGGCCGACCGCGAACAGCACCGGGATCTGCGCGTTGCCGGCCGCCCCGTTGTCCTCGTCCCACACCCAGGAGTTGCCGAACGGGCCGCCCGGCGAGCGGACGCGGCCCGCCCAGTCGCCGTCGGCGCTGCCGCCCATGAAGAACTGCTCGCCCAGCCCGTACGCGTTCTGGATCGAGCCCTTGGCGATCGTCAGGCCCTTCCACGCCTGGGCGAGGTTGCGCGGGCAGGCCTCGTACAGCAGCCGGGCGGGGTCGGAGACCCTGACGCACAGCGTCCCGGCCGCGACCTCGACCTTCATGGCGGCCGTCGTCATCGTGTTCCCCGACTGGGTGAAGCTCGACGGGCCGGTGTAGTCCTTCTTGGCCACCTGCGGCGTGGCGAACAACGGCGAGTTCACGCCCGGGCCGGCGCCGCCGGCCAGTTCGAAGTGCACGAGGTCGTCGTCGAGGAACTCCACGATCAGGTACGCCGAGCCGCTGGTGAACTGCACCCGCTGGACCGCCGCCTGCGCGGACGACGCCACCAGCGAGGGCATGAGAAGCACCGACAGGAAGATGAGCGCGCGTGTCATGGCCGGGACACCACCAGATGGTCGAGGTTGATCCCGCCGGTGTTCGCCGCGTCATAGGCGATCTTGACGGTGTGGGCCCCGGCCGTCAGCGAGGTCGTGAGCGTGGCGGTGCCCCAGGTGTCCCAGTTCGCCAGCGCGGGCAGGGACAGCGTGCCGGCGGAGACGCCGTCCACGTAGACGGTCCTGGTGGCGTTCACCGTGGTCGAGTAGCGGAACTTGAGCTGGTGACTGCCCGCCGTGTCGGCCTTGACCTGGAACGTCACCGCGTCCCCGGAGGTCGCGAAGCCGTCGGCGAAGCCGGTCCCGGTGTAACCGGCGTGGTCGCTGCCGGCCGACGTGCCGGCGCCGGTCGCGAACTCGGCCTCATAGGCGGCCTTGTCCACGCCGTTCAGCGTGACCGTCCGGCTGGAGGCGCTGCTCGCCAGCTTGACGTGCGTGAGCTGCCGCACCGGGTCCCACCACCAGCCCTCGGCGGCCGCCTTGAGGCCGGCGAGCGTGGCGCGTGCGGTCGCGCCCGTCACCGAGGCCGGCTGCGTGCTCGCCACCTGGAGGGTGCTGGTCGTGGTCAGCGGCGGAACGGTGACCGTCACCGTGTGCCCTGCCCAGTTCTCGGCCGAGGTGACGGTGCGGGTGGCGTTGGCGGTGTCCTCGAAATAGGCGTACGAGGTGGTGCCCGAGGGATAGATCCGGAAGGTCAGGTTGGTGTAGGCGGTGACGCTGTTGCCGATCTCGCCGCCGAGCTGGTAGTCGGCATTGAGGTTGAGCGGGATGATCGCCCCGGGCTTGGCGTAGACCGGGATCGTGTCCAGGCCGGCGTTGTACGTCTTCGTGCCGGGGCCGGTGAAGCGGCCGCCGTTCCACAGGTCGTACCACTCGCCGGCGGGCACGTACACGCTCTTCGACGTCGCGCCCTGCGCGGTGATCGGCGCGACGAGGAGCTGCGAGCCGAACATGTACTGCTGGTCCAGGCCCGCGGCCGTGGCGTCGCCGGGGAAGGCGAAGCTCATCGCGCGCATCATCGGCACACCCGTCGTCGCGCTCGCCTTGGCCTCCGTGTAGAGGTAGGGGACCAGGTTCATGCGCACGTTGGCGAAGGTGCGGAAGGCCGGCACGACGCTCGGGTCGCCGGTGCGGGCCTGCACGTTCCACGGCGTACGAGCCTCCGACGTGCCCGGATCGGCCTTCTCCGAGTGATACTGCATGATCGGCGAGAACGTCGCCTGGGCCGCGGAGCGCAGGTAGAGCTCCGCGCTGGGGAAGGTGCCGGTGAAGCCCGCCATGTCCCAGGCCGTGAACGGCACCCCCGACTGGCCCGCGCTGAGCTGGGCCCTGACCGCCTCCTGGAAGGCGGAGAAGCTGGAGTTCTGGTCACCGGCCCAGAAGATCGACCTGGTCTGCGCGCCCCCCGTACCGGCCCTGCTGAAGATCGCTCCGTCCGGCCTCTTGCCCTTGACGTAGGCGTTGTACGCGCCCGTGTAGCTGTTGGGGTAGGCGTTGTGCATCTCGTCGCCCTTGCGGCCGTCGGCGAACTTCACGCCCCGGCCGAAGATCGCCTCGCTGCCGTCGGTCTTGAAGCCGTCGACGCCGATCTCGTCGATGAGGTAGTCGCGCTTGCTCATCCACCAGTTTGTGGCGGCCGTGCTGGTGAAGTCGGGGACCATGCTGTCGCCGAACCACTGGCCGGTCGGGATGCGGTAGGGGCCGTTGGTGGGATTTTTAGCGACATACCCCTGCGACTCCGCGTACGCCTTGTCGTTGAGGTGCTGCTGCGGCGCCGCCGGCGGGTTGTTGTCGAAATTCTCCTTGAGCACCGGGATCTGCCAGAGGATCATCTTGATCCCCTTGCTGTGGGCGTTGCCGACCATGGCCTTCGGGTCCTGCCACGCCGTGCCCGCAGGGAAGGTCAGGTCGCTGTAGGAGAGCTTGCCGCCGCCCGGCGTGGGCGTGTACGTCGCGCCGTGCCAGACGTAGAACGTGGCCTCGTCGCTCCACTGCTCCAGCACCATCGCCGTGTGCGGAATCTTGTACGTCTCCACGTTGGCCAGCTCGGCGTTCACCTCGGCCTGCGTGTTCCACTCGTTGGCCGACATCCACACGCCGAACGCCCATTTCGGCGGGAGCTGCGGGCGGCCGGTGGTCGCGGTGTAGTCGTCCACGATCTCGGCCGGGGTGCCGGTGTAGAAGTGGTAGTCGAGCGTCGAGTCCAGCGCGCCGCCCGTGTCCACGGTGAACCCGGCCAGGTCGCTCAGGTGGGTGTTGAGGTTGAAGATCGCGTAGCGGGTGGTCGGAATGTAGACCCCGTACCCGGCGGAGTTCAGGAAGAACGGCACGCTCAGGTACGTGCGCCGGGTGGCGCCCTGGTCGCGGTACTGGTTGTAGACGTAGTTGTGCACGTCGGTGCCGCGCTGGTCGAGCCGGTCGTAGCGCTCGCCGAAGCCCTCGAAGCGCTCCCCGGCCGGGGACATGAAGTGGTCCTCGATCTTGGTGACGGTGGTGGCGCCGTCGCTGGCCCAGCCGATGTTCCTGAACGTCGCGGGGTCGTACTGGCGGGTGATCAGCGTCGTGCCGTCGCCCTTGTAGACCGACAGCCGGTAGGGCGACTTCTGGATCTTCAGCACCAGCGAGCTCGTGGCGATCGTGAGCGTGCTCGCCGAGTCTGTCACCGTGTATCCGGAGATGCCGGAAATGTTGAGACCTTGCCCGCTCGGGGCGATCTGCGTTCGGAAGCGGTCCGCCGCCGGGAACGTGAAGCGGATCCTGGGTGTGAAGCTGCCGGCGCTGTCGCCGGTCGTGACGTCCACCGACGTGCCGTTGTCGGTGTGGCCCGTCACGTTCGTCACCGTGCTCCACGAGGTGACCGTGAACGAGAACGGGCCGACGCTCCTCTGCCCGCCCCCGTTCACGTCCGCGTTGACGGTGTAGGAGATCTTGTCGCCGCGGGCGAAGGCGCCCAGGCCGATCTTCCAGTAGCTGTTGCCGCCGTTGTTGTAGTCCCAGGCCGCGCCGATCGGCGTCTGGTTCACGCCGTTCTTCGTCCAGGTCACCCACACGGTCTGGCCCGGCTCGATCGGCCAGGTGGTCGCCTTGATCTGGACCGGCTCGCCGGCCATCGGATCGCGCGGCACCCGTTCCGTGGGCTCGGCCGAGTACAACTCGTCGATCCCGGTCGGGCTGTGGAAGAGGCCGTCGAGCGCGGAGGCTGGGACGGAGACGGAGGACGATAACAAGGCGATCACCACCACGATGACGGCCGACCGTAACCGGCTCATGGATGTTCCTCTCAGGAGGCGAAGACGGGGGAGAGACGGGACCAGTGCTCCGCCGCGCACACGACGGGAGGGCGATCGAGCGGTGCGGGCAGTCGCACCTCCCGGCCGCCGGAGCCCGGGGCGAGGGCGCGTCCGGTCCAGACGTCGACCCACTCACCTTCCGGCAGATAGACAGAGACCTCCGAAATGCCGGGTTCCGTCACGGGGGCGACGAGCAGCGCGTCGCCGAGCTTGTACTGCAGCGGGAAACGCCACACGTCAGGATCGCGCGGGTGGTCGAAGAACAGCCCGCGCATCAGCGGCGCGCCGCCGTCCACGGCCATCCGCGCCTGCTCCGCCAGGTACGGCACCAGCCGCTCCCGCACCTCCACCAGCCGCCGGAACACCGGGATCACCCGCTCGTCCCCGGTGCGTCCGGCCACGTTCCACGGGGTGCGGTCCCTGAGGGGGGCGCGGTGGTGGTTGAACTCCGAGTGGTACTGCATGATCGGCATGAACGCCGACGCCCCGGCCGCCCGCAGGTACAGCTCCGCGTCCGGCACCTCGCCGGAGAACCCGGCCAGATCCCAGCCCCAGTAGACGATCCCGCAGGCCGAGGCCGTGATCCCGGCCCTGATCGAGGCCTGGAACGCCTCCCACGTGGAGTCCTCGTCCCCGGCCCAGAACGCGCCGTGCGGCTGCGACCCGGCGAACCCGGCCCTGCTGAACGTCACCGGCGCCTTCCCGCACGACCTCAGCAGGTCCCCGAAGGCGCGGGCGTAGTGGACGGGGAACAGGTTGTTGCCCTCGGCGCCGTCCCTCCCGTCGGCGTACCGCAGGTCGTGGCCCCAGGCGTGCTCGCCGCCGTCGGTCTTGAACCCGTCGACGCCGACCTCCTCGACCAGATAGCGCCGCTTGGCCGTCCACCAGTCGCGGACCTCCTGCGACGACAGGTCGGGCATGAGTGCGAGCGGGAACCACCACCCCCGGTTCCGGTACGGCCGGCCGTCCGCCTCGCGCACCCCGTAGCCGCGCTCGACGAGCTGCCGGGCGTCCACGGCCGCCTGGTGCCGGGGATGCGGGCGCATCTTCTGCAGCGGGATCTGCCAGAGCAGCACCTTGACCTCGCGCGCGTGCAACTCGTCCACCATGCCCTTGGGGTCGGGCCACGGGCCGTCGGGCGGGAAGGTGTAGTCGGCCAGGCGGTGCGGCTCCTCCGACGGCTCGTACGCGGCCCCGCGGAAGGCCGTGAACGTCGTCTCGTCGCTCCACGCCTCGATGACCAGCGCCCCGACCGGAATGCCGTGCTCGCGGTGCCGGTCCATCTCGGCCATGACCCGCTCCTGCGTGTTCCACTCGTTGCCGCTGGCCCACAGGCGGAACACCCACGACGGCAGCTCCGCCGGCCGCCCGACGTCGTCCAGGAACCCGCGCAGCACGCCGGCCGGCTCGGGCCCGTCGTGGAAACGCACCCCGAGCACGCCGTCGGGACCCACCTCGGCCTCCACGCGCAGCCGGTCGCCCACGTCGTACCAGGTCCGCCGCGACGTCGCCAGGTGCAGCCCCCAGCTCGACGGGCCGCCGACGACCATCGCGTACGGCATCGGCAGATAGGTGCGCCCGTGCCGTCCCTGCCCCTTGTACTGCTCGAACACGACCGCGTCGAGCTCACGTCCGCGCTGGTCCACCGCGTCGTACCGCTCGCCGAACCCCACCACGTGCTCGTCAGGGCCCAGCGCCACGTCGAACCGCACCCGCCGCACGCCGTCGCCGTCCGCCAGCCACCGCACGCTCCCGGGCACGATCCGGTCCGCGCCCCTGACGTCGAGCTTCCCTCCGTCCGCCGACCAGGTCGCCGCCGACACCTCGAACCACCTGCTGGTCCGGCTGCCGCCCCCGGCCAGGGCGGCGCGGAAGCGGTAGGCGTAGCGGTGCCCGGCGTGCAGGGCGGGGCTGCGTACGGACCAGGTCCCCGCAGCGGCCCGGGCGGCCCGCGCCTGCGCCGCGGCGAGATGCCCGCCGTCCGCGACCCCACCCTGCTCGGCCCCCGCGTCCTCGATCGCCTTGGTGAGCCGCAACTCCAGCGGCGTCCCTCCGTCCACGACCCACTCGCACACCACGGCGGCGACGCTCGCCGACGCACGCGCCCGCAGCTCCACCGTCTCGCCGTCCAGCGGCCTGGCGGGGACCCTCTGGTCCTCGCTCTCCGCGTACGGATGCCCCGACCCGAACGGCTGATGCCGGATCATGCCCGCACCCCCAGCTCGTCGGCGAGGATCAGATACATGCCGTGCGACCACAGCAGCGGCGTCGCCACCGGCCCCCACCGATCCAGCCACTCCTGAAGCCGATCAGGAGCGAGCAGCAGGTCCGACACCTGCTCGGGCAGGTCACCCGCCGGCGTCGCCTGGGCCGCCATCCATTCCAGATACCGCAGGGCCTCGGCGCGCCGCCCGGCCCTGGCGTGGTTCCAGCCCAGGAACCCGGCCAGCAGCACCCACCGGCCGCCGCCGTAGAAGGTGTCGGCCAGGTAGCGGTGGACGCCGCCGTCGCGGGCGAGTTGCCGCTCGACCTCGGCCACCGTCGCGGCCCCCACCGGGTGATCGGCCGGACAGAGCCCGAACGGCTCCACGCACGCCAGCAGGCTGGCGTCCACGGCGTCGCCGCCGAGCCACTTCCGCAGCCGCCCGGAGACGACGCCTTCCCGCTCGACCAGCGCCGCGACGCCCTCGGCCGCCTCCAGCGCGGCCGCCTCCTCGGCCGCGCTCAACACGCCCAGGTCGACGGCGGCCCGCAGGCCCGCGTGGATGGAGCCCAGTGTGGCCACGTGCCGCTGCTCGACGTGCTCCTCCCACCAGTCGTAGCAGGGAAGGTCCCAGAACGCCGTCAGATACCTGGCCGCCGCTCTGATCCCCTTCTCGGCCCCGGGCACCGTCCTCCCATGGCGCACGCAGTGCTCGCGCAGCGCCCAGAGCCACGTCCCGTACCCGTCGAGCTGGAAGTCCCACCACTCGTCGGCGCCTTCCATCCCGTCGAGCGTGAAGCGGGTCGGCAGCATCTCGGTGACGGGCACGACCTCGCCGCGCGCGGCGCGGGAGACCAGCGAGTCCACCTGGCCCGCCCGGTCGCCGACCACGCGGGCGCACCAGGCGTGGAAGGCGTCCGCGCCGGCGACGTCACCGTGCCTGCTCACCCCCTCGGCGATGAACGCCCCGTCCCGCAGCCACGAGTAGCCGCGGTAGGCGGAGAAGGTGGGCGAGGCCGGATAGGCCCCGGTGGGCGACTGCAAGCTCTTGATCACGTCGAGGCTGTGCGCGACGAGGGACAACGGGTTCTCTCCTTACGAAAGCAGTGCGTCGACGTCGGCGGCGGCGGCCTTGAGCGCGTCCTCCACCGGCTTGCGCCCCGCGGCGGCCTCGGTCAGGTGCTTGGTCACCGCGTCCTGCATCTCCTGCTGGCGCTTGATGACCGGCGGCAGTGCGATCGACTTCAGCGAGTCGAACACGGCCTGCCGGTTGGCCGGCTTCGGGTCCTTCAGGTAGCCGGCCAGGACCTGCTGGTCGGCGACCGGCGGCAGCTCCCAGGACGACTGGATGCGCGTGGTGGCCGCGACGTTGGAGGACGACAGGAAACGGGCCCAGGCGTAGGCGTCCTTGCCGTTCTTGGTGCTGGACGAGATCGCGACGGCGTTGTGGAAGACGGCGCTGGCCTTGCTCGCGTCACCGGGTTCGACGACGACGTCCCACTCGAACGGGACGTCCTTGAGCCCCGCGAACTGCCAGATGCCGTTGTGCCACATCGCGAGCTTGCCGGACTTGAACAGGTTCGTGTCGTAGTCGGCGGCGCCGCCGATCTCGGCCTCGGTCGGCATCGTCTTGCCCACCTTGCCGACCAGCCACTGCGCGGCCTTGACCCCCTCGGGGCCGTTGAAGGTCGCCTTCGTGCCGTCGGCGGACAGGAACTCGCCGCCCGCCTGCTTGAGCGCCTTGTAGAACTCGAAGAACTGCACCGGCTGGAAGTCGCCGTACACGCCCTTCTTCCTGTCGGTCAGCTTCGCCGCGGCCGCCTGCTCGTCGGCCCACGTCCAGTCCGCCGTCGGCGCGGCCACCCCGGCCTTCTCGAACAGGTCCTTGTTGTAGAAGAGCACGACCGTGGAGAAGGAGGCGGGAAGGGCGTACTGCTTGCCGTCGCGCTTGAACGCGTTGAGCGACTCCTGCGCGTAGACGGAGGTGTCGCCGTCGCCCCCGACCGTGCCCAGGTCGAGGAGGGATCCGGCGCTGGCGTAGGTGACGAAGTTCTCGTAGTTGAGCTCGAACGAGTCCGGCGCGGTGCCGCCCGCGATGCTCGTCTGGAGCTTGGTGAAGTACTCCTCGAAGGGCGCGGTCTCGACGACCACGTCCACCTTCGGGTTCTCCTTCTCGAAGGCCTTCTCGATCGCGTCGAGGTCCTTCAGGTGGTCGGGGGCGGCGGAGAACGTGAAATACCGGACGGTGGTCTTGCCGTCGGCGCCGGTGGTGGCCCTGGTGGCCGACCCCTGGGAGCAGGCCGAGGCGAGTAACGCGACCGCGGCGATGACGGCGAGATGTCCTCTTGACATGGGGGGATTCCTTTACTTGAGCCCGCTCTGCGCGACGCTGGCGATGACGTGCTTCTGCGCGAAGACGTAGAGGATGAGGATCGGTACGACGCTGATCACCGACCCCGCCATGACCACGTCCCACTCGGTGGTGAACTGGCCGTGCAGCGTGGCCAGGCCCAGCGGGAGCGTCATGAACTCGGGCGACTTGATGATGATCAGCGGCCAGAGGTAGCTGTTCCAGCTGGCCATGAAGCCGAAGATGGCGAACGTGGCCAGCGCCGGCCGGATCAGCGGCAGCACCACGTACAGGAAGATCCGGAAATGCCCGGCGCCGTCCAGCACGGCCGCCTCGTCGAACTCCCGCGGCACCTGGTTGATCGCCTGCCGCAGCAGGAACACCCCGAACGCCGAGGCGATCGTCGGCGCGAGCAGCGCGAAATACGTGTCCACGAGCCCGAACGTGCGCATCTCGATGAACAGCGGCACGACCAGCACCGGCAGCGGCATCATCAGCGTCGCCAGGTAGACGGCGAACAGCGCGCCCCGGCCGGGGAACGGCAGGCGGGCGAACGCGTAGGCGGCCATGGCGCTCGTGACGAGCTGCAGCATGGTGGAGGTCGCGCCGATCCAGGCGCTGTTGAGCACGATCCGCCAGAACGGCAGCGTCTCCATGAGCTTGGCGTACGCGTCCAGGCTCGCGCCCTCGGGTGTGAAGTCCGGCGGCACGGCCAGCACGGCGTCGCCCGGCGTGATGGAGGTGATCACCGCCCACGCGAACGGGAACAACATCACCAGCGCGCCCACGCCGACCAGCAGGTAGCGGGTCACTCTAGCCATAGGTCACCCACCGCCTCTGGCCCCGGATCTGGACGATCGTCACGATCAGCACCACGGCGAACAGCAGCCACGACAGCGCCGACGCCGCGCCGGCCCTGCCGTACCTGAAGGTGAGGTCGTAGATCTGCGACACCACCACCTGCGTGGCCCCGCCGGGCCCGCCACCCGTCATGATCTTGACCTGGTCGAACACCTGGAAGCCGTTGATCAGCGAGATCACGACCACGAAGAACGTCGAGGGGGACAGCAGGGGCAGCGTGATGTGCCGGAACCTGCGCCAAGCCGTGGCCCCGTCGACCATGGCGGCCTCCTGGTACTCGCGGGGGATCGCCTGCAGGCCCGCCAGCAGGATGATCATCACGAAGCCCAGGTCCTTCCACGCCGAGGCCAGGATGATCGACGGCATCGCCCAGTCCGGATCCGTCCACCAGCCGGGACCGCTCACCCCGACCAGGCCGAGCGCCCAGTTGACGATGCCGCTGGCCGGGTTGAGCAGCCACTTCCACATCAGCGCCACGACCACCCAGCTCGTGATCACCGGCAGGAAGTACACGCCGCGCAGCAGGCTCCGGCCCGCCATCGCCCGGTTGAGCAGCATCGCCAGGCCCAGGCCGCCCGCGTAGACCAGCGGCAGGTAGCCGGCGATGAAGTAGAGGGTGTGGAGGAAGGCCGCGTGCGTCTCGGGATCGCCGATCAGCTCGATGTAGTTGCCCAGGCCCACCCAGCGCATCTCGGTGATGAGGTCCCACTCGTGCAGGCTCGTCCAGAGCGAGCCGATCATCGGGACGATCGTGTAGAGGGTCAGGGGGATGAGACTCGGCAGCAGGAACACGGCCACGGTCCCGGCATGGCGCCAGCCCTTGCGCGGCCTGGCCCGCTCATGCGCGGCCCGCTCCTTCGGCGGTGCGGCGGTGAGGGTCACGAGGTGGCTCCGATCAGGCGGGCGCGCACCAGGCGGCCCTGCTCTCCGGCCGCGCCCGCCGCGTCGAACGGGGTCGCGAGCACCAGCGCCGCCGCCCCCTGCGCCCAGCTCGTGTCGTCCCAGCTCTCCACCTCGACGGAGATGTCGCGCCGCCCCGGATACAGTTGCGCCCTGAGGGCCTGCTCGAATCCGTCGCGCCAGAGCGGCCAGTCCGCCGTGCCCTCGCCGAGCACCACCACGACCTCCGGATCCACGACGTTGATCAGCCCGGCGGTGGCCCGTCCGAGTATCGCCCCCGCCTCGGCGAACACCTCCCGCGCCGCGGGGTCCCCGTCCGCCCCCGCCCGCCCGAGCGCCGCGACCGCCCCCAGCGGATCCCGCCCGCCGCCGTCCCGCACCGCACCCTTGCCCGGCGCCGCGCCGCCGTCCCGTCCTGTCCTCTCCGGTGAGCCGCCGGTCTCGCCGCTGCGGGCGGCGGACTTGGCGCGGGCGGCGGCCAGGAGCCCCGCCGAGCCCACGAACGCCTCCAGGCACCCCCTGGCCCCGCACCCGCACACCGGCCCTCCGGGGTCCACCGGCAGGTGGCCGAACTCGCCCGCCCCGCCCCGCGCCCCCCGGTAGACCCGCCCGTCCGCGACGATCGCCGCCCCGACGCCGCGCCCGATCGTCACCACGAGGAAGTCCCGGTGCGTACGCCCGCGCCCGTACAGCCGCTCGGCCGCCGCCAGCGCGTTCACATCGTTCTCCACCAGCACGGGAAGCTCCAGCCGACGCCGCAGCCGCTCGCCGACGGGCATGGCCTGCCAGCCGAGCGTCGGCGCGTTCACGGTGCCGGCCGCCTGGTCGTCCACGCTGCCCGGCACCCCGACCCCGACCCCCAGGAGCGGCGGCGCCTGCCCGCCGGACGAGGGCACCACCGACTCCACGGCCGCCGCGAGCTCGTCGAGCGCGTCCGGCGCGTACGGGTCGAAGGGCCGCTCCCACGACCCCAGGACCTCGCCGTCCAGCCGCACGTCGACCAGCACCAGGTGATCGGCCGTCACCTTGACGCCCAGCGCCCGCCCTGCTCCGCCCACCAGCCCGAGCCGGACGGCGGGCCGCCCGCCGCGCGAGGGCTTGAGGTCGAGCTCCTCCACCATGCCCTGCCCCATGAGCCCGCGCGTGAGCTGCGTGACGGTGGCGGGACTGAGGTCCAGCTCGCGTGCGATCTCGGTCCGGCTCAGCGGCCCGCCGGTGCCCAGCAGGGCCAGGATCGCCGTCCGGGTGAGATCGCCGCGATCAGTGGCTGCCATGTACGAGGACTTTCTTTAGAAGTAAAGTTAGTCATGAAATATCTTCCTCCAGGCTCCCTCTGTCAAGACCCGGAAACGCCAAGGAAACGCGAAAGGCCCCCGCCGGGCGTGGCGGGGGCCTCAGGCGGAGCGGATCAGGCGGACGCGGCGTCCTTCTCCCGGTTGCGCAGCGCGCGGCGGACGCCGTCGGCGCCCTCCAGGATCATCCTGCGCAGCGCCTGCGGCGGCTCCTCGGCCGCCAGGTAGTCGTCGGCCGCCCGCAGCGTCTCCTGCTCGATGAGCAGCGCCGGGAAGCATCCCACCGCGAACGACGACGCCTGGTCGAACGTCCACTCCTTGTAGATCCGCCCGACCTCGGCGAAGTACTTCTCCCTGAACGGCTTCAGCAGCTCGGGATGGTGCGGGTCCTGGAAGCCGCCGATCGTGGCGCGGGCGATGTGGTTGGCCAGCTCGCCGCCCACGATCCGGTCCCACGCCGCGCTCTTGGCCTCGAGGGTCGGGATCGCGGCCCGGCACTGCGCGGCCGACCGCTCACCCGTCGCCGTAGGGTCGCGCTCCAGCTCCGCGTCGATGCCGGACTCGTCCACCCGGCCACCGGCGACCAGCGCGTGCAGGAGACTCCACCGCAGGTCGGCGTCCACGCTCAGCCCCTCGGGCACTGTTGTGCCCTCCAGGATGCCCTGCAGCAGATCGAGGTCCTCCGCCGAGGTGGCCACCGGCGCGAACGCCTGCAGGTAGGCCAGCTGGCGGTCCGACCTCGGCTCGGCCGAGCCGAACAGCGAGCGCAGCTCGCCCGCCAGCAGCGCCAGGCCCTCGGCCCGCCACGCCGGATCCGCGTACTGCTGCGCCGCCATGCGCGCCTGCCGCAGGATCGTCTGCAGGACCGTGATGTCCGTGACCGTGCCCGCGCCCGAGACGACCAGCTTGACGTAGTCGCGGGTGGACATCTCGCCGTCGCGGGTCATGTCCCAGGCCGCCGACCAGCACAGCGCCCGCGGCAGCGACTCGGTGAAGGTGACGATGCCGCCGTCGACCAGGGTCCGCAGCGAGTCCTCGTCGAGGCGGATCTTGGCGTAGGTCAGGTCGTCGTCGTTGAGCAGCACCAGGTCCGGCTGCTCCTCGCCGACGAGCTGAGCCACGCTCGTACGGGCGCCCACCACGTCCAGCTCGACCCGCTTGGTCCGGGTCAGCTTGCCGTCCGCCAGGGAGTACAGGCCGATCGCGATCCGGTGCGAGCGCAGCGTCGGGTAGTCGGCCGGGGCCTCCTGCAGCACGTCGAAGCTGGTGAACCGGCCGCCGGACACCTCGAACGAAGGCCGCAGCGTGTTGACCCAGGAGGTCTCCAGCCACTCCTTCGACCAGGCGGACAGGTCGCGGCCGGAGGTCCGCTCCAGGGCGTCGAGCAGGTCCTTCAGCTCGGTGTTGCCCCAGGCGTGCTCGGCGAAGTAGTCGCGCACGCCGGCGAGGAAGTTGTCCAGCCCCACGTACGCGACGAGCTGCTTGAGCACCGAGGCGCCCTTGGCGTACGTGATGCCGTCGAAGTTGACCTCGACCGCCTGCATGTCCGGGATGTCCGCGGCGATCGGATGCGTGGACGGGAGCTGGTCCTGGCGGTAGGCCCAGGCCTTCTCCACGTTCGCGAACGTCGTCCACGCGCCCTTGCCCCACCGCGTGGCCTCGGCCTGGGCGAGCACGGACATGTAGGTGGCGAACGACTCGTTCAGCCACAGGTCGTCCCACCAGCGCATGGTGACGAGGTCGCCGAACCACATGTGCGCCATCTCGTGCAGGATCGTCTCCGCGCGCCGCTCGACCACCGCGTCGGTGACCCGGGAACGGAAGACGTAGTCCTCCAGGAACGTCACGCAGCCGGCGTTCTCCATGGCCCCGGCGTTGAACTCGGGTACGAAGAGCTGGTCGTACTTTCCGAACGGGTAGCGCACGCCGAACACCCGGTGGAAGAAGTCGAAGCCCTGCCGGGTCACCTCGAAGAGGTTGTCCGCGTCGAGGTGCTGGGCCAGCGAGGCCCGGCAGTAGAGGCCGAGCGGGATGCCGTCGTGCTCCGAGGTCACCTTGTGGTACGGCCCGGCCACCAGCGCCGTGATGTACGTCGACATGACCGGCGTGACCGCGAACTCCCATCGCTTGGCCGCCCGCACCGTCCCGTGCTTGCCTGCCTGCTCGGGCAGTTCCTCCACGCTGACCGCGGCCGCGTTGGAGATCACCTCCCAGTCGGCCGGGGCCAGCACGGTGAGCTGGAAGGCGGCCTTGAGGTCGGGCTGGTCGAAGCACGCGTACATGCGGTGGGCGTCGGCCGTCTCGAACTGGCTGTGCAGGTAGACGTTCTGGTCCACAGGGTCGACGAAGCGGTGCAGGCCCTCGCCCGTGCGCATGTAGGCGCAGTCGGCGTCCACCCGCAGTTCGTTGGCCCCGGCGAGCGAGGGGAGCGGGAAGCGGCCCTTCTCCGCGTCGTAGGCGGCCACGTCGAGGTCCTGGCCGTTCAGCGTGACCTTGCGCACGTGCGCGCCGTGCAGGTCGATGAAGGTGGAGGCACCCGGGCTGACGCTGCTGAAACGGATCGTCGTGACGCTCTCGAAGCGCTCCTCCCCTTCCGTCAGGTCGAGTGCCACCTTGTACGACTCGACCTTCAACAGCCGGGCGCGCTCGCGCGCTTCGTCCCGGGTCAGGTTGCCTGCCAAGTTGCGCTCCTTTTCACCGCTTCGTCGGGGTTTGTCGGTATCCTGTCACGGCGGGAATAGGACCCGAACCACCTCAGGTTATGGCCACACATGGCTGAAAAGATTCCCGCGGACCTCTGGTTCGACCCCTCCTGCCCCTTCGCCTGGGTCACGTCACGGTGGTTGCTCGAGGTCGAGAAGGTCCGGCCGATCGAGCCCCGCTTCCGGTTCATGTCCCTTCACTTCCTCAACGAGGACAAAGACGTCCCGGACGACTACAAGCAGCGGGCGCTCAAGAACCTGGGCTCCGTCAGGGTGGTGGCCGCGGCCGCGGCCAAGCACGGCGAGGAGTACGTCGGGCGGCTCTACACCGAGCTCGGCACCCGCCTGCACAACCAGGGCCTGAGCAAGCAGCCCGAACGGCTGCGCGAGGTCAACGAGGCCGCGCTCGAGGCCGTGGGCCTCGACGGGAATCTCGCCGACGCGATGGAATCCGACGAGTGGGACGAGGCCATCCGCGCCTCGCACGACGAGGGCATCACGCTCGTCGGCCAGGAGGTCGGCACGCCGATCATCCGCGTCGGCGCCAACGCCTTCTTCGGGCCCGTGATCACCAAAATTCTCCGGGGCGAGGACGCGGGGCGGATGTGGGACGGCGTGCTCGCGGTGACGGAATTCGATGACTTCTTCGAACTGAAGCGCACTCGTACCAGACGGCCGCAGTTCGACTGACAAATCCCGCCACGCCGGTGTAATCGTCGTACTCTGACGGGGATAAGGCAGGTGGCGGTGGGTAAGGTTTATCCCCCGCTCAGGATGAGCCGTCGCATCGCCGCCCCAGGCACTGTCAGGATGGTGCAATGCGTCAGCTGTATATCGGCGGCTCCTGGACCGCGTCGGCGTCCGACGAGCCCATCGAGGTAGTGAACCCGGCCACGGAAGAGATCATCGACCGCGTGCCGGCCGGATCCCCCGACGATGTGGAGTCGGCCGCGAGCGCCGCGCGAAAAGCGTTCCCCGCCTGGTCGGAAACCGCGCCGGCGGAGCGGGGCAAGCTCCTCGCCGACGCGGCCGAGCTGCTGCGGCGGCGCGCCGACGCGATCGCCACGACGATCGCGACCGACATGGGCTCGCCCCTGGGCTTCGCGCTCAAGGTGCAGACGCTGATGCCCGCCGGCGTCCTGGCCTCCTACGGCCAGCTCGCCGAGAGCCACCCGCGCGAGTCTCGCGTCGGCAACTCGCTGGTCGTCAAGGAGCCGGTCGGGGTGGTCGCGGCGATCACGCCGTGGAACTACCCGCTGCACCAGATCATCTGCAAGGTCGGTCCCGCGCTGGCCGCCGGATGCACGGTCGTGCTCAAGCCGAGCGAGGTCGCGCCGCTCGCGGCGTACGCGCTGGCGGAGATCTTCCACGAGGTCGGCCTGCCCCCGGGCGTGTTCAACCTGGTCAGCGGCCGCGGCCCGGTCGTGGGCGAGGCCATGGCCGCCCACCCCGAAGTGGACATGATCTCTTTCACCGGCTCCACGGCCGCCGGGCGGCGGGTGGCCTCGCTCGGCGCCGAGTCGGTCAAGCGGGTCGCGCTCGAGCTCGGCGGCAAGTCCGCCAACGTCATCCTCCCCGACGCCGACCTGGAGGCGGCCGTCAAGGTCGGCGTGGCCAACTGCTTCGTCAACGCCGGGCAGACCTGCTCGGCCTGGACCCGCATGATCGTCCACCGCGACCAGTACGACGACGCCGTCCGCCTGGCCGTCGAGGCGGCCGCGAAATACACCGTCGGCGACCCGTTCGACGAGTCCACCAGGATCGGCCCGCTGGTGTCCCAAGTGCAGCGCGACCGCGTGATCCGCTTCATCAACCGGGGCCAGGAGGAGGGCGCGCGGCTGGTGGCCGGCGGCACCGACCGCCCGCACGAGCGCGGCTACTTCGTCGAGCCCACGGTGTTCGCGGGCGTGGAGTCCGGGATGACGATCGAGCAGGAGGAGATCTTCGGCCCGGTCCTGTCGCTGATCCCGTACACGACCGAGGACAAGGCCGTCGAGATCGCCAACAACACCAGGTACGGCCTGGCGGGGGCCGTCTGGGCGGCCACCGAGGAGCGTGCGGTCGCGGTCGCCCGCCGTCTGCGAACCGGCCAGGTCGCCATCAACGGGGGCAAGTTCAACCCGCTGGCGCCCTTCGGCGGCTACAAGCAGTCGGGCGTGGGGCGCGAGCTGGGCGAATACGGCCTGGAGGAGTTCCTCGAGGTCAAGTCCCTGCAGCTGTGACGGGCGGCGGCCCCGGCGTGCCGGGGCCGCCGCTCCTCAGACGAGCAGGCCGCCGCTGGCGAGGAGGTTGTGCCCGGTCACCCACCGCCCGTCGGGACCGGCCAGGAACGCGACCACGGCGGCGATGTCGTCCGGCCGCCCCAGCCGCTGCAACGCCGTGAAGGCCGGCGTGCGCTCCAGCGCCTCCGGCGGGTTGGTGTCCCGCAGCAGGTCGGTGTCGGTGGCGCCGGACGAGACGACGTTCACGGTGATCCCGCGCCCGCCCAGCTCGCGCGCCGCCACCTTGGCGAACTGCTCGACGGCGCCCTTGCTGCCGCAGTAGAGCGACAGTCCCGGCGCGGGCACCTGAGTGTTGACCGAGGAGATGGTGATGATGCGCCCGCCGTCGCGCATCACCCGGCCCGCCCACTGCGTGGCCAGGAACACGGCTCGGGCGTTCACCGCGAACGCCCGCTCGTAGTCCTCCTCCGTGATGTCCACGAGGGGCTTCGGCGCATTCGCCGCGGCGTTGTTGACGAGGACGTCCAGTGCCGGCAGCCGCGACTCCGCCTCGGCGAACAGCCGCTCCAGGTCCTGCCTGCTCCCCAGATCGGCCTGAACCGCCAGCGCGCCCGTCTCCTTGGCGACCTGCCGGGCCGCCTCTTCCGAACGCTCGTAGCAGAAGACGACCTCCGCGCCGTCCTGCCGCAGCCGCTCCACGATGGCCCGGCCGATGCCTCTGGAGCCTCCTGTGACTAATGCACCCTTTCCGGAAAGTACGCTCATGCGGCCAACCTATGCCCTGAGCATGATCTTGCGTGCTTCGTTCTTCGGCAGGCGGTCGACGTACAGCTTGCCGTCGAGGTGCTCGGTCTCATGCTGGAGACAGCGCGCCAGCGACCCGCGGGCCTGGATCCGCACCGGCCGCCGCAGCCGGTCCACCCCCTCGACGGTCACCCCCGCCGCCCGCGCCACCGTGGCGTAGATCGGCCGGCGCGTCTCGCGGTCGGGCACCGACAGGCAGCCCTCCTCGTCGAGGATCTCCTCGGGGTCGTCGACCTTCAGCGTCGGGTTGATCACGTGGCCCTTGCGCTTGTTGATGTCGTACACGAACAGCCGCCGCAACACGCCGATCTGGGGGCCGGCCAGGCCCACGCCGTTGACCGCGTACATCGCCTGGAACATCTCTTCGATCAGGCGGCGCAACTCGCGGTCGAAGTCCGTGACCGGCTCGGCGGGCGTGCGCAGCACCGGATCGCCGACGACGCGGATCTCTCGCATGGATTCCTGCTTTCGTAAGGACTGGACAACGGGAGAGGTCCTTACTCTAGCCAGCGAGGCCCCATCGCCGGAGCTGTGGAAGACTGGGCGGGTGCGTGTCTACATCGGTGCCGACCATGCCGGCTATGAGCTCAAGAACCACCTCGTGTCCTGGCTGAAGGACCACGGGCACGAAGTGACCGACTGCGGTCCCTTCGTCTACGACGCCGAGGACGACTATCCGGCGTTCGTGCTGCGCGCCGCCGAGGGCGTCTCCGGCGATCCCGCCAGCCTCGGCGTCGTGATCGGCGGATCCGGCAACGGCGAGCAGATCGCCGCCAACAAGGTGCGCGGCATCCGCGCGGCCCTGGCCTGGAGCGAGGAGACCGCCGGCCTGGCCCGCGAGCACAACAACGCCAACGTGATCAGCGTCGGTGCGCGCATGCACTCCATCGAGGACGCCACCAGGTTCGTGGAGGTCTTCCTGACCACGTCGTTCACCGGCAGCGAGCGCCACAGCAGGCGGATCGCCCAGATGGCCACCTACGAGACGATCGGCCAGCTGCCCTCGCTGCCGTAGTCATCCCTTGCGCTTGGAGTCGCGCCTGGGCATCTCGTCGCGCAGAGGCCGCCTGTCGGCGGCCTCTTGCTGCTCCTTCGACGGTTTCGACACGTCGCGGGCACGCATGGCTATGGTCGCGGTGATCTGAAGGCTTTGCAACGCCATGCGGTGACCCTATCTCCTACGAGGTCAGAAAACCCTGCCCGCCCACGGTTTCGGGCTCCAGGACATGGCGGTGTCCAGCGCGCGCACCGCGCCCGGCACGCGCTCACGCAGCAGCCCCGCCCCGAGCTGCTGGATGAGCTGCCCGTCACCCATGTACGCCGATCCGAGCGAGCTCACCGGCAGCGTCATGTCCGGCTCGTCCTCGGTCGGCTTGCACTCGGCGCCCGTCGTGTCGGCGGTCAGCCGCCATCGGCCCGCGTTCCACGGGCACACGTCGTCCTCGACCTCGATCACCACGTTCACCGGCGCCGAGTAGGCGCGGGCGGCCAGCGCCCGGTCCACCTCGACCAGGCGTACCCACAGCTCGTCCAGCCAGCTCGCGCGCAGCTGCCGCTGGTCGGCCAGCAACGCCATCAGCGGCTCGTCCGGCGGCCGGTAGGCCCGCACCACGGTGACCAGGTCGCGGTTGAGCACGCTGTGCCACAGCAGAGCGCCGGCCGCCGGGTCGGACGACTCCAGCTCGATCAGCCGCAGCTCGCCGTTGGGCACGTCGTTCTCGTCCCAGGAGCTCTTCGTCCGGAACAACGCGTACCCGCGTACGCCCTCGTCGTCCTCGGCCAGCAGGCATCGCAGCGTGCTCATCCCGTTCCTGTCGAACTCCTCGTCCGCCAGAGTGCTGTCCCAGAACGCCTTGTTGCGCTCGTAGCGGCCCGGGCGCGCGGTCACCACCGACGCGAACAGCCGCTCGATGCCGGCTCGCACGTCGGCGGGGCTCGCCACCCTGATCCTGAGCGACGGGTCGACCGGCGCGCTCTTCACGAACGCCGAGCCGTGCTTGTCGATCCTGAACGACAGCGAGCTCGAAGCCCTGCCGTAGCCGAACCTGCCGTAGATCACCGACTCGGACGCGTACAGCGCGGCGACGGGCTCGCCGCGGTCGCGGATGTCGGCGAGCTGCCTGCGCATCATCTGCGACAGCACGCCGCGGCGGCGGTGCGAGGGCAGCACGCCCACGGCGGTCACCCCGCCGACGGGCAGCGGCCCGCCGGGGGCCGTCATCCTGAGGCTGTAGACGGAGGTGACCCCCACCATGAGGTCCCCGTCGAAGACGGCGAGCGTGCGATCGAACTCTGTCTCGGCCTTGAACCGCTCCGACTGGGTCGGATGGGTCGTCCAGCCGAACGCCTCTTCGAGGACCCCGGAGAACATCGGCCACTCGGACGCGTCAATCGGGCGGATCGGATACGTCATCAGTCCACGGTAGGAGGGAGCAAAGGGGGAGGGCCACTCATTATCCGTGCTTAATGATCAAGGCGTTGGTCAAGTGGGCTGCCCAAACACGGGTCAGACCGATACAGTCAGGCGCATCATGAGTTCCCGTCCGGCGCCGCTGATCCCGCCACGGGTCCGCGCGGTCCTGGTGCGGGTGCCATTCCTTGTGTCCATTGTCCGTTTCGTCCGCAGAGGTCCGCTGGCTCGCGACCGCAACCTGCTCATCACGCTGTCCGCGCTCGCCCTGGTCATCGGCGGGCTGGCCGCGAAGGTCTCGACCGAGTGGTTCTCGCCCTCGCTGCTCATCCTGGTCACCCTCGTCGGCGGCCTCCAGCTGCGCCTGAGCAGCCTCGTCAAGCTGCTGGTGGCGGTGGGCGCCGCGCTCGGCTACATCGCGATCACGCTCGGCGTGGCCCGGATCGGGCTGGGTCTCACCGTGACGATCGGCTTCACCGTCGTGCTCGCCGTGCTCATGTCCCGGACCCGGGGCAAACTGGGCGTGCAGGGCCTGCGCGGCGATGCCATGCTGCTGGAGCTGCGCGACCGGCTCAAGAGCCAGGGCGAGCTGCCCCCGCTGCCCAAGGACTGGGGCGGCAAGGTGGTGCTCAAGCAGGCCGGCGGGTCCTCCTTCGGCGGCGACTTCCTGGTCTCCATGCGCGACGGGGACGTCGTCGACATCGCCCTGGTCGACGTGTCCGGCAAGGGCGTCGACGCGGGCACCAGGGCGCTGCTGCTGTCGGGCACGTTCGGCGGGCTGCTCGGCGCCGTCGACGACTTCCTGCCCGCCTGCAACGCCTACCTGCACCGGCAGCGGGGCGACGAGGGGTTCGTGACCGCCGTGCACGTACGCCTCGACCTGGCCACCGGCGACTACACGATCACCTCGGCCGGGCATCCGCCGGTGGTGAAGTTCGACGCGGGCACCGGCAGCTGGCAGGTCGCCTCGGCCAAGGGCGTGGTGCTCGGCGTGGTGCCCGATCTGCACTGCGAGCCGGACAGCGGCACCCTGCGCAAAGGTGACGCGCTGCTGCTCTTCACCGACGGGCTGATCGAGCAGCCGGGACGCGACATCGACGCCGGGCTGGACCGGCTGCTCGGGGAGGCGGAGCGGCTGCTGCCCTCCGGGTTCCGCGACGGCGCCAAGGCACTGGTCAACGCCATGGCCTCGGGCCACAACGACGACTGCGCCCTGGTGCTCATCTGGCGCCCCTAGTGACGTTTCACACGCTGTGGTCGTGACGTCGCTCACTGGAAAGGGCGTCGCACGGCTGACATCCTCATGGTGTCCGGGGCTCCGGCGGTGCGGCGCGGCTCCACCGGAGCCCCGTCTCGCAGCGTTCAGAGCCAGCCGGAGTCGCTGGCGATGCGTACCGCGTCGAGCCGGTTCCGCGCCCCGGTCTTGCACATGATCCGCGACAGATGGTTGCGCACGGTGCCGACCGACAGGAAGAGCTGATCGGCGATCTCCGCCGACCGTGCCCCGCCTGCCGCGATCCGCAGCACGTCGAGCTCCCGGCTGGTCAGCGGGTTGCTCGCGCACCGGAGCGCGACCATGGCCAGCTCCGCCTCGATGGCCCGCCGCCCCGCCGCCACCTGGCGCACCCCCTCGGCCAGCCGCTCCGGCGCCACGCACAGGCTCATGAAGCCCAGCGCCGGCCCCGCCAGCGCCTTGCGCACCTGTCCGGGGTCGGGCCGGGCGGACAGGATCAGCGTCCGGCACGGCGCCACCCGCTCGGCCAGCTCGGCGACCACGGGCGGTCCCGGCAGGTCGAGATCCACGACCGCCACGTCAGGTCCGCTGGACCTGGCCGCTCGCGCCACCTCCTCCGCCCGCCCCACCTCGGCGACCACCCGCAGGTCGGGCTCGGCGCCGAGGGTGGCCAGCAGGCCGCGGCGCACCAAGGGCAGGTGCTCCGCGATCAGTATTTTGATCAAGACGTCCCCCTCCGTCGTCTCCCAGAGTGTTCGTCTGATTACGTGCTGTCAATGCCCGTCAAAGGTCCGGCAAGCCCGTGGGGGTGGGGGAGTTCGACTACCCTGGGGAGGTCGGGACCGTCCGTCTTGCCCTGGAGCGCGCGTAGATGAACTGGCTCTATCTGGTGGGGATTCTCATCTTCCTGCTCGGGTTGATGATTTCCATCGCCCTGCACGAGCTCGGCCACCTGGTGCCCGCCAAGATCTTCGGGGTCAAGGTGACGCAGTACATGGTCGGGTTCGGCTCCACCGCGTGGTCGCGGCGCAAGGGCGAGACCGAGTACGGCATCAAGTGGATCCCGTTCGGCGGCTACATCCGCATGATCGGCATGCTTCCGCCGCGTCCCGGCGACGACCCGACCAAGGTGCGGAGCACCGCGACGGGGCCGTTCCAGGGACTCATCGAGTCGGCCCGCGACGCCGCGCAGGAGGAGGTGCGGCCGGGCGACGAGGACCGCGTCTTCTACCGGAAGAAGTGGTGGCAGAAGATGATCATCATGTCGGGCGGCCCGCTGATGAACTTCGTGCTCGCCTTCGTGTTCTTCAGCATCCTGCTGGTCGGCATCGGCCTGCCGACCTGGGCCCCGATCGTGTCGCCCGAGACCAACACGTGCGTGATCCCGATCGCGGAGCAGCGCCAGACCTGCAAAGCGGGTGACAAGCCCACGCCCGCGGCGCAGGCGGGCCTGAAGCCCGGCGACCGCATGGTCTCCTTCGACGGCCAGAAGATCGGCAACTGGCAGGACGCCACCCGCCTGATCCGCTCGCACGGCGCCGGCCCGATCCAGCTCGGCATCGTCCGCGACGGCAAGCCGATGACGCTCGACGTCACGCTCATCGCCCAGGACCGCCCCAACCTCGAGGACCCCACGAAGATCGACAAGAACGTCGGCTTCCTCGGCGTGCTCCCGACCGAGGTCATGGAGCAGCAGAGCCTGGGCCAGGTGGTCGGCTACATGGGCGAGCTGACGGCCCGCGTGGCCGGCTCCCTGCTCAACCTGCCGGAGAAGATGGTCGGCGTCTGGCACGCGGCCTTCTCCGGCGAGGCGCGCGATCCGGAGGGCCCGGTCGGCGTGGTGGGCGCGGGCCGCATGGGCGGCGAGATCCTCGCCTCCGACCTGTCCAGCGAGAAGAAGATCGCCATCTTCGTCAACCTGCTGGCCGGTTTCAACCTGGCGATCGGCATGTTCAACCTCATCCCGTTGCTCCCGCTGGACGGCGGCCACATCGCCGGCGGCTTGTGGGAGGGCATCAAGCGGGCGTACGCGAAGATCATGCGCCGGCCGGAGCCGAAGTACGTGGACATCGCGAAGGTGCTGCCGCTGACGTACGTGATCGCGATCGTCATGATGATCATGGCCGGCCTCCTGGTCTACGCCGACCTCGTCAACCCCCTCACACTGACGGGCTGACCGCGTCCATGGACGCCCTGGACCGGCTGCGCGCCCTGTGCCTGGCCCTGCCGGAGACGACGGAACGCCTCAGCCACGGCGAGCCGACGTGGTTCGTCAGGGACAAGAAGACGTTCGTGATGTTCGCCGACCATCACCACGACGACCGGCTGGCGTTCTGGTGCGCCGCACCTCCAGGGGCGCAGGAGGAGCTGGTGTCCGAGGACCCCGAGCGCTTCTTCCGCCCGCCGTACGTGGGGCACAGAGGCTGGCTGGGGGTCTATCTGGACGTGGAGGTGGACTGGCCGGAGGTGGCCGAGATCGTCGCCGACGCCTACCGCCAGATCGCGCCGAAGTCGCTCATCGCCCGCATGCCCTGACGCGCGGTCTCGTCACCGGCCGGGCCGCTTCCTGCGACCCTGCAGCCAGCCGCGGACACCGAACAGAGCGGCCGTGCCGGCCGCGCTGATCCCGAGACATGCCCAGAGGGGGAGTGGGGTCAAGTAGGCGAGCACGCCGAACAGGATCGGAGCGAAGAGCAGGCCGTCCAGCACCGGGTGCCGGGAGGACCAGCGCATCACGCGCTCCGGCGCAAACCAGCTCAGGGATGCGAATCCACCGTAGAGGAGAGCGGCGAAGACACCCATCGCCACACCCCGCTTCTCGGCCATCTGAAGCGTGATCACCACGGCCACAGCGGGCAGGACGACGCGCGGTAACCACCGCCAGATCCGGCCGGCCGACGCCGGCCGGGTGGTATTTCCGAGATCGGTCACGGACTCAGAGAACCGCAGCTCGTGCCGGCGGGTCAACTGATCCGGAGGCGCGGACACCCGCCCCCATCGTGAAGCAGGCCTCTGCGTGGTGAAGGCGGTCGGGGCGATAGTGCGGGGTTCGACTTCAAAGCGCGCTCTTACATCCGCCATGGGACTGCGGGCGAATCCACCACGGGACCGTGGGCACGGGGGCTCCGGTCTCGGGGGCAGCTCGCGAGGGAAGGGAAAGTCGTCATGAGAAAAGTGCTCGTCGCGATCCTGGCGGGCGGGGCGTTGGTCGCCACCGGCACACCCGCGCTCGCCCAGACGACCGCCAAGCCCACGCTGGGGCCGTACGGCTACGGCGTGATCAAGCTTGGGACGAGCCTGAAAAAGGCCAGGGGCACCGGGAAGATCGTGCGCAAGGGGGTCGGAGGAACCGGCCCGTGCTCCGGCTGGGATCTGAAGCAGCACCCCACCGGAAGGGACCGCGTGGGCCTGTACATCTCCAAGAAGCGCGGCGTGGCCGTCATCTTCGCGCAGAAGGGGATCAAGACGCCTGAGGGCGTCGGTCTCGGCTCCACGATGAAGCAGGTCAAGAGGGCCTACCCGCGCCTGAAGACCTCCGCGAGCGGGTTCCCGTACGTCTCCGTCCCGCGCAACCCCAACGCCTACTACGCATTCATCACCTCGAAAGGCAAGGTCAGGCAGTTGGCCCTGGCGCTCGACACGCAGGACTGCGTCAACTGATGAGCCGATCCTGAGGGCCGGGATCGCACAGGCCGGCCCGGCTGGACCAGAGCAGCCATGGTCACGCAGAAGGCCGTTCCCCGATCTCGGAGAGCGGCCTTCTTGCGCCTGCTCAAGCCCCCGGCTAAGCGCTGACAGAAAGAGGGGTTCCTCAGCGGAGAGGGTTCGAGGTGGCCGGAACTTCCGCATCAGGTTCGGCTGCTTGTCGGGGTTGGGTGCATGGACGGACGGACTCAGGCATGCAGGGTGGGCCGGTAGATGAGCTCTTGGGTGTGGCCGTCGAGTGTCCGGCTCTCGATCAACTCGAGGTCGAAGTCGGCCGCACCCTGGAAGATCGGGTCCACTCCGGTCTGACCGGTGATCACAGGGAAGAGCGTCACCTGGACGCGGTCGACCAGGCCGGCGGCCATCAGCGCCCGGTTCATCGACAGGCTGCCGTGCGAGCGCAACGGCACCTCGGACTCCTCCTTGAGCCGGGCGACGACGTCGACGGCGTCACCGCTCGCGAGGGTCGCGTCCGGCCAGTTGAGGGGTCCTTCGAGTGTCGTCGACACCACCGTTGTCGGCAGGTTCCTCATCCGGGTGTTCACTGGGTCACTCACCTTGGACTCCTCGGTGCTCGGGCCCAGCACCTGCACGAATTGCCGAAAGGTGTTGGCCCCGAGGACCATCCGCTGCTCCTCGCTGTACAAGGCGAGGCGGCGGTCGAGAAACTCGGGACCTTGCTTGCCCCAGTAGCCGCCCCAGTCGCCGCTGCTGTTGTAGGAGCCGTAACCGTCGAGGCTGCAAAAGACGTCGAAGGTGTAGGTAGCGGTCATGATGCTCTCCTCGAGTACGGTCGATCGGGTGTGTCGATACAGACGGGAAACCACGGCGAAACTCATCGCCGTTGGACTCCTGGAGGCCGGTCGCCCCGGATGCGGCCCCAGGACCTGGCCACGGCCAAGACGGTGGAAGATCAGTGTGGTCAGCAACACGGCGGGCGCGAGGAAGAGCGTGGCACACCGATCCACAGGTCTTCACTATTCCTCGCCGGAATTCATCGCGGCGGGGTCCCCGGCTGAGCCGGCACGGACCACGTCGGGGCTGACAAGTTCACTGGCTCTGACCCACTGAGAGATATTCGTCCATTGAGCGAGGAACAGTCGAGGGCAGTGGCCGGTAATTATGCGGACATTTAGTGGGTGTTTGATCCTGTGAGTTCTGTCTCGGAGTCGCGCCTGATCGGGCCCAAGGGTTTGGCCGCCTCGCGCGGCCGCGCGTGGGTTGAAGCGCACGGCGACTGTTGATCTTGCTGTCATGTCGTCGGAGCGGGGGCCATAGAGCGCTGGGCATTGACCAACGCTCCATGTCCCAGCCTGTTCGGCGTAACGGCCCCAGCCCCGGCAAGCATGCTTCCCGATCAAATCGAACACAGGTTTGATTCGGTGGAGTCGCTGACGACCGGCCGTAGAGCGTCCCTGGATGTCCGTCAACGTCCGTGAGTGTCCGGACGGGGTCAACGTCCGCCGTGCGTTCCGCAGCGTCATCAAGGACGCGGACGGAATGGATCCGGAGGACTGGACGCCCCGACAGTTGCGGCATGGCTTCGTGTCCCTGCTCTCCGGCTACGGGCTGCCGCTCGAAGAGATCTTCCGCCTGGTCGGCCACAGCAGCACGGTGACGACCGAAGCCGTTTACCGGAAGCAGATCCGTCCCGTAGTCCAGTCCGGGGCCGTGGCGATGGATCGCCTCTTCGGACCGGCTTAGGGACCATAGCCAAGCCGTTAGACAAGCAGAAGGCCCCTTCCATACCGGAAGGGGCCTGAGCTGGTCGGGGCGACAGGATTTGAACCTGCGACTTCTTGCTCCCAAAGCAAGCGCGCTGCCAAGCTGCGCCACGCCCCGTCTCGCCGAGTGCGCATACGCTCCGGGACTCCGGTACGCTTACGCCCTGACGACCGGATGAAGTCTAGACCAGAGTTCGACCGGTTCGCGCGGACGTAGCTCAATGGTAGAGCCCTAGTCTTCCAAACTAGCTACGCGGGTTCGATTCCCGTCGTCCGCTCTGTACGGCGAAAGGCCAGGTCATCCCGGTTAGGGGACCTGGCCTTTCGTGATCTTCACGGCTTGTTCGCGGTCTGCAATCCGTTCCTGAGAAGGTCTTCGGAATCCCCACCCGGCGCGAAGGCGATCCCCATCGGGTGGCCGTCCTCCTCCCGGGAGCGGGCTGTCTGCCGGCCCGTCCGCTCCTCCACTCCGCACGGGCGGTGCCGGCGCATCATGGCTGGACCGGCGACCCGGTCGGCTCGGGCCAGGTGCTCAAGGACGCGACTGCGGCCATGTCGCGCTTCGTCCAGGATCTCTGACGGCGCAGGGACCCGCCACAGGCCTTTCAAAAAGATCGACACGGTGCCGACGTGCCGATCAGAGTGGGGGCATGGAACCCATTCCGCCGGACCGCGGCCCCGGGCGTGTCATCATCCTGAACGGGGCGTCGAGCTCGGGGAAGTCCACCCTGGCCAAGGCGTTGCAGCAGACGCTCGACGAGCCGTTCCTGCACGTGTCCTCGGACCATTTCGTGACGAGCGGAATGCTGCCCGAGCGGAGCGAGGAGCAAGGGCCCTTCGCGTGGTGGCGGGAGATGCGACCGCGGTTCTTCGACGGGTTTCATCGGTGCCTGCCCGCGCTGGCCACCGCGGGCAACGATCTGATCGTGGAGCACATCATCGAGTTCCCGGCCTGGCGGGCCTCCCTCGCTCGCCTGCTCGGCGGCTTCGACGTGTTCCTCGTCGGCGTGCACTGCGATCTCGCGGAGATCGATCGGAGGGAGCGGGAGCGCGGGGATCGGCGGATCGGCGAGGGGCGCTGTCACGTGGAGGTCGACGGGATCCACACGTTCGGGCCGTATGACCATGAGGTGGACACCAGCGCCGGGGTTTCGGCGGCGGTCGTCGAGTCCGTGCTGTCCGCGTGGCGATCGCGAGGGGCGTGGCGGGTACTGACGGCGGGCGTCCCGGGCGGGTCGTAGGAGCGCACCCCGTAGGCTCGAGGGGATGCGAGCGCGACCGATCTCCCGTGACGGACTCGTCGAGGAACTGGCCGAGCTGATCGCCGGCAGACCGCGGGACGCATGGACGCGGGTGGCCGTGGACGGGGCGCCCGCCGCGCGGCCCGGGGCGCTCGCCGACGCGCTCGTCGCGCCGCTGCGGCTGCGCGGCAGGCCCGTGCTGCGGGTGTCGGCGGATGACTTCCTGCGGCCCGCTTCGCTGCGCCTGGAGCACGGCAGGACCGACCCCGACGTCTTCTACGAGGACTGGCTCGACGTGAAGGCCCTGCGCAGGGAGGTGCTCGAACCGCTGGACGCGGGCGGGTCCGGGCGGGTGCTGCCGGCGTTGTGGGACAGCCGGGTCGATCGGGCGTACCGGGTGCCGTACGAGGAACTGCCCCGGGGCGGGGTGGTGCTCGTCGACGGGACGCTGCTGCTGGGGCGGGGGCTGGCGGTCGAGGTCAGCGTGCACCTTTGGCTGTCGGCGGGGGCCCTCGATCGTGGTACGCCCGAGGGCGAGCGGTGGCGGCTGCCCGCGTACGCGCGGTACGAGCGGGAGGTCCGCCCCCAGGAGACGGCGGACGTGGTGGTGAGGGCCGATCATCCGGGCCGGCTCGCCGTGCTGGACATCGGCGATCGGCCAGAGAGTTGATCTTGACTCTGGCCGCCATGGATTGTCACGTTGAGACGCTCTGGAACGGGCCGTCGACGGGCGGCAGACTGGGGCGATGATCCCCGGCAACTGGTACAACGTCGTTCCTGACCTGCCCGCGCCGCCTCCACCACCGCTGTACTCCGGCACCCGGCAGCCCATAGGGCCGGACGACCTGGCCCCGCTCTTCCCCATGGAGTTGATCGCCCAGGAGGTCAGCGGCGAGCGGTTCGTCCAGCTGCGCTACCACGGCATGTCGCCGCTCCTGTCGCACATGTACGACCTGGGCCTGTTCGAAGCCGTCAGCCGCTCCCAGAAATAGTGCTTCGAGGCCGGCGTCCGCTTCGCCAGGACGGAGGGCATCGTGCCCGCCCCCGAGCCCACGCACGCGTCGGCCGAGACCATCGCCGAGGCGCTGCAAGGGAGAGCAAGCCCTCGCCGAGCTGCCGGGGTGAAAGAGGCCGCCCGAAGCGGGCGGCCTCCTTTCAGCGTGCCGTGGGGCGTTTGCCGTGGTTCGCCTTCTTCTTCTTGCGTGCCTTGCCCTTGCGTGCGCGTCTGGCCATAAGCTCGCCTCCGGTCATCGGGTGCTACGGCATGATCCCTCACAGTCTCTCTCCCCTGCCGACCAGGCAAGTCGTACCTCTGAACTAACATTCCCCCAACATATTCGTGTCATAATTTGGTGGAATCTGTTGGAAGGAGCGGGAGTGCTCGCGCAGCAGCGTCAGCAGACGATCCTCGAACGCGTACGCAGCAACGGCGGCGTCCGGGTGGCCGACCTCGTGCGCGAGCTCGGCGTCTCCGACATGACCATCCGCCGCGACCTCGAGGTGCTGGCCGAGCGCGGCCTGCTGGAGAAGGTGCACGGCGGCGCGACCGCAGTCGGCCCGGGATCGACCGAGGAGCCGGGCTTCGCCGCCAAGTCCGCCCGCCAGCAGCAGGAGAAAGAGACCATCGCGCGGCGGGCGGCGCAACTCGTGCGCCCCGGGACCGCCGTGGCATTGTCCGCGGGCACCACCACCTGGGCACTCGCGCACCAGCTGATCGGCGTGCCCGAGCTCACCGTGATCACGAACTCCATCCCCGTCGCCGACGTCTTCCACCGCAATCCGCGCGCTGACCGCACGGTCGTCCTGACCGGCGGCGTACGCACGCCGTCGGACGCCTTGGTCGGCCCGGTGGCCGTCGCCGCGATCCGTCGCCTGCACGTGGACACGCTCTTCCTCGGCGTGCACGGGATGAGCGTCCGCGCCGGCTTCACCACGCCCAACCTGCTCGAGTCCGAGACCGACAGGGAGCTGGTGGCGGCCGCCAACCGCCTGGTCGTCCCGGCCGACCACACCAAGTGGAACACCATCGGCATCAGCACCATCGCCGAGCTGAGCGAGGCCGACGTGGTCATCAGCGACGCGGGGCTGCCGGAGGACGCACGTACGGAGCTGGCCGAAAGGGCCGGAGAACTGATCATCGCGGAGGGCTCGTTGTGAAGCGCACCATCACCCACCTGGCCGACGGCCGAGAGCTGATCTACTTCGACCGGCGGGACGACGCCGACAGGAGCGCGATCGACCGGCGACTGCTCGACCCCCGGCCGATGGCCTCCGAGCTGCGGTACGACCCGCTGACCGAGGAGTGGGTCGCGATGGCGGGGCATCGGCAGACGCGGACGCACCAGCCGACCGGCACGGCGGCCGAGTGCCCGCTGTGCCCGTCGTCGGAATCGCGGTCGACGGAGATCCCGGCGCACGACTACGACGTGGTGGTGTTCGAGAACCGCTTCCCCTCTTTTTCCGGAAATTTTGGGACTTATGAGGCCGTGGGTGGGCTGAGTGAGGTTCGTCCGGGCGTGGGACGGTGCGAGGTGGTTTGCTTCACCTCCGAGCACTCCTCCTCGTTCTCCCGGCTCTCCGACGCCCAGGTCGAGCTGGTGATGGAGGCGTGGGCCGACCGAACGGCCGAGTTGTCCGGGATCGAGGGCGTGGAGCAGGTGTTCTGCTTCGAGAACCGCGGCTCGGAGATCGGAATCACGCTCGCGCACCCGCACGGGCAGATCTACGCCTACCCCTACGTGACCCCGCGGACGAAGCTCCAGCTCGGGGCCGCCTCCCGCCACAAGGGCCCGGGGAACCTGTTCGCCGACGTGCTGGCCGCCGAGCGCGCCGCCGGCACGCGGGTGGTGGCGCAGAACGAGCTGTGGACGGCCTTCGTGCCGGCCGCCGCGCGCTGGCCGTTCGAGGTGCACGTCTATCCGCACCGGCAGGTGCCCGACCTGGCGGCCCTGACGGAGGCGGAGCGGGCCGCGTTCGCGCCGCTGTACACCTCGCTGCTGCGGGCCTTCGACGGGCTGTTCGGGGTCGTGATGCCGTACATCGCGGCCTGGCACCAGGCGCCCGTGCGGCAGGACCGCGAGCTGGCTTACCTGCACCTGGAGTTGTTCAGCATCCGGCGGGCGCCGGAGAAGCTGAAGTACCTGGCCGGGTCGGAGTCGGCGATGGGGGCCTTCGTCAACGACGTGCTGCCGGAGGAGGCCGCACTCATGCTCCGATCACGAGTAGATCACTAATGGATTGCACGTTAAGGTCGCATTACTCGTGATCTACCACTAATATCCCCATATGCAGCGGCCGTAACAGCCGTTGCACGCCTAATCCCGGGCGTGTCGCCCGGGAGCCGGGGACCCATCGCACGTGGGGTGAATCCATTTCGGTGGTAGGGACTGCTCCCATGCCCGAACCCGTCAGCTAACCCGGCCGGCAGAGGGAGAGGAACAACATACGTGGCGGCTTCGTCCCCCGCGAAACTTGCCATCGGCCTCGTCACGGCCACCGCCCTTGCCTTCTTTCCGGCGACCGCGGCGTCGGCCGCACCGAAACCGTCGGAATCCGAGCTGCGCACCCAGCTCAAGAAGCTCAACACCAAGGTCGACAAGCTCATCGAGACGTACAACCTCAAGCGCGTCGAGCTGGCCGAGGCCCAGCAGGCGGCCAAGACGGCCAAGGAGCGGCTGGCCACCGCCGAGCGGACGCTGGCCGAAACCGAGCAGCGGGTCGCGGAGATAGCCCGGCTGCGCTACCAGAACGGCGACCCCGCCGCGGTGCCCGGCTACCTGCTGGTCGAGAACGGCGGAAGCGCGGCCATTCTCGAGCAGGTCACCGCCGAGCAGCAGGCGCTCGTGCAGGGCGTCGCGAAGGCCCGCGACGACAAGAAGAAGGCCGCCGACGAGGCCGTCGCGCTCGCCGCCGAGATCCGCGAGGACGCGGCCGAGGTGGCAGAGCAGCGTGAAGAGGCCGAGGACGTCATCGACGACATCAAGGAGAAGCTCGAGGACCTGGTGCCGTTCGGCACGGGCCGCACCTCCAACGGCAGCTGGGCCCCCGAACTGCCCTCCGGCCCCGACAACATCACCCCCCGTACGCGGCTGATGCGCGAGCAGGTGCGGAAGAACTTCGCGCTGCCGTTCGCGGTGGGCTGCTTCCGCTCCGGCGCCGGCGGCGAGCACCCGCTCGGCCGGGCCTGCGACTTCATGATGAGCACCGGGGGCTCGATGCCCACCGGCGTGAACCTCGCCTTGGGGGACAGGATCGCGGAATGGACCATCAAGAACATGGACAAGCTCGGCGTCAAGTACGTGATCTGGAAGCAGCGCATCAACCATGGCTCGGGCTGGCGCGGGATGTCGAATCGCGGCAGCATCACCGAGAACCACTTCGACCACGTCCACATCTCGATGCACTGAAGACGGGACGAATAGCGGCTGGTGAGCTGTTCGCGCACGTGAAGAAGGCGTTTGAGCTGGTCGCCGGGCCTGTGGGGTGACGTCCGCCGAGGTCGTCCTGTGTGTCGGGCGCGGCCGACGGTCCGGCACCACCTGAACCAGATCGCGGCCGAACTGTCCCTGCGACCGCTGATGGCAGGATCCAAGCGCGGACGAGCCCGGTCGATCACGGTTGCTCGACCGGGCTCGCGGGGTGGAGACGGGTCAGGCGAGGTCGAACCGGTCGAGTTCCATGACCTTGGTCCAGGCTGCGACGAAGTCGGTCACGAACTTGTCGCGGGCGTCCTGGCCGGCGTAGACCTCCGCGAGGGCTCGCAGCTGGGAGTTGGAGCCGAAGACGAGGTCGACCGCGGTGGCGGTCCACTTCACCTCATCGGTGGCCACGTCGCGGATCTCGTACACGTGCTCCTCGGACTCCGATGCCCTCCACCGGGTGCCCGGGGAGAGCAGGTTGGTGAAGAAGTCGTTGGTGAGCACGCCGGGCCGGTCGGTGAGGACGCCGTGCTGGGTACCGCCGAAGTTGGCTCCCAGGGAACGCAGGCCGCCGATGAGGACGGTCATTTCGGGCGGGGTGAGGTTGAGCATGTAGGCACGATCGACGAGCAGCACCTCCGGTTGGATCTTCTCGCCGGAACGCAGGTAGTTGCGGAACCCGTCGGCCCTCGGCTCGAGGACCAGGAAGGACTCGACGTCGGTCTGCTCCTGAGTGGCGTCGGTGCGGCCCGGGCGGAACGGCACTGTCAGCGCCACGCCGGCCTCGCGTGCTGCCTTCTCGACGGCGGCCGAGCCGGCCAGCACGATCAGGTCGGCGAGCGAGATCTTCGCGCCGCCGGCCTCGTTGAACGTGCGCCGGATGCTCTCAAGGGTGTCCAGGACCGTCGTGAGTTGCCCGGGTTGGTTGACCTCCCAGCTGCGCTGCGGCTCGAGACGGAGCCGGGCGCCGTTGGCGCCGCCGCGCTTGTCGGTGGACCGGAAGCTCGCGGCGGAGGCCCAGGCGGTGGAGACCAGTTGAGCGGTCGTGAGGCCGGACTCCAGGACCTTCGCCTTGAGGGCAGTGACGTCGGCGTCACCCACGAGTTCGTGGTCGACGGCGGGCACCGGGTCCTGCCACAGCTGGGGCTCGGCGACCCACGGCCCGAGGAAGCGGCTGACCGGACCCATGTCGCGGTGCAGCAGCTTGTACCAGGCCTTGGCGAAGGCCAACGCGAGCTCGTCGGGGTTCTCCAGGAAGCGGAGGGAGATCTTCTGGTACGTCGGGTCGACGCGCAGCGCCAGGTCGGTCGTGAGCATCGTCGGCTTGTGCTTCTTCGACGGGTCGTGGGCGTCCGGGATGATCGCCTCGGCGTCCTTCGCCACCCACTGCTTCGCTCCGCCGGGGCTCGTGGTGAGCTCCCACTCGTAGCCGAAGAGGATCTCGAAGAAACGGTTGCTCCACTGCGTCGGCCGGTCGCTCCACGTCACCTCGAGACCGCTGGTGATCGTGTCACCGCCCTTGCCGGTGCCGTAGCTGCTCAGCCAGCCCAGGCCCTGCGCCTCCAGCGGCGCGCCTTCGGGCTCCGGCCCCACGTGGTCGTCCGCGATGCCGGCGCCGTGGGTCTTGCCGAACGTGTGGCCGCCGGCGATGAGAGCGACAGTCTCCTCGTCGTTCATCGCCATCCGCCGGAAGGTCTCGCGGATGAAATGCGCCGCCGCAGCCGGGTCCGCGTTGCCGCGGGGACCCTCCGGGTTGACGTAGATGAGCCCCATCTCGGTCGCGCCGAAGTTCGGCACCATCTCGGTGTCGGTGACGTAGCGCTCGTCACCGAGCCAGGCGTCCTCCGGACCCCAGAAGATCTCCTCCGGCTCCCAGACGTCCTCGCGGCCGAAGCCGAAGCCGAAGGTCTTGAAGCCCATCGACTCCAGGGCGACGTTCCCGGCGAGCACGAGCAGGTCGGCCCACGAGATCTTCTGGCCGTACTTCTGCTTGACCGGCCACAGCAGCCGGCGGGCCTTGTCGAGGTTGGCGTTGTCGGGCCAGCTGTTGAGCGGGGCGAAACGCTGAGCGCCATCGCCGGCCCCGCCGCGACCGTCGTGGATGCGGTAGGTGCCCGCGGCGTGCCAGCTCATCCGGATCATGAGACCGCCGTAGTGGCCGAAGTCGGCCGGCCACCAGTCCTGCGAGGTGGTGAGCACCTCGACGATGTCCTGCTTGAGGGCCTCGACGTCGAGCTTCTCGAGCTCCTTGGCGTAGCTGAAGCCCTCTGCCAATGGGTTGCCCTTGGACGAGTGCGCGCGCAACACCGAGAGGTCGAGCTGGTTGGGCCACCAGTCCCGGTTCGTGCGCGGACGACCGCCGGTCTTCGGAGTCGGCGAGTCGATTGCCGGGTTCTCGCTCTCGCTGCCATGCGCGGTCACGGAGTCATGCGCGACCGGGCAGCCGGCCGCCGCCTTCTGGTCAACGCCCTGCGCGCTGGAGGGGGCGTTGTTCTGGGTGTCGCTCATCTGCTTCCTCCGAACTGCCGGATCATTGGGCAATGGTCTAGTCGCACAGTCGGGGTAGGTGCCCCAATAGACGACCTCTAGACGACCTCCGCCTCGTCGGCCACGAAGCCCTGGTCATCCGAGGCGATGAGACAGGGGGCGTGGCCGCCGTACGCAGCACGTCGTACACCGCCTGGTGGGAGACCCCGGGGAGTTCGGCCCGTACCAGGGCGACCACCGTTTCGGTGTCGACGTGCGCGTGATCGCGCAGCGCGGCGAGCACTGCCAACCGCGGCCGGGTCACGCGCAACGAAACCGTTCGCAACTGCGCCTCGAAGTCAGACGCCATATGGCCAACATAGCCGCCCCCTTCGACGAGCAGATACGCGGCCATGACCTGCCGTCTGGCTCGCAGCCTCGGCCAGAAGTCGTGCGAGCGAACACGTGCTCGCGCTTGTGGCTGTAGGCCGGGCGTCAGATGTGACGATCCGCGGGTGAATGAGGTGAGGCGCGCTGGAAACGTCGACGGGCAGCGCTCCTGACGCCTAGATGCCCTCCCGCCAGGTGTACCAGGGGCCGCGCAGGTGAACGTAGGCTTCTGCCCCGCCGACTTGAGGGGGCTCACCGTCAGGGCTCCAGGCGAATCCGGCGCCCCCGATGAACCCCGCATCATCGACAGCGAAGAGCACGCCACCAGGGAATTTCGTGGCCCGTCCGATCGGGAACAGTCCTCGCTGTCCTGGACAGGATGCGGGCGAGCGTGCCCAGCCAGATCAGCCCGATGAACATCCAGGCGAGAGCGAGCAGCGCCACCCAGGTGAAGTACCAGCCTGGAACGCTCGTCGCGTAGAGGCCGCCTGCCGGAGCGCGGGCGCGGGCAGAGCGGGCATCGTGGAGCCATGCGGCTGTTCCAGGACGACCCGATCTCCCGCCCCCTCACCTATCCCGGCCGGATCCCGGCGACGTCCGGCGTCCTGTTCGACGACACGTACATACCGCTGCGGCCTCTCGACGCCGGCCCGCCGGACGAGTGGGAGGCCGCGGGGGAGACACTGGCCGCCCTGCTGGCCCGCGGCGGATTACCGCCCCTGGGCGAGCGGCACCCGGTCGTCGCCGTGGGCTCCAACGCCGCGCCCGGCCAGCTGCTCAGGAAGTTCCGCGACCACGCGGTACGCCCGGTCGTCCCCATGACGCTCGCCGACGTCCCAGGCGTCGCACCCGGCGTGTCCGCCCACGTCAGCAGGTGGGGGTACGTGCCGGCCGCCCCCATCGAGACCCCCGGCGAGTCCTCCAGGCTGTTCGTGCTCTGGCTCGACGAGGAGCAGCTCGCAGCCTTGGACCTCACGGAACCCAACTACCACCGCCGCCCGCTCCGCCACCCGATCACCCTGGAGTCGGGGTTACGCCACCCGCCTCCCTTCGTCTACACGGGAAGGCACGGCTGCCTGGCCGGCCGCGACGGCCGCCCCCGGCGCCTCGCGCCGCAGCGGGCCCTGATCCAGGACCTCCTGGACGGGTCGGCCGAGTTACGCCGCCTCTGCGGCGACACCCCCGACGACTTCGTCGCCGGCGTACGGGACGAGACCGTGCGCGAGGCGGTCTACCGGGTCCTCCAAGATAAGGTCAGGTCTCGTGACTGATCCCCGCACCCCTCCACCGCTGACCGGCGACGAGCTGACAGTGCTCAACAACTGGCTCGAGTGGCACCGCGCCACGCTCGCCGTCAAGTGCGCCGGCCTGTCGGACGAGCAGTTGCGCGCGCGTTCCGCGCCGCCCTCGACCCTGTCCCTGCTCGGCCTGGTCAGGCACATGGCGCACGTCGAACGGATGTGGTTCCGCCGGGTGCTGAACGGTGAGGCCGTCCCGAGGCTGTGGGACAAGGACCGCGACAACGACGCCGACTTCAACGACGTCGACAAGGCCTCGGCCGAGGAGGCGTTCGCCACCTGGCAGGACGAGATCGAGCGCGCCCGCGCCATCTCGGCAGCCAAGCCGCTGGACGCCGTCGGCGACCGCAACGGCCAGGACTGCACGCACCGCTGGATCCTCGTCCACATGATCGAGGAGTACGCCCGCCACAACGGCCACGCGGATCTCCTGCGCGAGCGTATCGACGGCGTCACCGGCGACTGACGCCCCGCGTCAGCCCGCCTGCCGGAAGACGACCGCGGTCCCGAGCGCCGCCCGGGCAGGCACGAAGATCTCGCCCGCGGGTGTCGTGCGCACCGGCACGTCACCGTCACGCAGGAACCGCCCGGTCATCGCGAGGTCCCGTACCTCAACCGCGTAGGCCGCGAACCCGGGCAGCGCCGGCGCCTCCTCGCCGGGCAGCAGCCTGCCCAGCGCCGAGGCGGCGACGAGCACCACCTCGGCCCGGCCCTCGCCCAGCGCGAACGTCCGCACGGGCCCGTCCCGCCGCGCCGCCCGCCCGAGGTAGAGCTCGTACCGCCGCTCGGCGTCGCCCAGCTCGTCGTCGTCGACGCACAGCACGCATCCGGCCAGCTCGACCGCGCCGTTGGGGTGATCGGCCGCGCCGTGCGGCGAGCCCGCGGCGTTCTCCGCCAGCCCGACGCGCCCCTCCGGCACGAGGCCGGGCCCGGCGCCGTCGATCTCCAGGTACCGTACGGGCTCCATCAGCACCCCCTCCGCCGTCTCGACCGGCCGCTGGGCGGCGTGCACCCCGCCGTGCCCGGCGCCTCCGGCCGCCAGCCGCGCGGCGGCGCCGTCGATGTCGGGAGAGTCGAACATCAGGATGTGCACGCCCTCGAAGCGCCGCAGGCAGGCGTTCAGATTGGCGACGGCGCCCCGGACGGCCTCCCTGAACGCGGGCAGCCTGTCCTCGGGCACCTGAAGCGGAATGGGACGCGCGTCGTCGGGGAGGTGTCCCGCCTGCGCGACGGCGACCAGCTCGATGAAGTTCCCGCCCAGGTAGGCGTGGGCGTTGGCCACCCCGAACGGCTCGGGCGGCTCGCCCAGCACCGGATAGGCCGGCCCGGGCAGGGCGAACCCGAGCCGCCGGTACCGCTCCAGCGCCCGCCCCATGTCGTGGACGACGTGCCCCACATGGTGCAGCCCGCCGATGTCATGCTCCATCTTCGCCTCCGTACGCCGCCTCTCGGAAGTCATGGGAGAACCGCTCGAAGACCTCGATCACCCGTTCGGCCGCCGGCTCGCAGTCCGGCAGCCGCTCCGGCTCGAACGTCCTGTGCAGGGTGTCGGCCAGATGACCGGCCTTCTCCTCCAGGCCCAGCGTGACCTCCGCCGGCAGCAACGGCTCGATCGCGAAGAACCCGAACACGATCGTCGGCAGTGGGTAGTCGAGGTCCTCGGGCCGCAGGCCGGCCCGCAGCAGGCCGTGCCGGGCGAGCACGCCGAGGTATTCGCGCGAGGCGAGCAGCTTGGCGCCCTCCAGCGGCTTCCTGGCCGGGCTGGAGAGGAACTTGTCGAGCGTCTCCTCGTCCCTGGTGAAGATCGCGCGCAGCACCGGCCGCCGCATCGCCTCCAGGAAGAACCTGCGCATGTACCGGTGCAGCGCGATCTCGTCCGGATCAGCCCGCATGGCCTCGACGATCGCGTCCAGCATCGCGACCGCCTCCCGGGCGCCCACGGCGAAGAACAGTTGCTCGCGGGTTCGCCAGTGCAGGTAGATCGTGCCCTTGCCGACCCCGGCCCGCTTGGCGATCTCGTCGATCGTCACCCGCCGGTATCCCCAGCGCAGCAGCAGGTCCTTGGCCGCGTCGAGGATCCGGTCGGCCCGCCCGGTCTGTTCGGTACGCACGCCGCCCTCCTCATGACTGATGACTGATGACCAATCTAGCATTCTGGTCACGAGTGTGGGCACAAGAATGCCAAGGAGACGTACGGAACGATCGGGATCAGGGCTCGGCGCGGAAGAGCGCCCAGACGGCCTTGCCGCCGCGGTCCAGGCGGTCCCAGCCCCAGGTCTGGCTGTAGGTTTCGACGATGTAAAGGCCGCGCCCGTTCTCGGAGATGAAGTCGGGCTCCTTGGGCCGCGGCGCCTCGTCGCTCGGGTCGGCCACCGCCAGCAGCACGTGCGGGAAGACCCGCATGAGCAGCAGCTCGATCTCGCGCCGCCCGGCCGCGTACATCGCGTACCGCACCGCGTTCGTCACCAGCTCCGACACCACGAGCGCGGCGTCGTCGCTCAGGTCGTGCAGGCCCCAGCCCTGAAGCGTGGAGCGGGTCACGTCCCTGGCGGTCTTCACCGAGTCGGCCTGAAAGGGCAACGGGCACGCGGTCGTGTACGGCTTGCCGCCACCCATGAGCAGGTGGTCGAAGCCGACTTCCCGGGTGATCTGCAGGCAATCGGCAGTGGTCAGAGGGTCCTCCACCATCCTGCCGATACCTCCCCGTTCAGCCTTGGTTAGTGCATGTATGGCCCAATATGCACTAAGCCATCATGAGTCACCGACCGGTGCGGCTGCAAGACCCAAATGCACGTGCATCCGCAGTGTGCAATAGCAAGCGGCTTTTTGGGGCATAGATGCCGAATCGGACACGGGGTTGAGACCTTGTCATAGGCCGCAATGTGGTGTCACTGTGTGTGCGGACCTTGATAGGAGGCAAAGTGACGCAGAACCAGCCGGGTTCCGGGCCGACGGCGCTGCGCATCCTCCTGGGCTCCCAGCTGCGCAAGCTCAGGGAAGCGAAGAACGTCACTCGTGAGGAGGCGGGCCACCTCATCCGGGGCTCGGAATCCAAGATCAGCCGCATGGAGCTGGGCCGAGTGGGGTTCAAAGAACGCGACGTGGCGGACCTGCTCACCCTGTACGGGGTCGTGGATCAGCAGGCTCGCTCCGCCGTGCTCGACCTGGTCGCCACCGCCAACGAGCCGGGCTGGTGGCACCGGTTCAACGATGTCCTGCCCACGTGGTTCCAGGCGTACGTCGGCCTCGAAGAGGCCGCCGCCCGGATCAGGACCTACGAAGTCCAGTTCGTGCCGGGACTGCTGCAGACCAAGGAGTACGCCAGGGCCGTGGTGACCGCCGGCACGGCGGGCATCGGAGCCGAGGAGATCGCCAGGAGGGTGGATCTCCGGCTGGAGCGCCAGAGGATTTTGGACAAGGAGGACGGGCCGGTCTTCTGGGCGGTGATCGACGAGGCCGCGCTCCGGCGGCCGATCGGCGGAGCCGAGGTCATGAGGGCCCAGATCGAGCACCTCATCGACCTCATGCGCCAGCCGAACATCACGATCCAGATCATGCCGTTCAGCTTCGGAGGGCACAGCGCGGAAGGCGGGGCGTTCAGCATCCTGCGCTTTCCCGATCCGGACCTGCCCGACGTCGTGTACGTCGAGCAGCTCGCCAGCGCTCTCTACCTGGACAAGCGCGAGGATGTGGACCGATACACTGAGGTCATGGAGCGGTTGTGCGCCGTGAGCACCACGCCTGACGAGACGGTCGAGCTCCTGCGGACGATCGCTGACGAGTTCTGACCGCGGCGGCGTCGTTGTCGGGTGCGCATCTGCCCTAGACTGGACCATCGGCGTTGGATGCTGCCGAGGCGGAGCATGCCCAACACCGCACATGTGGGCGCGGCGCGTGAGCCGTACCGAAGGGACGCGCCCGCGATCACTCGTAGCATGATCAAGGAGACCATTCCGTGAAGACCGCTGTCGAGGAGCTCAGCCCCACGCGGGTCAAGCTCACTGTCGAGGTGCCGTTCGACGAGCTGCGCCCGAGCATGGATGCGGCGTACAAGAAGGTCGCGCAGCAGGTGCGCGTCCCCGGGTTCCGGCCTGGCAAGGTTCCGGCCCGCATCATCGAGCAGCGCTTCGGCCGGGCGGTAGTGCTGGAGGAGACCCTCAACGACGCGGTGCCCAAGCTCTACGGCCAGGCCGTCGACGAGGTCGACGTGTTCCCGGTCAGCCAGCCGGACATCGAGGTCACGAAGATCGAAGACGGTGAGCAGATCGAGTTCACCGCCGAGGTCGACATCCGGCCCAATTTCGAGGTTCCCGACTACGCGGGCCTCGAGGTCACGGTCGACTCCGCCGAGGTCTCCGACGAGGACGTCGACAAGCAGCTCGACGCGCTGCGCCAGCGCTTCGCGACGCTGACCGGCGTGGAGCGTCCCGCCGCCAACGGCGACTTCGTCGTGATGGACCTGCGCGCCGAGATCGACGGCGAGAACATCGAGGAGCAGGCGGCCAGCGAGGTCTCGTACGAGGTCGGCGCCGGCTCCGTGCTGCAGGGCCTCGACGCCTCGCTCGAGGGCATGTCCGCGGGCGAGGAGAAGGGCTTCAAGACCGAGCTGGTCGGCGGCGAGAACGCCGGCGAGGAAGCCGACGTGATCATCACCGTCAAGTCGGTCAAGGAGAAGGTCCTGCCCGAGCTCGACGACGAGTTCGCCCAGCTCGCCAGCGAGTTCGACACGCTCGACGAGCTCAAGGCCAGCATCCGCGAGCAGGCCCGCCGCAACAAGCTCATCGACCAGGTCGTCCAGGCCCGCGAGAAGGCCCTCGACGCGCTGCTGGACAAGATCGACATCCCGCTGCCGGAGAGCGCGCTCAAGGTCGAGATCGACTCCCGCAAGCACAACCTCAACCACCAGGTGGCCGAGAGCGGCCTGAGCCGCGACGCCTTCTTCCGCCTCTACCAGACGACGGAGGAGGAGCGCATGGCCGAGTTCGAGCAGAACTCCGCCCGCGCGCTCAAGGTCGGCTTCGTGCTCGACAAGATCGTCAAGGCTGAGGACCTGGGTGTCTCGGAGCAGGAGCTGACCAACTTCGTGGTGCGCCGCGCCATGGAGATGGGCGTCCAGCCCAACGAGCTGGCCAAGCACCTGGCCGACAACGACCAGCTCACGCTGGCCATGGTCGAGATCGTCCGCGACAAGGCCAAGTCCGTGATCGGTGACGCGGCCAAGGTCGTCGACGCCGACGGCAACGAGGTCGACCTCAAGGCGATCTACAGCGAGATCAACGGCGAAGAGGTCGTCGAGGAGGAGGCCGCGGCCGAGGACAAGGCCGAGGCGTAACCCTTCCCACCAGGCAATCGACGAAGCCCCCGGCCCCGAGCGGCCGGGGGCTTCGTCGTACCCCGCCCACCGCACCGCTGGCCCTCACCGCTTCCGGCAATCAGCGCTCCCAGCGCACACCCGCACTCCACACCACCCGCGCCGGTCCCTAGGCCCCCGGGCCGCCGGCTCTCCGCCTCCCGCGTCTCCGGACCGCCGGGCCCTCCGCGCCCCCGGGCCCGGGTCCCTGGGTTCCCGTGCCGCCGGGTTCCGGGCCGCCGTGCCCTCCGCGTCTTCGCGCCTCCGGGTCGCGGTGCCCTCCGCGCCCCAGGCCCCCGGGTCTCCGCGCCCCTCGAGTTTCCGGGCCTTCGTGCCCTCCGCGTCCCCCCATCTCCGGCGCAGCCTCCGGCCCTACACGTCGCCGGGGTGCTGGATGTCTCCACGACTCCGGACTTCGTGCCGTCGGTATCTCCGGCTCTCCGCTGCGTGGCCGTGCCGGGGAATGCCGCTATGTCGTTGCCGTGTCGCCGGTGCTGTGCCCCGCGGGCCGCCCTTCGGCCTGCTCCTGCCGCAGGACGTGAGGTGTGGAGGCCGCGGAGGCGCGGAGGCGCGGAGGACGCTGCTGGGGTGCCGTGCGGCTGCTGTGCCGTAGGGGCGAGACCTCGACGCCGGACGCCGCGACGACACGCGCGTCCGCGACGAAGTTGTCCTGTCGGGAACCGCCGTGTCGCCACCGATGTGCCCCGGTGCCACACCTGTTGAACCCCCGTGGCGGCGGGTCCCGGCGTACATGGGAACGCGGTCCGGCACCCCGAGGCGGAAAGCGCGGCAGGCGCTCAGACGGCTCAGGGCGAGCGCGTAGGGCGTGAGGCCGGACCGAACCGCCCTCGGCGCCCGCGCCACGCGGACTCGCCCTCTCAGGGCGCGCCAGGCACGTCACCGCCGGCACGCACGGCCACGCCGCACCGGCACAAGACCCGAACCTGCGCCGTCAGCGAACAGTACCGGGACCGGGCATGACCTGTGGGCGGCGCGCGTTAGGGTCACAAGCAAAGCCAATCGATTACGACGCATCGGAAGGTGACGCTGTGACCAGCCCGCCGACCTTCTATCAGCCTGAGTCTCGAGGCCGTGAGAACGGCTCCGCCTTCCGGCTTGAAGACCAGCTCTACCAGCGCCTGCTCCGCGAGCGCATCATCGTGCTCGGGCAGGAGGTCAACGACGAGATCGCCAACCGCATCTGCGCCGAGCTGCTGCTGCTCGCGGCCGACGACCCGGAGCGCGACATTTCGCTCTACATCAACTCGCCGGGGGGCTCGGTGAGTGCGGGCATGGCGATTTACGACATGATGGAATACGTGCCGAACGACGTATCGACGGTTGTGATGGGCATGGCGGCCTCCATGGGGCAGTTCCTGCTCACCGCCGGGGCCAGGGGCAAGCGTTACGCTCTGCCTCATGCCCGTGTCATGATGCACCAGCCGTCCGGCGGCATCGGCGGCACCGCCGCCGACATCGCCATTCAGGCAGAGCAGATGCTCTACGTGAAGAAGACGCTGGCCGAGCGGATCGCCTTCCACACGGGGCAGCCGCTGGACCAGATCGAGGCCGACTCCGACCGCGATCGCTGGTTCACGGCCGAGGAGGCCAAGGACTACGGCTTCATCGACCACGTCGTCCGTAGCGCACGGCAGGTGCCCTCACACGGCCCAGTCTCCTAGGGGGAGCTGACATGAACATCGAGAGCCGTTACGTTCTCCCCTCCTTCGTCGAGCGCACGTCCTACGGCGTGAAGGAGATGAACCCGTACAACAAGCTCTTCGAGGACCGCATCATCTTCCTCGGAGTGCAGATCGACGACGCGTCGGCCAACGACGTGATGGCCCAGCTGCTGACGCTGGAGTCGCTCGACCCCGACCGTGACATCAGCATCTACATCAACTCGCCCGGCGGGTCTTTCACGGCCATGACGGCGATCTACGACACGATGCAGTTCGTCCGGCCGGAGATCCAGACCGTCTGCCTCGGTCAGGCCGCCTCCGCGGCGGCCGTGTTGCTGTCCGGCGGCACGCCGGGCAAGCGGTTCGCGCTGCCCAACGCCCGGGTGCTGATCCACCAGCCCTCCACCGAGGGCGGCGGCCAGGGCAGCGACATCGAGATCCAGGCCAGAGAGATCCTGCGCATGCGGACTCTGCTCGAGGACATCGTGGCCCGGCACACGGGCAAGTCCTCGGCCGAAGTTCGCAAGGACATCGAACGCGACAAAATTCTCAACGCGGACGAGGCAAAGGCGTATGGTCTGATCGATGACATCATCCCGTCCAGGAAGAAACGCGCTCAGGCCGTGGCTTCCTAGACGAGACGTGACGCACCGGAGCGCTGCCCAATAGGGCACGTTCCGGTGCGACTCGCCGCTAGGGGGCTCACTGAGGGCCCAGAAGACGGTAACGTCGAAACCTGAGCGGTTCGGCCAAGTCCGGAGGATGTCCGGAGACACTGCTCGCGAGAGCAGGGCGGTCCCACGCAAAGGAGTATCTGGGGTGGCACGCATCGGCGACGGGGGAGACCTGCTGAAGTGCTCTTTCTGTGGAAAGAGCCAGAAGCAAGTCAAGAAGCTCATTGCCGGTCCAGGCGTCTACATCTGCGATGAGTGCATTGATCTCTGCAACGAGATCATCGAGGAGGAGCTCTCCGAGTCCTCCGAGCTCAAGTGGGACAACCTGCCCAAGCCGAGGGAGATCTACGAGTTCCTCGACGCCTACGTCATCGGTCAGGACAAGGCGAAGAAGGCCCTCTCGGTGGCGGTCTACAACCACTACAAGCGGGTGCAGTCCGGTGACCGGGGCAGAGACGACGGTCTGGAGCTGGCCAAGAGCAACATTTTGCTGCTCGGCCCGACCGGCTCGGGCAAGACGCTGCTGGCGCAGACCCTGGCGAAGATGCTCAACGTGCCCTTCGCCATCGCCGACGCCACCGCGCTCACGGAGGCGGGCTACGTCGGCGAGGACGTGGAGAACATCCTCCTCAAGCTCATCCAGGCCGCTGACTACGACGTCAAGAAGGCCGAGACCGGCATCATCTACATCGACGAGGTCGACAAGATCGCTCGCAAGAGCGAAAACCCGTCGATCACTCGCGACGTCTCCGGTGAGGGCGTCCAGCAGGCGCTGCTGAAGATACTGGAGGGCACCACGGCATCGGTGCCTCCGCAGGGCGGCCGCAAGCACCCGCACCAGGAGTTCATCCAGATCGACACGACCAACGTGCTGTTCATCTGCGGTGGCGCGTTCGCCGGTCTGGAAAAGATCATCGAGTCGCGCATCGGCAAGAAGGGCATCGGCTTCAACGCCATCATCCGGTCGAAGGAAGAGGTCGACACGGTCGACATCTTCGGCGACGTGATGCCCGAGGACCTGCTGAAGTTCGGCATGATCCCCGAGTTCGTCGGCCGTCTGCCGGTCATCACCTCGGTGCACAACCTCGACCGCGAGGCGCTCATCCAGATCCTCACCGAGCCGCGCAACGCGCTGGTCAAGCAATACCGCAAGCTGCTGGAGCTCGACGGCGTGGAGCTGGAGTTCACCGACGGTGCGCTCGAGGCCATCGCCGACCAGGCCATCCTGCGCGGCACCGGCGCCCGCGGACTGCGCGCGATCCTGGAGGAGGTGCTCCAGTCCGTCATGTACGAAGTGCCCTCCAGGCAGGACGTCGCCCGCGTGGTCATCACCCGCGAGTCGGTGCTCGAGCACGCGATCCCGACGCTCGTCCCGCGTGACCAACTGGCCGCCAAACAGCAGCGCACCCCGCGCGAGAAGTCGGCCTGAGCCTGCCGATCCGGCACACCGAGCGCCCCGTGGCAGCACGCCACGCGGGCGTTTTCGGCGTTCTGAGCCCGCGGCCGCAGGGGAGTCCCCTGAACGCGCCGAGCGCTCCGCCCAGTGACGGCACGGCGCCGGGTTCGGGGCTTGAGGCGTTTTCCGCTTGCCCGCCTCCCTAGAATTGGTCACTGTGACAACGCCAGAGCTGCCTACGCAATACACACCGGCCGACGTCGAGACCCGCAGCTACGAGCGCTGGGTATCCGAAGGCTACTTCGGCGCCGACCCGGGCAGCTCGCGCGAGCCGTACAGCATCGTCCTGCCCCCGCCCAACGTGACGGGCGTCCTGCACATCGGGCACGCGCTCGATCACTCCATCCAGGACGCGCTCACGCGCCGCGCCCGCATGCAGGGGCGCGAGACGCTCTGGCTGCCCGGCATGGACCACGCCGGCATCGCGACTCAGAACGTCGTCGAGCGCGAGCTGGCCAAGCAGGGCCTGTCGCGGCACGACCTGGGACGCGAGGCGTTCGTCGAGCGGGTCTGGCAGTGGAAGGAGGAGTCCGGCGGCCGGATCCTCGGCCAGATGCGCAAGCTGGGCGACAGCGTCGACTGGTCGCGCGAGCGCTTCACCATGGACACGGGACTGTCCCGGGCCGTGCAGACGATCTTCAAGCGCCTGTTCGACGACGGGCTGATCTACCGTGCTGAGCGCATCATCAACTGGTGCCCGCGCTGCCTCACCGCGCTGTCCGACATCGAGGTGGAGCACAGCGAGGACGAGGGTGAGCTGATCTCGATCCGCTACTCCGACGAGATCGTGGTGGCCACCACGCGGGCCGAGACCATGCTCGGCGACACCGCTGTGGCCGTCCACCCCTCAGATGAGCGCTACGCCCATCTGGTCGGCACCATGGTCGAGCTGCCGCTCACCGGCCGCATGATCCCCGTGGTCGCCGACGAGCACGTCGATCCGGCGTTCGGCACCGGAGCGGTCAAGGTGACCCCGGCCCACGACCCCAACGACTTCGAGATCGGGCGGCGTCATTCCCTGCCGTCGCTGACCGTCATGGACGAGCGTGGCGTGATCACTGCGCACGGGCCGTTCCAGGGGCTCGACCGCTTCGAGGCTCGACCCGCGGTCGTCGCCGCGCTGCGTGCCGAGGGCAGGATCGTCGCCGAGAAGCGCCCGTACGTCCACGCGGTCGGCCACTGCTCGCGCTGCAAGACCGTCGTCGAGCCGCGGCTGTCGCTGCAGTGGTTCGTCAACGTCTCGCCGCTGGCCAAGGCGGCCGGCGACGCCGTTCGCGACGGGCGCACCCGCATCCACCCGCCGGAGCTGGCCAAGCGCTACTTCGACTGGGTCGACGACATGCATGACTGGTGCATTTCGCGGCAGCTGTGGTGGGGGCACCGCATCCCGGTCTGGTACGGCCCGGACGGCGAGGTCGTCTGCGTGGGCCCCGACGAGGAGCCGCCTGCCGGCTACACCCAGGACTCCGACGTCCTGGACACCTGGTTCTCCTCGGGGCTGTGGCCGTTCTCGACGCTGGGGTGGCCGGACAACACGCCGGAGCTGGCCCGCTTCTACCCGACGTCCGTGCTCGTCACCGGCTACGACATCCTGTTCTTCTGGGTCGCCCGGATGATGATGTTCGGACTGTACGCCATGGACGGCGAGCCGCCGTTCCGGGTCGTGGCGCTGCACGGCATGGTCCGCGACCAGTACGGCAAGAAGATGTCCAAGTCGTTCGGCAACGTCGTCGACCCCCTCGACTGGGTGGAGCGCTTCGGCGCCGACGCCACCCGTTTCACGCTCCTGCGCGGCGCCAACCCCGGCGCCGACGTCGCGGTGAGCGAGGAGTGGGCGGCCGGCTCGCGTAACTTCTGCAACAAGATCTGGAACGCCACCAGATTCGCGTTGATGAACGGCGCCGCCGTCGGCTCGCTCGGCGGCGCGGAGCTGACCGCGGCCGATCGGTGGATCCTGTCGCGCCTGCAGACCGTGGTGGCGGCGGCCGACGCCGCGTTCGAGGAGTTCGAGTTCGCCAAGGCGGCCGACCTGCTCTACCACTTCGCGTGGGACGAGGTCTGCGACTGGTATCTCGAGCTGGCCAAGATTCAGCTCGGCGAGGGACTGGAGCACACGAGGCAGGTCCTCGGCCACGTGCTCGACTCGCTGCTGCGGTTGCTGCATCCGCTGGTGCCGTTCGTGACCGAGGAACTGTGGCGGGCCGTCACGGGTAGCGAGTCGCTCGTCGTGGCGCCGTGGCCGGTCCCCGACCCCCGCTACGCGGACGCGGCGGCCGAGGCCGAGATCGGCGCGCTGCAGGAGCTGGTGACAGAGGTCCGCAGGTTCCGCTCAGATCAGGGCCTCAAGCCGGGCCAGAAGGTGGCTGCCCGCCTCGGCCTCGCCGGCACGCCGCTGGCGGGCCAGGAGACGGCCGCTCGCGTGCTGCTGCGCCTGACAGAGCCCGGTGAATCCTTCGCCCCCACGGCGCGTCTGACCGTGGGCGACGTGACCGTGGAGATCGACACGGCAGGCGCCATCGACGTCGCGGCCGAGCGCAAGCGGCTGGAGAAGGATCTTGCCGTCGCCCGCAAGGAGGCCGCGCAGGTGGCGGCCAAGCTGGGCAATGAGCAGTTCATGGCCAAGGCGCCGGAAGACGTGGTCGCCAAGGTCAGGAGCCGCGCCGAGCAGGCATCCGCCGACATCGCGCGGCTGGAGGCTCAGCTCGCCGGCCTCGGTGTTTGAACCTTACAGACGCGGGGAAGGTCTATTCGTTACCGAAGATGGGCCTTCCCCGGCCCTGAGGCTGCTAGAGTTTTCAACGCGGGGCTGGTTAGCCCTGACATCCCTCTGATCGAACTCCGGTTTCGGGTTGCGTCCGCCACGCGGTTGGACAAAGGCCGAAAGTTGGAGTAAGTTAGCAGGGTTGCCTCGAAGAGGGGCAAGTCCGGAAGCTCCCGGATCGGGCGGTTTGACAAGAATCGTCCGGATCTGGTAGTCTGAAGGGAAAACGAAGTGTGAGCCTCCGCGCGAGGGTCTCTGAAGAGATTCTGGCGGGATGAATGCGTCCGTTTCTTGAGAACTCAACAGTGTGTTAAAAGCCAGTGCATGTGCATCACACATGTATGACCCCGTCATATTTGACGGTTATTGCTTGGA